>NZ_JCAMOT010000042.1:0-66907 GCF_059512425.1 Bradyrhizobium sp. Leo78
CGACCCGCCCCTCATTCGCGCTGAGACGCGCGGAGTTAAATCACTGATTTGCCCGACGGCGAAAGCGGAATGTTTTTTGCGCGAGGACTGGACAGACTTTTGCTGATTTGCCCGTCGGGTTGTTATGTCGCACCCAAAATAGCCACATCGTCATTGCGAGCGCAGCGAAGCAATCCATAGCGCCGCAAGTAGAGACATGGATTGCTTCGCTGCGCTCGCAATGACGGAGGTGGTGGCGCGAGCCGCCGCACCCTCGGCAAGGGGCTTTTCGACGACGATCATTCGTGTACTAATAAACAATCCGACTTGATCGGCACGTCAGGCCGCGGGCACAATGCGCGGCGCAGGGATTGAGCGAAAAGGACAGAGCATGGCCCACGATGCACCGGAGGCGACCGGACCGAGCAAGCTGATGATCCGCAATATCGGGCTGTTGCTGTCGGGGGCGCTGGAGCGGCCGATCCTCGATGCCGACACCATCGTGGCCGAGAACGGCAAGATCACCGCGATCGGCCGCGCCAAGGATGTCGACACCGAAGGCGCTACCACCATCGTCGATGCCAATGGCACGACGGTGGCGCCCGGGCTGATCGACAGCCACGTCCACCCTGTTGCGGGCGACTGGACGCCGCGGCAGAACCAGGTCAACTGGATCGACAGCTACCTGCATGGCGGCGTCACCACCATGATCTCCGCGGGCGAAGTCCACATGCCGGGCCGGCCACGTGATGTCGTGGGCCTCAAGGCGATGGCTATCTTCGCGCAGCGCGCATTCTGGACACTGAGGCCCGGCGGCGTGAAGGTGCACGCCGGCGCGCCGGTGATCGAATGCGAGATGGTGGAAGAGGATTTCAAGGAAATGGCCGCCGCCGGCGTCAAGCTGCTCGGCGAGGTCGGCCTTGGCGGCGTGAAGGACGGCCCGACCGCGCGGAAGATGGTGGGATGGGCGCGCAAATACGGCATCCAGAGCACGATCCACACCGGCGGCCCCTCGATCCCCGGCTCCGGTCTGATCGACAAGGATGTGGTGCTGGAGGCCGACACCGACGTGGTCGGCCACATCAACGGCGGCCACACCGCCCTGCCGGACGACCAGATCCGCTGCATCTGCGAGGGCTGCAAGCGCGGCCTCGAACTGGTTCACAACGGCAATGAGCGATCGGCGCTCTACACGCTGCGCATCGCGCGCGATATGGGTGATCTTCACCGCGTCATCCTCGGCACCGATGCGCCCGCCGGCTCCGGCGTGCAGCCGCTCGGGATTTTGCGCATGGTCTCGATGCTGTCCTCGCTGGGCGAACTGCCGGCAGAGATCGCGTTCTGCCTCGCCACCGGCAACACCGCGCGGATGCGCGGATTGGATTGCGGATTGGTCGAAGTCGGCCGCGCGGCGGATTTCGTGCTGATGGACAAGGCGCAGCATTCGCCAGGCAAGAATATCCTGGAGAGCGTGCAGCTCGGCGATCTGCCGGGCATCGGCATGACTATCATCGACGGCATCGTCCGCACCCAGCGCAGCAGGAATACGCCGCCGGCGGGCAAAGTGCCGGAGATTATGGGACGGTAACCGCTCCGGAGTCATTCCGGGGCATCGCGAAGCATCGAGCCCGGAATCCATCTCGCCGCAGAGTGCGCGGCCAAATGGATTCCGGGCTCGCGCTACGCGCGCCCCGGAATGACGGGGTGCGGGCGCGCCTACTCGATCACCTGCACTATCTTCTGCTGCTGCGGATCGACCAGCACGATCTGGTCGCCGACAGCGAGATAGCGATAGTTCCTGAGCTCGGCATTGCTGCGCACCATCTCCTCTGGCACGGGCTGCAGCGACAGGCAGTTCGATGCCGACGTTCCGCCCGACGAGGTCGTCGAGCCGACCGTGGTCGAAGGCCCGCGCGCCAACTCCCTGAACCTCGTGCGCATGTCGTCGCTGATGACGATGCGCTCGCGGCCATAGGCTGCGGCCCCGCCATAGCCCGGCCCTTCGTCGAGGATGTCGACGACTTCGTGCCGCCGCGGATCGACGATCACGACCCTGTCGTCGACGAGCGTGTAATCGTAGTCGCGATATTGCGGAGCAATCCGCACGATGTCTGCCGGCAGCCGGTGAGGCTGGATACTCGGCGGCAACGGCTGGCCGATATTGACATTCACATTGGAGGTCCGGGTTGCCGTTCGATCACTCCGTAGCTGATCCACGATCTGCTTGCGCTGGTCGTCATTGACGTTTGCAGCGCGCTGACCGGCCTGTCCAGACGTTTGGCCGGTCCTTGTGGCCTGGTCCTGCGTCGTGTCGCTCGGCCGCGAGCTCTGCTGCTGCGTCGACGTGCCGGAGGGCTGTCCCGCCTGATCGCGCTGATCCCTGCGGTCGCGGTCCATCTGCTGCTGGCTCTGCTGCCTGGTATCGGCAGGCTGCCTGGCGTCCTGCGCGCGGTCACGTCCAGTGCGGTCCTCGCGACCACGCTGCTGCTCGGTGGTCTCCTTGGCGTTGCGACCTTGCTGATCTTCCTTGCTCTGTTGCTGCGACGCGCTGGCTGGCGGTCGTTCGCGACGATCCTGATCCTGGCTTTGCCGGGTCGGCTCCTTGCTCTCACGCCCTTGCGGCTCCTGAGCCTGCTTGCTCCGCTCAGCGGGCGACGAACCTTCGCCGCGCTGCATGTCCCTGGTGCCGCCCTTCTGTTCAGATTGAGCGCGCTCCTTCGCGCGATCGGCGGCGCCGGAGCGGTCCATCTCCCTGGACTGGGCGCCCGAACGATCCATGTCTTTCGACTGAGCCGTGGGCGCCTGTGCGCGAGGGCTCTCCTCGCGCTTCTGCGATTGATCCGGCGCCTGCGCAATGGCCGCGCTGGCGCCGATGGTCATGGCGATTGCCGTTGTGTAAAGCCAATTCATCCTCATTGGGGGAACTCCTGTTGGTTCCTCTGCCCGCCTCTTGAACCTTAGCAATGTCAGCCGCCGGGTTTTGTTCCGCCGACAATCCGGCGGACTCTGGACGCTTCAGCGCAGCTTGCTCAGGAGCGCGATCAACGTCTCGCGCTCCTTGCCATCGAGCGGCGCCAGCGTTTCCTTGGTGATCGCCAGCGCGTTCGGCGCAGCTTTTTCGACCGTCTGCTGGCCCGCGCGGGTCAGGCTGACGAGCAAACGACGGCCGTCCTCAGGATCGGAACTGGTCTCGGTCAGGCCCCGCGCCGTGAGGCGGTCGATGACGCCCTTGATGGTGGCGACATCCATCGCTGTCAGCCGGCCAAGCTGGTTCTGCGAGCACGAGCCGGTCTCGGCGAGCTTCGACAGCGCCGCCCATTGCGGCGAGGTTAGCTCGACGCCGATCTCACGCGCGAAGATGGTGGCGTGGCGCTGCCACACCTGGCGCAGCAAGAAGCCGATCTGCTCGTCCAGAACGTAGCTGATCTTCTGCGGCTTCGGGTTGCGTTTCGCGCCCCCATTCCTGGCCATTATTGAATCTCCCACCGTCGCCCATCACAGCGACAGATGCGCGTCCCGAATATCGGGCCGCGCATCGAGCTCGGCCATCGTGCCGCCGAAGCAGATGCGGCCGCGCTCGATGATATAGGCGCGATCCGAGATCAGGCGCGCGAAATGCAGGTTCTGCTCGGAGACGACGATGCTCACGCCCTCCTTTTTCATGGCAAGGATCGCGTCGACCATCTGCTCGACGATCTTCGGCGACAGGCCTTCAGAGGGCTCATCGAGCAGCACCAGCGACGGGTTGCCCATCAGCGTGCGCGCAATCGTCAGCATCTGCTGCTCGCCGCCGCTCATGCGCCCGCCTGCGCGTCCCCGCATCTCGCCGAGATTCGGAAACAGCGTGAACAGTTTTTCGCGCGTCCAGTATGGCGCATTGGCGCGCTTCGGCTGACGGCCGACTTCGAGATTCTCCTCGACCGTCAGGTCGGTGAAGATGCGCCGTTCCTCCGGCACATAGCCGAGCCCGCCGCGCACGATCGCGTGCGTCGGCTCGCGCGAAACATCCCTGCCCTCGAAGAGGATGCGCCCCGAGCGGTTCTCGACCAGGCCAACGATGGAGCGGAACGTCGTCGACTTGCCGGCGCCGTTGCGACCGAGCAGCGCGACCACCTCGCCTTCGCCGACATCGAGCGCGATATCGAACAGGATGTGCGCCGGACCATAGAAGCTGTTGAGATCGCTGACCTGGAGTTTCATGCGTGCGCTCCGTCGCGGTGGCGCGCGTCATAGACCAGGCCCTCGCCGAGATAGATGGCGCGCACCTGCGCATTGCCGCGGACTTCCTCAGGCGATCCCTCGGCAACCAGGCTGCCGCGGTTGAGCACCAGGATGCGGTCGGCATGCTCGAACACGACGTCCATGTCGTGCTCGGTGAAGAGCACGCCAATCGACTGCTCCCGTGCGATCGTGGCGGTGAGCCGCATCAAGTCGATGCGCTCGCGCGGCGCCATGCCGGCGGTCGGCTCGTCCATCAACAACAGCTTCGGCTGGTTGGCGAGTGCAACCGCGAGCTCGAGCCGCTTGAGGTCGCCATAGGCGAGCTCGCCGCAGGGACGCTCGGCATAGGCGCCCATACCGACGAGATCGAGCAGCCGGCCTGCCTCCTCGCGCGCGAAATTCGGCGTCGAGCTCCAGACATTGAAAAGCTGGTGCCGGTGCGAGACCAGCGCGACCTGCACGTTCTCGCGCACGGTCATGGTGGGAAAGGTCGCGGTGATCTGGAAGGTGCGACCCACGCCGAGCCGCCAGATCGCGCGCGGCTTCTTGCCGGCGGTGTCCTCGCCCAGGATCGTGATGCGGCCGGAGTCCGGGATGTTCTGGCCGTTGAGCATATCGAAGCAGGTGCTCTTGCCGGCACCGTTGGGACCGATCAGCGCCAGGATCTCGCCGGCGCGCAGCTCGAACGAGACGCCGCGCACGGCGTGCACGCCGCCATACGACTTGGTCAGGCCTTCGACCGACAGCAATGTGGGGACCATGCTCATTCGGCGGTCTCGATGCGCGAGGCGAGAAGCGGCGAGTTCGACGATGACGATTTGCGGCGGCGGCTGAGGATCGATTCCAGCGTGCCGACGATGCCCTTCGGGAAGGCGACGACGATCAGCACGATGAAGGCGCCAAGCACCAGTTTCGACCAGTCGGTCTGGCTGACCAGCCAGATGTTCAAGGCCTTGTAGACGATGGCGCCGACCACGGCGCCGGACACCGTCTCGACGCCGCCGAGCAGCACCATGACCAGCGCATCGACCGAGAGCGAGATGCCCATGTTGTCAGGAAAGACGCTGCCTTTCAGATACGCGAACAGCGCGCCGGCGAGACCAGCCACGGTGCCTGCGATCACGAATGCGGTCCACTGGATGCGCTTGCCGTTGATGCCAACAGCCTCGCTGCGCAGCGGCGAATCCCGCGTCGCGCGCAATGCGAAGCCGAAGGGCGAGAACACGATGATGCGGAGGATCAGAACTGCCAGCGCCGCGATGCCGAGCGAGAGCCAGTAGAAGTGCGACGGGCTCGCCGCCCATTTCTCCGGCCAGACGCCAAGGATGCCATTGTCGCCGCCGGTGACCGCCACCCACTGGAACGCGATCGACCACACGATCTGGGCAAAGGCGAGCGTCAGCATCGCGAAATAGACGCCGGAGAGCTGTACGGCAAAGAAGCCAAACACGGCGGCACCGACGAGGCCCAATAGCGGGCCAAGCGCGAGGCACACGATCATCGGCAGCCCCGCCAGTTTAGCGAGGAAGGCGACGCCATAGGCGCCCAGGCCGAAATAGGCGGCATGGCCGAACGAGGCGAGACCGCCGACCGACATCAGGAAATGCAGGCTGACGGCGAAGATCACGAAGATCGCGATCTCCGAGCCGACGGTGAGCGCGTAATTGCCGGCGAAAAACGGCAGTGCGGCAGCCACGACCAGGGCGGCGATTGCGGCCAATCGCTCGTTCGAGGTCCAGGGCCGCCACGGATTGACGGTGAGGCCCGGCGTGCGGCGCGCCGGCGCCTCCGGCTTGCCGAACAGGCCCCACGGGCGGACGATCAGCACGACCGCCATCACCAGGAAGACCAGGATGATGGAGATCTTCGGGAAGATCAAAATGCCGAAGGCATTGAGCTCGGAGACCAGCACCGCGGCGACGAAGGCGCCGGTGATGCTGCCGAGGCCGCCGATCACGACAACGACGAACACATCGACGATGATGCGCAAGTCCATCGCATGATGCACGGCATCGCGCGGGATCTGCAGTGCGCCGCCGAGCGCAGCCAGGAAGACGCCGACCGCAAACACGCTGGTGAACAGCCATTTCTGGTTGACCCCAAGCGCTGCGACCATGTCGCGATCCTGCGTCGCCGCGCGCACCAGGACGCCCCAGCGCGTGCGCTGGAACAGCAGCCAGAGGATGCCGAGCACGACAGGGCCGAGCACGATCAGGAACAGGTCATAGCTCGGGATGTTCTGGCCGAAGAAATCGACCGCGCCCTTGAAGCCGGGCGCGCGGCGGCCGACGAGATCGCTCGGGCCCCAGATCAGCACGACGAGATCCTGGACCATCAGCGTGAGGCCGAAGGTCGCGAGCAACTGGAACAGCTCGGGCGAATGATAGATGCGCCGCAGCAGCACCATCTCAACGAGCACGCCAACCACGGCGACGACAAGTGCGGCGACAACGATGCCACCCCAGAAGCCGAGCGCGCCGGCGAAGCGCTCGGTGAGCGTGAAGGCGATGTAGGCGCCGAGCATGTAGAAGGCGCCATGCGCGAAATTCACGATCCGCGTCACGCCGAAGATGATCGACAGCCCCGAGGCGACCAGGAACAGCGAGGCGGCGCTGGCAAGTCCGGTCAGGAACTGAACGACGTAAAAGGCCATCGGCGGTCCAGGTTGGAGGCTGGGTCACCTCTCCCCGCCTTTGCGGGGAGAGGTCGAATTGCGCAGCAATTCGGGTGAGGGGCTCTCTCCGCGAGCGCGACTCGTGGAGACAGCCCCTCACCCCGACCCTCTCCCCGCAAGAGCGGGGAGAGGGAGGAGATCATCCATCAATCCTTCGGCCGGAGCTTCTCGATCTCGGCATCGGCGGGCAGATAGTCGGAGCCCTTCTTGTAGGAGGACTCCACCATTACGCCCTTGCCGTCCTTCAGCGCGGTCTTGCCGACGTAAGCACCGAGCGTCGACTGGTGGTCGATCTTGCGGAAGGTGATCTCGCCGAACGGCGACGGCACCGACAGGCCTTCGGTCGCCGCGATCAGCTTCTCCGGATCGGTCGAGTTCGCCTTGGTCAGGATCGCCGCCGCCGACTTGATGGTCTGGTAGCCGACGATCGAGCCGAGCCGCGGATAATCCTTGAACTTGGCCTGGTAGGCCTTCAGGAACGCCTCATGCTCCGGCGTCTTGATATCGTACCAGGGGTAGCCAGTGACGATCCACCCTTCCGGCGTTTCGTCCTTCAGCGGATCGAGATATTCCGGCTCGCCGGTCAGGAAGCTCACCACCGCGCGGTCCTTGAACAGGCCACGCGTGTTGCCTTCGCGCACGAGCTTGACCAAGTCGGCGCCGAAGGTGACGTTGAGGATCGCTTCCGGATTGGCGGCGGCAACCGCCTGCACCACCGGGCCGGCGTCGATCTTGCCCTGCGGCGGCCACTGCTCGTCGACCCAGACAATGTCGGGACGCTTCTCCGACATCAGCTTCTTGAACACGGCAACGGCGGACTGGCCGTATTCATAGTTCGGCGCGATGGTGGCCCAGCGCTTGGCCGGCAGTTTCGCGGCGGCCTCGACCAGCATCGCCGCCTGCATGTAATTCGAGGGACGCAGACGGAAGGTATAGCGGTTGCCCTTGGGCCAGGTGATGGCATCGGTCAACGGCTCGGCGGCGAGGAAGAATACCTTCTTCTGGTTGGCGAAGTCAGAGACGGCGAGCCCGATATTGGAGAGGAAGGTCCCGGCGAGCATCGCGACGTTCTCGCTCGAGACCAGTTCGTTGGCCGCGGTCTGCGCATCCGCCGGCTTGCCATTGTCATCCTTGGAGATGACGACCAGCTTCTTGCCATTGATGCCGCCGCTCGCGTTGATCTCCTCGACCGCGAGCTGCCAGCCCTTGCGATAGGGCTCGGTGAAGGCGGGCAACAGCGAATAGCTGTTGATCTCGCCGATCTTGATCTCGCTCTGGGCCATGGCAGTATTCGCCATGCCCGCAACCAGGACCGCGAGCCCTGCCCCAATCAAATAATTCCGCATCCCTTACCCTCCGATGTCCAACAAAATTATCTCAAACCGTCTTCGCCCTTGATCTCCGCGACCGTCAGCCCGCCGACGCGCGGCAGCGGCCGCCCAGAGTCGGTCACGGCGACCGCGACCATGATCTCGTTGGCCCGCGGCGCGTCGTTGATCTGCACCTCCATGCCATCGAAATGGCTCCGCACGAAAGCCGCATCCTTATGCCCCAGCGGGATATCCAGCGTCGTCCCCGGACCAGAACGCTTTTTCGAGGATGGAATCAATGCGGCTCCTTTACTCAGGACCTTGCGGACGGGCGCTCCCATCTTGGGATGCAAGATCGCGGCCGCATGTTCGAGCTCGCCGTTTTCGCCGACGGCGGCGGCTTTCCCATAGGAATGCGCCTTGGAGCCCTCGATGCCGAGCGCCGCCACCGCTCGTTTCGACAGCAATTCGCCGAGTTCCTCGCCAATCGCGATCAGAGACGAAAGGTCCTCGACATAGCGGCCGGCAAAGGGGTTTTCGATTACCGCGATCGCCGCCGCGCGCCGGGTCGGCGGAGCGATGGTCTTACCCATCTCGATGTGGGTCTCCTCGACCACGGTGACGATCTTGCGAATGATGGCACTCATCGGTTTCCGCCCTGTTGTGTTCGGCCCTGTTTGATCAGGCCCGCGTAGTCTCTATCGCGCATTCATGAACGAGTTGCGATTCCGGTACCTTAAGCGCACGCGCCCGCACGATCGCCGTCTCGCCGAACAGGCGCAGCGCCGCGCTCTCGATCAATCCTGCCGCAAGGCATTGTCGCGCGCAAACCGCACCCGCTTCAAGGGCATCGGTGATCTCGCGAGCCGACAATGTGCCGACCTCCCGCGTCACCAGGCGCGGGCCGAGGTCGCTGTCGGGCTGCAATTCGTTTGCCGGACGGCGGACAATCGCCGGGTGCCCGGGCAGATCGACGGCGTTGGCGATGACGGTCGCGGCGGCATCGGCTTCCGAGGCGGTCCGCGCCAGCACGGTGACGGCATCGGCGATGCCGAAGGAGAAGCTGCGGCCGTGACGGCCGCTGGTGGCGATACCGCGGACGGGATCGTCGGCGTGGATGACCATGGTCTGCAGCAGGCCGCGGCTATCGGGACGGTCGATCAGGCCGACGGTGAACTGCTCGTCGCCGGCAAGATGCAGGGCGATGTCGCCGCCATTATTGACATAGGCGCGATCGAGCGATGCTGCCTCCAGCATCGCGCCGAGGATTTCTTCCGCCACGCTGCCCGCGACAGCTGCCATCGGCGTGATGAAGCGGTCGGCGGCAAACGGGGCCACCGCAGCATGCATGCGGCGGGCGATGACGCCTTCGAGCGCGCAGTGCATCGGATGGGCCGCCTTGCGCAGTTCGCCGAGCTCCATGCAGAGCCCGTCCAGCAGGCCGGTGAAGCGGCACACCGCCGCATCATAGGCTGCGCGCACGGCAGTCTCGCTTCCCGTTGCCTCCACGATCAGATCGATCGGTCCGTCCTGCAAATGCAGCCGCTTGCCATCAGGAAGAAGCGCGATTTGCGGACGTCTCGTCATGGTCGCCTCCCCGAAGTGAAGAGCATGGGCCGGATCTCGGCGCTGTCGCGGAGCGATGACAGCGGCCGCACGTAATCCATGTGGCCGCCGAGCGCCGCATAGTCGGAAAGTCTTAGCGTGAACTCGATCGGCGCCACCAGCGCCGGCGTCGGCACGTAGCCAAATGCCCCTATCGGCATCTGCGTGACATCGACCATGAAGGTGATGCCGCCGCCGGGCCAGACATAGACAGGTGCGCCGCCGCTGGTGACGCGGGTCAGCGCGTCCTTCACCGAGCGCGTCAGCCGCACCGGGTTGTCGGTGACGCCGGCGCGCAGCGAGCCGCCCGCGCCGGCCATGAACAGCACGGTGCACAGCGCCGGCTCGCAATTCTCCTGGATGCGCTCGACCGAGAATTTCAGCTCGGCCGGCATCTCCTGCTCGATCGGCCGCAGCGCCTCGTCGAGCACGTAATAGGCCGCATGCTCGCCGGTGGTCGAGACCATCAGCATGGTCAGCCCCGGCCGCGCATCCTTAGGATCGAACGGGCCAAGCACGGACAGCGGATCGGAGATCCTGGTGCCGCCCCAGCCCGTGCCGGGCTCGGCGACCTGGAAATAACGCCCGGGCGTCGAGCGACGCCCTTTCATCTTGATGCCGGTGTCGGGAATATCCAATAGCTTGCCGGCCTGGTGCTCCGAGAGCACGCCGGTGATGTGGTCATCGACCACAACGACTTCGTCGACCTTGCCGTGCCATTGCTTGGCGAACATGCCGATGGTGGCCGAGCCGCAGCCGACGCGCATGCGCTCTTCCTGCACGCCGTTGACAACAGGCGCTTGGCCCGCCTGCACCACGACGGTGGCGCCGCCGTCGATCGTAAGTTCCACCGGCTTGCAGTTGGAAAGATCCATCAGCGTATCGCAGGTGACGCGGCCCTCTTTCTTGGAGCCGCCGGTCAGATGATGCACGCCGCCGAGCGACAGCATCTGCGAACCGTATTCGCTTGTCGTGACATGCCCGACCACCTCGCCCTGCGCGCGCACTGCGGCGGTCTCCGGGCCGAGATAACGGTCAGTGTCGATCTTCACCTTGACGCCGCAATAGGAGAAGATGCCTTCGGTCACCACGGTGACCATATCGACGCCGTCGATTTCCGACGACACGATGAAGGGCGCCGGCTTGTAATCGGGATAGGTCGTGCCGGCGCCGATCGCGGTGACGAAGATATCGCGCTGGTGGACGATCTTGCCGTCCCAGTCGCCGCTCGCCTGGAACGGCACAACGCGCCCGCCATGCTCGAGCGCGCGCGACAGCACGATGTGCGGATCGACGCGCACCAGTTTCCCATCATGATTGGCATAGCGGTCGCAGGCGCCCGCCGCGCCCGGCTTGATGTAGCACATCACCGGGCAGGCATCGCAGCGGATCTTGTCAGAAGCGGCAACGTCGGCCATCGCGAACAAGCCTGGTGTTGGGAGGCGGCGTCATCTGGTCCCCGGGATATCAATCATCGGGGATATCGTTCGTATACGAATGATCCTGCGCGCAGGTTGTAGAGCTGTCAAGCGGGTGCAATCGCGAAAAACCACACCTGCCGAATAAAACCTCATTTGCCTGCTCGCTTTGTCCAGAAAGCGGGCAGCGCAGTGCAGCAAATTTCGGGCGGCTTGCACGTTTGTACACAAACGTTATCCTCCGATTCATCGATCGTAGATTTTGCGATCGCCGATTTTGCAATGCAATCATCGAAACGCTCATAGAAGCCTTAGGGGACCACGAGCCGATGCGCCTGACCGTCAACGGCAGGATTTTCGATGTCGACGCCGCTCCGGACACCGCACTGCTTTACGTGCTGCGCAACGATCTCGAACTGAACGGACCGAAATATGGGTGCGGGCTCGGCGAATGCGGCGCCTGTGCGGTGCTGATCGACGGCGTCGCGGCGCGATCCTGCGTGATCCCCATCGATGGCTGCGCCGGGCGCGACATTGTGACGCTCGAAGGGCTCGGCGCGCGCGAACATCCAGATCCCGTGCAGCAAGCCTTCATCGCCGAGCAGGCCGCACAATGCGGCTACTGCCTCAACGGCATGATCATCACGACGAAGGCGCTGCTCACGCGCAATCCGCGTCCGACCGAAAACGAGATATTGGAAGCACTGCGCTACAATCTCTGCCGCTGCGGCGCGCATATCGAGATCATCCGCGCCGCGATGCGCGCGGCCGGCCACGAACTCGAGGCACGCGATTGATGGCGTCGGATGAGAATCGCCCCCGGCCGCAGGGATCGCTCTCCGTTGTTCGACGATCGGATGCGAACGGCGCGTTCGAGACCTTCATCAAGATCACGGCGGATGGCTTTGTCACCGCCTATAACGGCCATGTCGATCTCGGTACCGGCATCCGCACCGCGCTCGGGCAGGTCGTCGCCGAAGAGCTCGACGTATCCTTTGCGCGCGTGGTCGTGGTGCTCGGTGACACCTCGCAGACGCCCAACCAGGGTCCGACGATCGCCAGCGAGACCATGCAGATATCGGCGGTGCCGCTCCGCAAGGCGGCAGCGCAGGCGCGGCACTTCTTGGCCGCGCGTGCGGCAGAACGACTCGATGTATCGGCTGAAGAGCTCTCGGTCGAGGACGGACTGATCCGCGGCAAGGACAACCGCAGCATCACCTATGGCGAGCTGATCGCGGACGAGACGATCCGGCTCGAGCTGGCCGACGATGTGCCGGTGAAATCCGTCGATACCTATTCCGTGGTCGGGCGTTCGGTGCCGCGCGTCGATCTGCCGGCCAAGGCGACCGGCGAACCGGTCTACGTCCACGACGTGCGCGTGCCCGGCATGCTGCACGGCCGCGTGGTGCGCCCGCCCTATGCCGGCGTCGATGCCGGGCCGTTCGTCGGCACCAGCCTGATTGCAGTTGATGAAAGCTCGGTGCGCAACATTCCGGGCCTCGTCGCGGTGGTGCGGATCGGCGATTTCGTCGGCGTCGTCGCCGAGCGCGAAGAAAACGCGATCAAGGCGGCGGCGCAACTGAAGGTCACTTGGAAACCAGGGCCGACGCTGACGAGTCTCGATAACGTCGAGCAGGCGCTGCGCGCCAATCCTTCGACGCCGCGCACGCTGCTCGACAAGGGCGATGTCGACAGCGCAATCAAGGGCGCCGCGAAGCCGATGCAGCGGACCTATCTGTGGCCATACCAGATGCATGGCTCGATCGGCCCGTCCTGCGCGGTGGCGGACTATCGCGACGATGCGATCCACGTCTGGTCGGGCACGCAGAACCCGCACCTCCTGCGCAGCGATCTCGCGCTGCTGATCGAGCGGCCGGAAGCCGAGATCGAGGTGATCAGGATGGAGGCAGCCGGCTGCTATGGCCGCAACTGCGCCGACGATGTCTCGGCGGACGCGCTCCTGCTCTCGCGCGCCGTTGGCCGTCCCGTGCGCGTGCAGTTGACGCGCGAGCAGGAGCACGCCTGGGAGCCGAAGGGCACCGCGCAGTTGATGGACGTCAATGGCGGCCTGAACGCGGACGGCAGCGTAGCGGCCTACGACTTTGCCACGCGCTATCCCTCGAACGGTGCGCCGACGCTGGCGCTGCTGCTCACGGGGAGGATTGCGCCGACACCTGCTGTCTTCGAGATGGGCGACCGCACCGCGATCCCGCCATACGACTACGACCACATGCGCGTGGTCGCCCACGACATGCCGCCGATCGTGCGCGCCTCCTGGTTTCGCGGCGTCTCGGCGCTGCCGAACACCTTCGCGCATGAATCCTATATCGACGAGCTCGCGACTGAAGCCGGCGTCGATCCGATCGAATACCGGCTGCGCTACCTCAAGGACAAGCGCGCCATCGATCTCGTCAACGCGGTCGCCGAGCGCGCCGGCTGGAAGCCACGCCCGGTGCGCGAGGAGAAGGTCGCGGAAGGCGACATCTTGCGCGGGCGCGGCTTTGCCTATGCGCTCTACGTCCACAGCAAGTTTCCGGGCTATGGCGCGGCATGGTCGGCGTGGATCGCCGATGTCGCGGTCAACAAGGCGACGGGCGAGGTCAGCGTGACGCGCGTGGTGGCGGGCCAGGATTCCGGACTGATGATAAATCCGGACGGCGTGCGCCACCAGATCCATGGCAACGTCGTCCAGTCGACCAGTCGTGCGCTGATGGAAGAAGTCACCTTCGAGCGCGGCGCGGTGACGGCGCGGGAGTGGGGCGCCTACCCCATCATCAAATTCCCGGAGCTTCCGAAGATCGATGTGCTGATGCTGCCGCGGCAGGACCAGCCACCGCTCGGCGTCGGCGAATCCGCGTCCGTGCCGAGCGCGGCCGCCATCGCGAACGCAATCTATGACGCGACCGGAGTTCGTTTTCGTGAATTGCCGTTCACGCCGGAACGTATCCTGAAGGGATTGCACGGCGAGGAACCGACTGCCCCACCTGCGCTGGCGCCACCACTGCCTGCTCCATCAGAGAAATGGCAAAAACCGTTCGCGAGACGCACCGGCGTGCTTGCCGGCATCGCCGCCGTATGTGCGGCCGTCGTCGGCATCGGCGCGGCCACACTGCCGTGGCGCGCGATTGCGCCGATCGCGCGTCCTGACGCATCGGTCTATTCGGCCGCGACCATTGCACGCGGCAAGGAGCTTGCCGCGCTCGGCGCCTGCGCGGTGTGCCATACCGCAGCGGACGGAAAGCTCAACGCCGGCGGCCGGGCGCTGGAGACGCCGTTCGGCATCATCTACGCGACCAACATCACGCCCGATGTCGAGACCGGCATCGGCGCGTGGTCCTATCCGGCCTTCGAGCGCGCGATGCGCGAAGGCATCCATCGCGACGGCCGGCATCTCTATCCGGCTTTCCCCTACCCCCATTTTGCCAAAGCCACCGACGCCGACCTGCAGGCGCTCTATGCCTACCTGATGGCGCAGGCCCCGGTGCGCGCGATGACGCCGGAACACGACCTGAAGTTTCCTTTCAACCTGCGCCCGCTGCTCGCCGGATGGAATGCGCTGTTCCACGATACGAAAACATTCCAGCCCGATCCGACCAGGTCGGAGATGTGGAATCGCGGCGCCTATCTGGTCGAAGGTCTCGGCCATTGCAGCGCCTGCCATTCGCCGCGCAACGCGCTCGGCGCCGAACTGAAGAATGCCTATCTCGCCGGCGGCTTTGCCGAGGGCTGGGAGGCGCCTGCGCTGACGTCGCTCTCAAAGGCACCGATCCCCTGGAGTGAGGACGAGCTCTACGCCTATTTGCGGACCGGCGAATCCCGCTTCCATGGCGTGGCGGCC
Source organism: Bradyrhizobium sp. Leo78 (assembly GCF_059512425.1). Lineage (NCBI taxonomy): Bacteria > Pseudomonadati > Pseudomonadota > Alphaproteobacteria > Hyphomicrobiales > Nitrobacteraceae > Bradyrhizobium > Bradyrhizobium sp. Leo78. The sequence continues at coordinate 15,046 of NZ_JCAMOT010000042.1, forward strand.
GGGCCGATGGCGCCGGTCGTGAAGGAATTGGCCGCACTGCCAGACCGGGACATCCGCGCCATGGCCGTCTATCTCGGCTCTTTCAACGAGACCGCCATTGACGGGCCGGCGCAGGAAGCGCTCGCCGTGAAGCTCGAACATGCGACGGCCACGAGCGCGGTTGTCCCCGCCTCTTTCGGCGCCCGCCTCTACCAGGGCGCCTGCGCGGTCTGTCACGAGGTGGGCGGACCGCCTCTGTTCGGCAGCCGGCCCTCGCTGTCCCTGAACAGCAATCTGCACAGCGCGGTGCCGGACAATTTGATCCAGGTGATCCTGCACGGCATCCGCGAACCTGCGACCGGCGACCTCGGTTATATGCCCGGATTCAAGGACAGCATGACCGACGGCCAGGTCGCCGAACTCGTTTCCTATCTCCGGCGGCAGTTTGCTCCGGACAAGCCGGCCTGGACCGGCATCGAGGCGACCGCTGGCAGGATCAGACAGGGAACACGCTGAGCTGCCCTGCCAGAACCACTGCCACAATCCACTGGTTGGGCAGCTTTTGGCACGCTAAGGTTCCGCCATGACGTTTACGGATATTGCAACCCGAACCTACAACCATGGCTGGCGGCTCGACCCGATCGTGCGCAGCCTGCTCGACACCGATTTCTACAAGCTGTTGATGCTGCAGATGATCCGGGAGTTCTACCCGGACACGCGCACGACCTTTTCGGTGATCAACCGCACCAGCCGGGTCCGGCTTGCCGAGGTGATCGACGAGGGCGAATTGCGCGCCCAGCTCGACCACGCCCGCACCATCCGCTTCAGCAAGAAGGAACTGATCTGGCTCGCCGGTAACACGTTCTACGGCAAGACCCAGATGTTCTCGCCGGATTTCATCAACTGGCTTTCGACTTTCCGCCTGCCCGAATATGAACTGCGCAAGGTCGATGGGCAGTATGAACTGCATTTCCACGGGCCCTGGACCCACACCACGATGTGGGAGATCCCGGCGCTCGCGATCCTGAACGAATTGCGCTCGCGCGCGGCGATGAAGGGTCAGGGCCGTTTCGCGCTCGACGTGCTCTATGCGCGCGCCAAGGCCAAGCTGTGGGCCAAGGTCGAGCGCCTGCGCAAGCTCGACGGCTTAAAGCTTTCGGACTTCGGCACCCGCCGCCGCCACGGCTTCCTCTGGCAGCGCTGGTGCGTCGAGGCCGTGAAGGAGGGGCTCGGGCCGTCTTTCACCGGCACCTCCAACGTGCTGCTGGCAATGGACAACGACCTCGAGGCGATCGGCACCAATGCCCATGAACTGCCGATGGTGGCTGCGGCGCTCGCCAATTCGGATGAAGAGCTGCGCTGGGCGCCCTACGCCATCCTGGACCAGTGGCGCCATACCTATGGCGGCAATCTGCTGGTCGCCCTCCCCGACGCCTTCGGCACCAGGGTGTTTCTGCGCGACGCGCCGGATTGGGTCGCCGACTGGACCGGCTTTCGCCCGGACAGCGCGCCGCCGATCGCGGCCGGCGAGGAGATCATCCGATGGTGGAAGCAGAAGGGCCGCGATCCCAGGGAGAAGCTCCTGGTCTTCTCGGACGCCATGGACGTCGATTCAATCGAGGAAAGCTACAGGCATTTCGCCGGCCGCGTTCGCATCAGCTTCGGCTGGGGCACCAACCTCACCAATGACTTCGTCGGCTGCGCGCCTGACGGTTCCGCCGACCTCGACCCGATCTCGATCGTCTGCAAGGTGACCTCGGTCGACGGCAGGCCGGCGGTAAAACTCTCAGATAATCCCGAGAAGGCGACCGGTATCCCCTCCGAGGTCGAGCGTTACCTGCGCGTATTCGGCAACGCCGGCCGCGTGCGCGCCGCCGTGCACGTCTAGTTTTGGGCATAATCTCCGCGCAAACACTACGCGTTTGTCGCGCGGGAAAACTGGCTTCCATCTTTCCGGATCAGGCCATAAACCGCACCAATCCCGCCCCCAGCTCGCGAGTTTCAGCATGCCCGCACCCAACCCGCCTGCGTTCGAAACCCTAAGCCTGCATGCCGGACAGCGCCCCGATCCCGTGACGGGATCGCGCGCAGTGCCGATCTACCAGACGACGTCCTACGTGTTCCAGGACGCCGATCATGCGGCGGCGCTGTTCAACCTGGAGCGCGCCGGCCACATCTACACACGAATTTCCAATCCAACGACTGCGGTGCTGGAAGAGCGGATCGCAGCGCTCGAAGGCGGCGTCGGCGCGATCTGCACCGCGAGCGGCATGGCGGCGATGCATCTGGCGATCGCCACGCTGCTCAATGCCGGCGACCATATCGTCGCTTCGGCCTCGCTCTATGGCGGCACCATCAACCTGCTGGCGCACACGCTGCCGCGCTTCGGCATCACGACAACCTTCGTGAAGCCGCGGGCGCTGGACAAATTCCGCGCCGCGATCAAGCCGAACACGCGCCTGGTGATCGCCGAGACCATCGGCAATCCCGGCCTTGAAGTGCTCGATATCCCCGCGGTGGCTGACATCGCGCATGACGCGAAAATTCCGCTGTTGATCGACAACACCTTTGCGACGCCCTATCTCAGCCGCCCGATCGAATTCGGCGCCGACATCGTCATGAACTCGGCGACGAAATGGCTCGGCGGGCATGGCATTGCGATCGGCGGCGTCATTGTCGACGGCGGCGGCTTCGACTGGCATGCGTCGGGCAAATTCCCGCAGCTCACCGAACCCTATGCCGGCTATCACGGCATCGTCTTCGACGAGCAGTTCGGCAAGGCGGCCTTCATCATGCGGGCCCGCACCGAGGGCTTGCGCGATTTCGGCGCCTGCCTGTCGCCGACCAACGCGTTCCAGCTCCTGCAGGGCATCGAGACGCTCGGCGTGCGGATGGATCGGCACATGAGCAATACGCTCGCCGTGCTGGAATTCCTGACCGCGAACAAGGCAGTCGATTGGGTGCTACATCCGGCGCTGGAAAATCACCCGGATTACGAGCTTGCGAAGAAGCTGCTGCCGCGCGGCGCCGGCTCGATCGTCAGCTTCGGCATCAAGGGCGGACGCGCTGCGGGCAAGAAGTTCATCGAACAGTTGAAGCTGATCAGCCACCTCGCCAATGTCGGGGACGCCAAGACGCTGGTGATCCATCCCGCCTCCACCACCCATCAGCAGATGGACGCCGAGCAGCTCAAGGCTGCCGGCATCGGCGAAGAGCTGGTGCGGCTGTCGGTCGGCATCGAGACCGCGCAGGACATCATCGACGATCTCGGCCAGGCGCTTCGCGCATCGCAGAGGGTTTGAGCCATGCAGCTTTCGGTGAACGGGATTGAGACTTTCGTGGTAACTGGCGGAAAGCCGTTCGATCCATCGTTGCCCACGGTCATGATGATCCACGGCGCGGGCTTTGACAGCTCCACCTGGGCGCTGCACAGCCGCTGGTTCGCGCATCACGGCTATTCGGTGCTGGCGCCGGATCTGCCCGGCCACGGCCGCTCGTCCGGCAAGCCCTTGCCGACGATTGCGGCGATGGCGGACTGGATCGCGGCGCTGTTGCATGCGGCCGGCGCCTCGAAGGCGAAGCTGATCGGACACTCCATGGGTTCGCTGATCGCGCTGGAGACCGCGGCGCGGCACCCGGACAAAGTGTCGGCACTGAGCCTGATCGGAACGGCGGCGACGATGACGGTTGGGCCTGATCTGTTGAAGGCGGCGGAGGCCAACGATCCCGCCGCGATCGACATGGTCTCGATCTGGGGTCTCGGCTTCAAGGCCGAGCTCGGCGGCTCGCTCGCGCCGGGATTATGGATGCACCACGGCGCACAACGCGTGCTGCAGCGCGCGCGACCGGGCGTGCTCTACAACGATCTGAACGCCTGCAATTCATACCAGAATGCGCTGGCCGCGGCGGCGCAGATCAAGGTGCCGGTGACGTTCATCCTCGGCGAGCGCGATCTGATGACTCCAGCAAAAGCCGGCAAGACGCTGGCGGCCGCAACGCCAAACGCGCGCACCGTGGTGCTGGCCGGTGCCGGCCACATGATGATGGTCGAGCAGCCCGACGAACTGCTGGCGGCGCTGCGGACGTAGTTCATCCCTTCTCCCCTTGTGGGAGAAGGTGGCGCGAAGCGCCGGATGAGGGGTTCTCGCCACACGCTCTTGTGCTCGCGGAGAGAACCCCTCACCCAATCGAGTTCGCTGCCGGCAGCCGAGCTGCCCTCTCCCGCAAGGGGCGAGGGCACATCAACTGGCAGCTCCAAAGCTGCGATCGTCCGGCAGCGGGCTGCTGGCGACGCTGAAGCACTGACATTGTACTCGTCATTGCCGGGCTTGACCCGGCAATCCATCCCTTCGCAAGAACTCTTTTCTTGATGGATGCGCGGGTCAAGCCCGCGCATGACGAGCTGAGAACGACTACCTCGCCGGCTTGCGTTCGATCGGGTGGATGTCGATCGCGCGCAACCGACCCAGGCGCAGCACGTCCATGGCCAGCGTGCGGTCGATGCGGTCGCGGTCGAGGGCGCGGATCAGGTCGTCGACGCCGTTGATGTCGATGCCGTCGAGCTTGATCACGACATCGCCGGGCAGAAGGCCCGCTTTCGACGCCGGGCTATCCGGCTCGATCTGCGCGAGCAGCGCGCCCATCTTGTTCTCGACGCCGGCGAGCACGGCATGGCGCCGCGGGATCGGCGCGGTCTGGCCAGCGACGCCGATGAAGGCGCGGCGGACATAGCCGTGGCGGATGATCTCCGACAGCACGAACTGCGCGGTGTTGCTCGCGACCGCAAAGCAGATGCCCTGCGCGCCGTTGATGATCGCGGTGTTGATGCCGATCACCTGCGAATTCGACGACACCAGCGGGCCGCCGGAATTGCCGGGGTTGAGCGCGGCATCGGTCTGGATCACGTCCTCGATCGTGCGCCCGCTGACCGAGCGGATCGAGCGCCCGAGCGCCGACACCACGCCGGCGGTGACCGTCGATTCAAAGCCGAGCGGATTGCCGATCGCGACCACGAGCTGGCCGCGCCGGAGTTGCTTGGAATCGCCGAGCGAGGCGTAAGGCAGATCGCGCGCGCCATCGGCCCGCAACAATGCGAGATCGGTGTCGGGATCGACGCCGAGCACATGGGCGTCGGTGACGAATCCCTCGGTGTCACGCAGGCGGATCTCTTTCGACGAGCCGACCACGTGGCTGTTGGTCAGCACGAGGCCGTCGGGCGAGATGACGATGCCTGAACCGAGCCCGCCGCGCTCACGCGGCGTTCGCACTTTCGGCCCGGTCTCGACGCGCACCACCGCGGGGCCGACGCGTTCGGTCACGTCGATCACGGCGTTGGAATAGGCATCGAGCAACGCCCGGTCATCGGCCGGGATAGCTTCGGTCGTTCGCGGTGACAGCGCGTCACCGGCGTTATTTGAGGTGATATCCAACATGGTGAGGGTTCCTTCGGCTCATTCAAATGGGAGCCGAGTTCCTCCTGCGCAAGGTGCCCGTGCCGGGCTCAGACCTGCCCAAACGGCTAGGGCGCCGGAGCTCTCTCCGCTCGGTCGGGACGTAGCCCGGGTGAAGCGCCAGCGTAACCCGGGACCCGTCGTGGCCGCGGATATGGAATATCCCGGGTTACGTGTTCCGCTCCACCCGGGCTACGACTTCCTGCTAGGGCGCTCGCCGCAAGCTGCCCCCGTGCGCCCTGACGGGATCAAGCAATGACCAGTCGCCCTGCTCCAGCGTGTGGCCCTTCGGGAAGGGGGCGCGGAGCTCGTATCCGAGCGAGCGCAGCACGCGGTCATCGCGGTAGTAGCATTGCAGGACCACGCGAACGAGCGTTGCCGCGGGGACTGCGCCGGTCGCGCGGAATTCCTTTGCGACCCGGTCGCGCTGCGCTGTGTCGAGCTCGGCGAGCGGCTTGCCGGCCAAGCGCGCGAGATGGTCGAGCGCGGCGCGCACCGGCTCGGTATCCCGGCCGAGCGTTGCCAAGATATCGGCCTGGATGGCTCGATCATCGGCGCCGGGCACCTTGTACTCGGCACTCTCGGGGATGATCATGCCGGCGATCGTCCTGAGATCGTCGCGCTGAACTGTGGTAAGCGTATCGGCTGACATGGCATCCTCAGTCGAAAAGATTTGCAAGGCGCTGCTTCATCTGGTCGGCGATGTAGAGCGCGATCGCCTGGATGGTCGAGGTCGGGTTGACGCCGCCTGAGGTGACGAAGACGCTGCCGTCGACGATGAACAGGTTCTTCACGTCATGCGAGCGGCCCCATTCGTTGACCACGGAGCGCGCAGGATCGGTGCCCATCCGCGCGGTGCCGAGCAGATGCCAGCCGCCCCAGGGGATCGGATTATTGGTGCAGATATCAGTCGCGCCGGCGGCCTCGAGAATCTCGCGGCCGCGCGCCAGCCCATGCTCCATCATCTTCCGGCTGTTCTCGCTGATCGTGTAATCGATCTTCGGGGCGGGAATGCCGTGGCTGTCCTTCAACACGGGATCGAGCGTGACGCGGTTGTGCTCCTCGGGGAGATCCTCGCAGATCGCAGAGACCGCAAGGCGGTGGCCGTTGAGCTTGCGGAAGACGCGGTGATGGTCCGCCCCCCACGGCAGAATGCCCTTCTGCTCGCTGGCGACGGCCTCGAACACCGGCCCTGCGCCGCGGCCGAACTGGATGCCGTAACCGCGGACGAAGCCGCGCGAGAGGTCGGTGTCGTAGAACTCCTTGCTCCACAGGCAAGTCGGCGGCGCGCGGTTGCTGTCGGTCGGCTCCTTCACGAAACCGTAGATCTGCGCATAGGGATGGAACATCAGGTTCTTGCCGACCAGGCCTGATGAATTGGCGAGGCCGTTCGGAAAGCGGCCGGAGACGGAGTTCAAGAGCAGCCGTGGCGTGCCGACGCCGTTGCAGGCGATGATGACGACCTCCGCCGGCTGAAACTGCTCGACGCCGTCCTTGTCGTAATAGACGACGCCGGAGGCCATGCCGTGCTCGTTGGTCAGGATCTCACGCACGCGGCAATGCGTCTTGATTTCGACGCCGGCGCGGATCGCATGCGGCCAATACGTGATGTCGGTCGAGGCTTTCGCGCCTTGCGCGCAGGCCGGTGTGCAATGGCCGAGATTGATGCAGCGCGCCCTGCCCTCGTAGTCCATTGTCGCGACCGTGGTATCCGACGGCCACCAGTGCCAGCCAAGCTTGTTCATGGCCTTGCCGATCAACGGACCGGAAAGTCCGAGCGGCTGCGGCGGCATCGGCGGGTGCGTCAATGGCGAAAGCGGATCGCCTGACAGGCCCGATACGCCCATCATCCGGTCGTTCTCTTCGAAGAACGGAGTGAGTGCGTCGTAGTCGATCGGCCAGTCATCGGCGACGCCGTCGAGTGTCTTCACCTTGAAATCGGACGGATGCAATCGCGGCCAATGCGCCGTGTACATCACGGTCGAACCGCCGACGGCGTTGAAGTTGACGACCTTGATCGGCGAGTTGTCGTCGTTGATGGGATAATCCTCGGGCCGACCGCGGACGTTCGGGCTGGTCGACCAGTCGCCATAGAACTTGGCTTCCCAGTCCCGCCCGGTGCTCGGATAGTCCGCGGGATTCATCCAGCCGCCCTGCTCCAGGCAGAGGATGTGCATTTTCGTCTCGGCCAGCGACCACGCCACCGCGGCGCCGGATGCGCCGGCGCCGATGATCAGGACGTCAACGGAATCGTTCATTTGGGGTTTCCCCTAGAATTATTTGTCCGTCATTGCGAGCGAAGCGAAGCAATCCACGCCTCAGCGGACGGACAGATGGATTGCTTCGCTACGCTCGCAATGACGGCGCGTTGTTGGCTAGACGATAGGGGAAAACCGGATGCGGAGTAAAGCGGCAGGTCATTGCACGCGCGGCACGATCATCACGTCGAGCCCGCGGATTTCGTCCGGCGTTGCGGATCGCGTCATCGCGCCCGGCGCTTCCACCAGCACTTGCACCCGCAGGCGCTTGTTGACCACGTTCCTCGACTGAACGGGGAAGGTTTCGGAACGGGTGTCATTCGGACCCGGCACGCCGTAGGTCATAATCGAGCCGATCACGTCGCCTTGCTCGGTCTTCACAACAAGGCGCGCGCCGAACGGCAACGGACCGGTTACGACCTTGAGCCGGACTGCCTCCTTGGGGCCGGGATCGCGCGGCGCTAATAGCTCGGTCATCCTCCGGTCCTGCGCGGTGGCTATGCCAGCACCAGCGAGGGTTGCGAGAATAAGGGCGATAGAAACTCTGTGTCGCATGTCGGGCCTTGGCAGGAGAACGCTGCTTCGGATTGCACTCCGTCTTTTGGGCGCGATCATGGTCGGGCACGATCTTTCGTGGGATGGGTAGAGCGAAAGCGAAACCCATCACCCGCGTCGATGGCGATCGAAGCTGATGGGTTTCGCTTTCGCTCTACCCATCCTACAAACTCTACAAACTCAAACCTACCACGCATCGATACAGGGGCGCTTGCGGTGGGTGCGCGGCGCGGGTTTCGGCACCGAGCGCAGACCTGACATGATCCAGTGGCGGGTTTGCGCGGGATCGATCACCTCGTCGATCTCGAGCACGGAGGCGATCGAGACCGCCTTGCCGTTGGCATAGAGCTCGGCCACCTTGGCCTGGTAATATTTTTCGCGTTCGACCGGATCCTCGATCGCTTCCATCTCCTTGCGGAAGCCGAGCCGCACATAGCCTTCCAGGCCCATGCCGCCGAACTCGCCGGTCGGCCAGGCCACCGTGAAGAACGACGCGTGAAAGCCGCCGCCGATCATAGATTGCGCGCCGAGGCCATAGCCCTTGCGCAGCACGATGCCGAACAGCGGCACGGTGAGACTCGCGCCGGTGACGAACATGCGCGAGACGTGACGCACGATCGCGGTCTTTTCGGCTTCCGGCCCGACCATGAAGCCGGGCGTGTCGCAGAGCGAGATGATCGGGATGTCGAAGGCGTCGCAGAGCTGCATGAAGCGCGCGGCCTTGTCGCCGGCGGGCGCATCGATCGCGCCGCCGAGATGTTTCGGATTGTTGGCGATCAGGCCGAACGGCTTGCCTTCGATGCGGATGAAGGCGGTGATCATGCCGACGCCGAAGTCGCGGCGGATTTCGAGCACCGAGCCCTCGTCGGCGAGGAGATCGATCACCTTGCGGATGTCGTAGACGCGCAACCGGTTCTCCGGGATCGCGCGGCGGAGCAGCCGCTGGTCCGGCGCCTTCCAGTCGCCGGTCGCGCCCTGGAAGTAGGACAGGTATTTTTGCGAGGCGACGGTCGCCTCCGCCTCATCCTCCACGAGGATGTCGATGACGCCGTTCGGCGCCTGGAACGACACCGGACCGACCTCGGCCGGATGATAGACGCCGAGGCCGCCGCCTTCGATCATCGCCGGCCCGCCCATGCCGATCGACGCGTTCTTCGTCGCGATGATGACGTCGCAGCAGCCGAGCATCGCGGCGTTACCGGCAAAACAATAGCCGGAGACCACGCCGATGACGGGGACGAGGCCGGAGAGCCGCGCGAACTGCACGAAGGACGGGCCGTCGAGCCCGGTCATGCCGAGCCGGTCCGTATCACCCGGCCGCCCGCCGCCGCCCTCGGCATAGAACACCAGCGGCAATCGCCACTGCTCGGTCAGGGTGAGCATGCGATCGATCTTCTTGTGGTTCATGTGGCCCTGCGTGCCCGCGAGCACGGTGTAGTCGTAGGCGATCACCATGCAGCGCGCGGCGTCCGCGCCGAACTTGTCGGCGTTCACGGTGGCGACGCCGGTGATCAGGCCGTCGGCCGGCGTGTTGCGAATGAGATCGTCGACCTTGCGCCGGCGGCGCTGCGCGGCGATGGCGAGCGAGCCGTATTCGACAAACGAGCCCTCATCGACGAGATGGGCGACGTTCTCGCGCGCGGTGCGCTGGTTGGTCTTACGCCGGCGCTCGACGGAAGCTGGCCGGTTCTCATCCAGCGTGATCGCGTGGCGGGCGATCACCTCGGCGAGATCGGGACGGATGTAGTCGAGATCGATCTCCGCTTCCTCGGCGACATGGTGGCCATCGACCTCAGCAGGCTCGATGAACAGAATCGCCTCGCCATGCATCAGCGTGACGCCGACGCCACCGGCGATCTTCGTCACCCTGCCGCCATGCGGCGCGGTGACGAGATGCTCCATCTTCATGGATTCGAGCACTGCGATCTGCTGGCCCGGACGGACGAGATCGCCCGCGGCGACATCGATTGCAACGATGGTGCCCTGCAGTGGTGCCGGGACGGCGACGGAGCCTTCCGGGCCTGCCTCGCCCGTCGACGGTCCGACGGGCGTACCGATGCCGCCATTCGCCTCGACCAGCACCGGCTCATCGGCTTCCTTCGCCGCGGCGACCAGCGAGCCGGCATGCGCATTGATGAAATTGGTGCTGACCCGGTTGGCGGCAAAATCCGGATGCGCGAGGATCGCGCCGAGGAACGGGATGTTGGTGGCGACGCCGCCGATGCGGAATTCGCGCAGGGTGCGGAGCGCTTTCTGAACGACGTCGGCCCAATTCGCGTTCGGCGAATGCACGATCACCTTCGCGAGCAGGGAATCGAAGGCGGCGCTGGTCTTGTACCCCATATAACCAAAGGTATCGACCCGTACGCCCGGGCCGGACGGCAGGTCGAACACCGACAACGTCCCACCGGTCGGTTTGGTCTCGCCCTTCTCGTTCATCACCTCCATGTTGACGCGGAGCTGCATCGCAAAGCCGCGCGGCGACGGGATCGCTGCCTGCGCCAGACCGAGCGAGGCCAGCGTCGCGCCCGAGGCGACGGCAAGTTGCGCCTTGACGAGATCGATGCCGAGCACCTCCTCAGTGACGGTGTGCTCGACCTGCAATCGCGGATTGGCCTCGATGAAGGCGAAGGCGGCCTCGCCTTCACGTGCCTCGTCGTCGACGAGGAATTCGAAGGTGCCGAGATTGTCATAGCGCGCGGCGGCTGCCAGCTTCTTCGCGGCTTCGATGATGCGCGAGCGCTGGGCCTCGCTCAGCGACGGGCTTGGCGCCGCCTCGATCAGTTTCTGGTTGCGCCGCTGGATCGTGCATTCGCGCTCCCACAAATGGCTGATCTGACCGGAGCGGTCGCCGATGATCTGCACCTCGATATGACGCGCTTTTCGGATCAGCCGCTCGACATAGACGCCGTCGTTGCCGAAGGCGGCCTTGGCCTCGGACTGGCAGCGCGCATAGGCCTGTTCCAGCTTGGCGGCGTCATCGACGATGCGCATGCCGCGCCCGCCGCCGCCGGCGATCGCCTTGACCATGACGGCGCCGCCGGGGCCGAGCGAGGCGAAGAATGCCTTGGCTTCCTCCAGGCTGGTCGGGCCGCTGGTGCCTGATATGATCGGCACGCTGCAGCTTTTCGCCAGCGCTTTGGCTTTCGCCTTGTCGCCGAACAGTTCCAGCGCCTCCGGCGACGGTCCGACAAAGGTGATCCCCTCCTCCGCGCAGCGCCGCGCCAGCGCCGCGTTCTCGCTGAGAAAACCATAGCCGGGATGCAGCGCGTCGCATTTCGCAGCCTTGGCTGCGCCGATCACCGCTTCGATATCGAGATAGGCGCGCGCGCCGCGGCCCGGAATCTCGTGCGCCTCGTCCGCCGCGCGGACATGCCGCGACGTCGCGTCATCGGCCGGACAGATCGCGACGGTGGCGATGCCGCTTTCGCCTGCCGCGCGGGCGATACGGATGGCGACCTCGCCGCGATTGGCGATCAGCAATTTCTTGAAGGACATGAACGTTTCCATGAAAACTCTAGATCAGGCCGCGAGCTTCCACCTCTCCCCGACGGGGAGAGGTCGGCGCGCAGCGCCGGGTGAGGGGCAGCAGGTCCCACGAGAAAGCGTATCCCCTCACCCGGATCGCATCTTGCGATGCGATCCGACCTCTCCCCGCTGGAGAGAGGTGGGGTACCTTCGACGAGGCACCAACGCAGTGCAATCATGCTCTATCGATCCTTCATGGTCGGATCGAGCACGATGCGCAAGGACTCTCCGAGCGCGTTGAAGGCCAGCGACACGACCAGAATGGCGACGCCGGGCGCATACATCTGCTCCGGCGCGATCTCCATATATTGGTAGGCGCGCGCCAGCATCGCGCCCCAGCTCGGGTTCGGCGGCTGGATGCCGAGACCGAGGAAGCTGAGGCTTGCTTCCGCCAGCAGCGCCGCGGCCAGCAGCAATGTCACCTGCACGATGACGGGCTGCAGCGTGTTCGGCAGCACGTGCCGCCACAGGATATGCCAGGCCGGCGCGCCGAAACATCTGGAGGCATCGACATACAGCTCCTGCCGCACCACCAGCGTCCGCGCCCGGACGATGCGGGCGAGCGCCGGAAACATCACGATGCCGACCGCGATCATGCCGTTGGTGAGCCCGATGCCAAGCGCGCCGGTGACTGCAATCGCCAGCACGATTGCCGGGAACGACAGGAACGTATCGATGATGCGGCTGATGATGTCGTCGGTCCAGCCGCCGAAGAAGCCGGCGACCAGCCCGACCGGCAGGCCGATGGCAACTGCGACGCACACCGCCAGCACGCTGGCATAGACGGTCGCCGGCGCGCCATAGATCAGGCGGCTGAAGATGTCGCGGCCGAGATCGTCGGTGCCGAGCAGATGCGCCGGGCCCGGCGGCGCCAGCATGTTGTTGACGTCCTGCGCGGTCGGAGAATAGGGCGCGATCCACGGCGCGCCGATCGCGACGATGACGAGCGCCAGCAGCACGAGGATCGCAAGCGCGGCCCGCAGATCTCCGGCCAGCCAGCGCAGGAAACGCCGCATCCGGGTCGGCTTGGCAGGCAGTCGCGCAGAGGCCAGCGCGAGGTCGGTCATTGCTCGATCCTCGGATCAATGGCGGCGCAGAGCAGATCGGTGATCAGGTTGACCAGGATCACCACGATCACCATCGTGAACACGACGCCCTGCACGATCGGGAAATCCCGCTGGATCGCGCCGCGCACGATCAGGCTGCCGAGACCGGGAATGGCGAACACCGCCTCGATGACGACAGTCGCGGCCAGCATCCGGTTCACCAGCAGGCTGATGATGGTGAAGAGGTTGACGCTGACGTTCTTCAGCCCGTGCTGCCAGAGGATGCGGCTCATCGACAATCCCTTGGCGTGCAGCGTCCGCACGTATTGCGAGGACAGCGCTTCCAGCAGCGAGCCGCGGAGCTGGCGCGCTACTTCGGCCATGCCATAGGCCGCGATCGCAATCCCCGGCAACAACGCGTGCCTGATCGCCTCGATTGGCGAGACGGTGAAGGATTTGGCGCCAGTCGCCGGCAGCCAGTTGAGCCTAAGCGAGATTTCGGCGACCAGGATCATCGCGAGCCAGAAGCCGGGAATGGCGACGCCGAGCGAGGCGATCATGCTGACGGCCTTGTCGACCCAGCCATTGGGCTTGATCGCCGCAATCACGCCCATCGGAATGCCGGTCAAGAGCGCGAGGATCAGCGCGATCACCACGATCAGAAGCGTGTTCGGAAAGGCGCGGCCGATCGAGGTTGCGACCTGCTCGCCCGTCAATAGCGATTGCGAGAGGTCGCCCTGGACGACATTCCCGAGCCAGACGGCGTATTGCACCAGGAACGGCCGATCGAGCCCGTAGATGCTGCGGATCTCGGCAATGCGCGCATCCGAGGCGTTGTCGCCCGCGAGCGTCACCGCGATGTCGCCCGGCACGAGCTTCAGCAGCGCGAACACCATGAAGGTCGCGAGCACGATCACGGGCAGCGCCTGCAACAGGCGGCTGCCGACAACCCTGACCGGACTGCGTCGCGCCATGTTCCTCAGCTCTCCAGCCAGACGTCGTCGTATTTCGGCTTGCCGAGAAGGTTCGGCCGATAACCCTGCACCTTCTTGTTCATCGCGACCAGCTCGAACTGGAAGGCGAGCGGCGCGACGAAGGCGTTCTCCATCACCAGCCGCTGCACGGTGGCAAAGGCCTTGCGGCGCTGCTCGATATCTTCCGATGCCCGCGATTCCTTGATCGCGGCCTCGAGCTCCGGCGGCACCGGCGCACGGCCGGCATTGTAATAGGCGTCCTTGGTGAACATCAGCGAATAGGTCAGGCTCGGGTCCGGCCGCCCGGTCCATGCCGACAGCAGGCCGGAGCCTCGCTTTTCGCTGGCGAAGAAGGCAGCGGATGCTTCCGCAATCGGCGCGTTCGAGAACCGTGCGGTCATGCCCGCCTTGCGGAGCTGCTCGATCAGGATTTCCTGGCGCTGCACCGAGTCCTGGTCAGGATAACCGAGGAGATCGAGCGTGAGACCATCCTTGAAACCGGCTTCCGCCAGCAGCTTGCGCGCTTTGTCGGGATCGTAGGGGTAGAGCGCGGCGACCGATTTATCGTAGGCCCAATGTGCCTTCGGCAGGTTCATGTAGGCGGGCTCCGCCAGCCCGGCGAGCGCCGCCTTCACGAAGGACTCGCGGTCGATCGCGAAGTTGAGGGCCTGGCGGACCTTTGGATTGTCGAAGGGCGGCTTGGCCCAGTTCAGGAAGATCTGCAGGACATAAAGCGTCGGCCCGCTCACGACCTTGATGCTGCTGGCGCGATCGAGGATGGCCTTCTGGCGCGGCGGCAGTTGATAGATCAGGTCGTTCTGTCCGGCGGTGACGGAACGCGCGCCGGTGGTCAGTTCCGGGATGATCGAAAACTCGATGCCGTCGGGAAGAGGACGGTTCGGCTTCCAGTATTTCTCGTTGCGCTTGACGACGATGCGCTCGCCATCCGCCCAGCTCACGAACGCATAGGCGCCTGCGCCGACCGGCTTGCGCGCGACGGTGCCGCCTTCGGCCGCCTTCAGCGCTGATGGCGAGACCATCATGCCGGCGCGGTCGGAGAGGATGAGCGGCAGCGCGGTGTCGGGCGTGCTCAGCTTCAGCGTGACCTGCGTCGGACTGGTGACCTCGACCGAAGCCACGGAAGCAAGATCGGCCTTGATGTTGGACTTCTGGTCGCTCTTGTTGCGCTCGAGGTTGAATTTCACGGCTTCCGCATCGAGCGGCGTGCCATCGTGAAACGTGACGCCGGTACGGATGTTGAGCACCAAAGTGTTCGGATCTATGAACTTCCAGCTCTCGGCAAGGCCGGGCTTGGGCGCCAGCGTCTCGAAATCCCATTCGATCAGCGTGTCGTACATCGTGAACAGAAAGGCGTGATCGGAGCCGGCGCCGCCGGTGGCCGGATCGAGGCTCGAAGGATTGGCGGGCGCCGAGATGCGCAAGGTGCCACCCCGCTTCGGGGCGACATCCGCCCACGCACGGCCACCGAGCGTCACGCCGGCTATCGCCGCCGATGTCAGCGCGATAGCCTCGCGTCGCGTCATCTCTGTCATGTCGTCTCCTCCCGGCAATTCTTGTTAGTTTGGCGCAAAGTTTGGATGCTCGGCGAAATGGCAGGCAACCCAGTGGTCCGGGTGAAGCTCGCGCCACTCCGGCGTCTTCTCGGCGCAGAGCGGCTGCGCGTGGGCACAGCGGGTGCGGAAGCGGCAGCCCGAGGGCGGATCGATCGGGCTCGGAATCTCGCCCTGCAGCATGATGCGGCTGCCCTCGCGCAAGTGTGACGGCAATGGTCGCGGCTCGGCCGACAAAAGCGCCTGCGTATAGGGATGCAGCGGATGCTCGGAGACGCGCTCGGTCGGCCCAAGTTCGACGAAGCGGCCGAGATACATCACGGCGATACGCTCGCTGATGTGGGAGACCACCGCGAGATCGTGGGTGATGAAGACATAGGTGAGACCGAGCTCACGCTGCAGGTCGGCGAAGAGATTGAGCACATCGCCCCGAATGGACATATCCAGCGCGGCCACCACCTCGTCGCAGACGATCAGCTTCGGTTTCAGCGTCAAGGCGCGGGCGATCACCACGCGCTGCTTCTGGCCGCCGGAAAGCTGGTGTGGATAGCGCTCGCCGACGTCCTGTGGCAGGCCGACCCGATCAAGCGCCTCTCTCGCCTGCCACTCGCGCTCAGCACCGGTGCCGACGCGTGCAAGCTCGAGCGGTTCCAGCACTGACGAGAGGATGGTCATGCGCGGATTGAGCGCCGCATTCGGATCCTGGAAGATGATCTGGTAGTCGCGGCGGTGGCTTTGAAATCTCTTCCGCGGCAGCGCCAGCGGATCGATCCCCTCATGCCGGATGGCGCCCGCGCTCGGCTTGAGCAGGAATACCAGCGCGCGGCCGATCGTGGTCTTGCCTGAGCCGGATTCACCGATGATCCCAAAGGTCTCGCCGCGGCGGACGTCGAAGTTGACGCCGTCAACCGCCTTCACCGTGGCGCGGCGATCGCTGGTCTGAAACCGCACTTCGAGATCGCGCACCGAGACGATGGTGTCCTGCCTGATATCGGGGGCAAGCGGCATCACTGCGTCCCGGCCATCGCGGCGATCGGCACTGACGCCGCGTGCTGCAGCGCGCCCGGCAGATCGAGCTCGCGGAAGCGCCAGCAGCGCACCTTGCGGCCGCCTCCCGCATCGCGCAGTTCCTGCTCAGCCTCGCAGCCCTGTGCCGCATGGGCGCAGCGCGCGCGAAAGCGGCAGCCGTTTGGCATATCGACGATCGAGGGCACACGGCCCGGGATCGACGGCAGCCGGCCGTGGCGCGGGCTCAAGTGCGGCAGCGAACGCAACAGGCCTGAGGTGTAGGGATGCAGCGGCCGCACCAGCGCATCGTCGACCGGGGCGTCCTCGATCACCTCGCCGGCATACATCGTGATCATCCGCGTGCAGGTCTCGGCGACCACGCCGAGATCGTGGGTGATCAGCATCAAGGCGGTGTTCGAGGTCTCGCTGAGCTCGCGGAGCAGCTCCAAAATCTGCGCCTGCACGGTGACGTCGAGCGCTGTGGTCGGCTCGTCCGCGATCAGAAGCTGCGGGCCGCAGATCAGGGCGGCTGCGATCATCACGCGCTGGCGCATGCCGCCGGAAAGCTGATGCGGATAGTCGTCGATCCGCCGCTCGGGCGAGGCGATGCCGACCCGGCGCAGCATCTCGAGTGTCTTCGCCCTCGCCTCTTCCTTGCCGGCGCCGGTATGAACGCGCAGCGTCTCGGCAATCTGGTGGCCGACGGTGAAGACGGGATCGAGCGCGCTCATCGGCTCCTGGAAAATCATGGCGATCCGACGTCCGCGGATCGCGCGCATCGGCCGCGCGCTGCAGGAGACGAGGTCTGTGCCGTCGAACAGGATCGAGCCGTCGAGGCCGGCGAGATTGCCCGGCAACAGCCGCAGGATCGAAAGGCCGGTGATGGTCTTGCCGCAGCCGCTCTCGCCGACGATGCCGACGCGCTCGCCGGGCGCGATATCGAAATCGATCTTGCGCGTCGCCTGCCAGACGCCGAGCGAGGTCTTGAAGCGGATGCCGAGGCCGCGCACCGACATCAGCGGCGGCGCGCTACCGGCCGCGGTTTCCGATCGGGACTGTTGTCGTGCAGCCGCGGCCATCAACCCGCCGCCTGCTTCTTCTTCACGAGTTCTTCTTCCATCAGCATCTCGGTTCCGATGATGCCGTCGCGCTCAAGCTGCTCGATTTCGGCCTCCGACAGGCCGAGCATGCCGGAAAGAATCTCGTGGTTGTGCTCGCCCAGCGTCGGCGGTATCCGCCGGATTGGGAACGGGTGCGCGCCTTCACGAAACGGCATCGACGGCTGCGGATGCTTTCCGATGAAAGCGCGATTGACCTCCTGGATGAAGCCGCGCGCCTGAAGCTGTGGGTCACGCAGGAGATCGATCGGCAGCCGCGCCACGCCGGCGGCAACGCCTGCGGTCTGCAGCAGGTTCATCGCCTCTTCCGCATCGCGTCCGGCGGTCCAGGCCGCGATGGCCGCTTCGATCTCGCTTTCGATCCGTCGCCGGCCGGCGGCAGTCTTCAGCGTTTCGTCACTGGCCCAGTCGGCGCGTCCGAGCAGTGTTGCGAGCCTCAGCCACATCGCGTCGCTGGACGCGGCAATCACGATCCAGTTGTCTTCGCCCGCACAGCGGAAGCAGCCATGCGGCACGAAGTCCGGGTGACGACTGCCGTATTTGATCGGCGGTTTTCCGTCGATCGACTGCGCGATGATCCAGGGCGCGGCGAACGGCATCATGCACTCGATCTGCGCAAGGTCGATGAACTGGCCCTTGCCGGTCAGCTTCGCATGGATCAGTGCGGTGAGCACTGCGGCGCAACCGTTGAGGCCGCCGACGGCGTCGCCAAAGGCGGTGTGGCTCATGACCGGCGGCCCGCCGGCATCGCCGACCACGCTCGGCAGCCCCGAGCCTTGCTCCAGGGTGGAGCCATAGGCGCGGCAATCGCGATGGACGCTGCCCGCGCCGAAGGCCGACATCGACATCATCACGAGCTTCGGGTTCAGCTTGCTGAGCACGTCATAGCCGAGCCCGAGTTTCGGCAGCACCTCGACCGAGTAATTGTCGACGACGAGGTCCGCATCCGCGAGCAACCGTTTGGCAAGACTGAGCCCTTGCGGCCGGGTCAGGTCGAGCGTGATGGCGCGCTTGTTGCGGTTCATGATGCAATAGCGCACCGACTTCTCGTACATCTTCTCCAGTACATAGGCCGGCCGCCGGTCGACGCCGCGCCACCAGTCCGGATACTGGATCGCCTCGATCTTGATGACGTCGGCCCCGAGATCGGCGAGCGTGCGGGTGCAGATCGGGCCGGCCCAGCCCATCGAGAAGTCGATCGCGCGGACGCCCTCGAGCGGCAGGCGGTTCGGTCCGCTCCGCTCCGGCAGCGGCACACGCGGCGGCGTCTCGATCTGTTGCTGTTCGCCGATGGCGGGTACCTTGCCACCGCGGCGCGGCGGCGTGCCGGTCAATCGCTGCATGCAGCCGGCGGAATACCCGCGCTCCTCGCCCACGGTGACGGGCACGATCGCGCCACGCGCCCGCTTCTCCTCATCCGCGATCAGCTCGGCGATTTCGGGCACCGGCACGATCGGGATCTTTCGTTTCAAGCCTTCGGCAAACCATTCCTGCGCGGTGCGCTGCTTCAGGCGCGGCAGGAATTTGGCTTCGATCGCCTCGACATGCTGCAATCGATCGACGCCGAGGAACAGCTTTGGATCGTCGCGCAGCTCGAGCAGTCCCAGCATCTCGCAGAACGAGCGCCATTGCGCCGGTGTCACCGTTGTGACGCCGAGCCAGCCCTGCTTGGTTTCGTAGATTCCGACCGGAAAGGTCGGCCAGAAGCGGTTCACGCCGATCCGCCGCATGATATCGCCGCGGGAAAACGACTCGAACATGATGTACTCGGTCACGGCGATGGCGGATTCGAAGATGCTCAGGCGGCTCGCGCGCCCGCGCCCGTCCTGCATCCGGCCGAGCACCGAGGACGACGCAGCGATAAAGCCCCACAGCCCGGCGAGAATGCCGGTCTGGAAGTCCGGCGCGTGCATCGGCGGCCCTTCGGTCGGCCCCACCAATTTGATCAGCCCGGTCAGCGCGCGAACGGTCGCGTCGGTTGCGGCAAAGCTGGCGTAAGGACCGACATCGCCGAACCAGTCAGCCTCAAGATGGATCAGGCCGGGATGCCTCTCCTTTATGGCGGCGAGATCCAGCGGCGGACAATCGGCCGCATCGATATCGCGACCGTCGAGCAGGATATCGCAGGACTCGATGAGTTCCGTCAGGCGGGACGACGCGCTGGCATCCCAGCGATCGAGCACGACGCTCGACTTGTTGAAGTTGAGGAACGCGAACCAGGCGCTCTCTCCTTTCGGAGTGAACGGCGCCGCGCGGCGAAGCGGATCGCCCGCTGGAGGCTCGACCTTCTGCACGGTGGCGCCAAAATCGGCGAACAAACGCGCGCAATAGCTGATCGCAGCCGCGCTCCCGATCTCGACAATCCGCAGATGCGACAACGCGCCCATCACGTTTCCTTAAGACCCCGCATGGCCAGCGCGAACGACGCACCGGCTCATTTTTTGTTGCGAACATCAAACCTTGCGGGCGCGATGATGCAAGCGGAAACTTCTCCCGCGTTGCGGAATTCGCTTTGAGGTGCTTGCGCTTAGCGGCAGTCGAATTGCGCTTCGAACCAATTTTCGAGCGAAGTCGAAAGCGGTTGCCACATGCGCTGGAAGTGCGAGAGTTTCGCAGCGCTACCGCGATAGATCACGCGCAACTCCTGTTCAATCGCAGGAAGATCGACGCCGGTGACACGACCTTCGCTGACGATCGTGCGTCCATCGACAACAACGTCCTTGAGCAGCGACGCATTGCCGCGCGCGAACAAAAGCTCGATCGGATCGACCGGCACGATCTGGTCGCGATCGAGCCGATCGAGATCAAGTGTGACGAAATCGGCCGATGCGCCCGGCAAAAGCTCGCCGCTACCCGGCGCGCCGGTCGCGCGGCGGCCGTTGCGGATCGCGAGTGCGAAGAACTCGGCCGGCGTCCAGGACCGCTTGAATCCTGTGCCGCCGTGCATCATCTGCACCAGCCGCATCTCGCGCAGCACGTCGTCGTCCTCATCGAGCGCGAGCCCATCGACACCGACGGTGACCGCGCAGCCGCATCTGTGTGCGGCGGCGATCGGCGCAAGGCCGGAACGCAGATGCATGTTGGAGCTGAAGTTGGTGACAATGCGCGCACCGGACGCGGCGATCATTTCCAGCTCGTCAGGGCGTGCATGGATGCAATGCGCGAGCGTCAGGCGTTCGGAGAGAAAACCGATGTCGCGGAGATGGCGGACGATGCCGTCAGGAAAATGCTGGTCCGCCCACGCGCGCTGGTAGATCGTCTCCAACAGATGCATGTGAATGCGGCGGCCGGTCAGCGCGGAATTTTCGGCGACGGCCTCCAGCAACGGTTTGGAACACCATTGCACACCGGCCGGGCCGAGCTGCACGTCTATCTTTGGGCCGGCAATCGCCGCGGCGATCGCGTCGGTCAGTTCGATATAGGCCTTCGGCGACATCGGCGCGCGGACGAACAGGTCCTCGATCGTCTTGCGATCGTCGCCGGATAATCTGGAGAGCACCGGTTCGGCATCGCCATAGACGACCGGATTCTGGTCGCGCACAGCGATCGCAAAGGCGATGCGGATGCCGACGTCGGAAGCCGCGCGCGCGATCTCTTTGGCTTCCTCCACCAGCGGCATGGTTCCGCTCGGGCGCGTGTAATGCACCATCATCGCGGCGCAGCCGGCGCGCGCCGATCGCGCCAGCGCGGAAGCCGCAGTGAGATAGGGATCGACCGGCGTGCCCAATGCGGAACGCAGGAGCCAACTCTCCAGGGGCATGCCGAGTGCGCCGAAGGACGATGCGGTCGGCCGCGCATGATCGTGGGCGTTGACGAAGGCCGGCAGGACGAAGGAGCGCGACCCCGTCGGCGGCGCTCCCTGATCGATGGAAGTGATGAAGCCGTTGTCGTGCCGGAGCACGACGTCATCAAGCACACCGCGGTCACGACCGGCGAATAGGCTATGTGCCGGGACTTTGTTCGCCATGACCGCAGATTATCTCAGTTGGTGATGTAGACCAACTCCCGCTCCGCCCGCGGCGGCAGGAACTCGCGGCTGAAGATTTCGGACGGCGTCGGCGTGCGGGTGAGCTGATAGCCTTCGACGATGATGCCGATGGCGCGGGCCATGCGGTCATCCTTGACGTCGCCGACGCCGATCTCCTTCATCTCCGGCGAGACGATCAGCTTGTCGAAGGAGTATTGCAGGCGGCGCTTCTCGACGTCGACATTGATCAAATTGTCGAAATTCACCGCGGCCTTCATGCCGGCGTTCTGGTCTTTTGCCACTGCGATCAGGCCCTTGTTGATGGCACGGACGAGGCCGGCGACGGCCTTCGGATTGGACGCGAGCAATTTGCGCGAGACCATCACGCCGTTGGAATAGAGATCCATTCCGTAATCGCCGAACGAGAACCACTTGAAGTCCTTCTCGGGATCCTGGCGGTTCAGCACCAGGTTGAAATAGCTGGTGATGTTGAAGACGAGCGCGGCGTCGATGTCGCCCTTGATCAGCATCGGCTCCTGCAGGTTCGGCGCCATGTTGGAGATCTTGATCTTCTCGCCATCGAGCCCGTTCTTGTGCACGAACACCGGCAGCAGCCGCGTGGTCGGCGTGCCCTGCGCGCCGCCGAGCGTGTGACCTTCGAAATCCTTGATGGTGTTGATGCCGCTCGATTTCTTGGCGACGATCGCGAACGGCGGCTGGTTCCAGATCATGTAGACCATCACAGGCGCGTCCTGCGGCTTGCTCGCGGCATTCTGGATGATGGCGTTGACATCGCCGAAGCCGGCGTCATAGGCGCCGGACATGATGCGCGTCACGGTCGCGCCCGAGCCTTCGCCCTGGTCGATGACGACGTTGAGGCCTTCCTCTTTGAAGAAGCCATGGTCCTTGGCGTAGAAGAAGGCGGCGTCCGAGCCTTGGGTCTTCCAGCCGAGCGTGAACTTGATCGTGGTATCCTCGGCCGCCGCTGGCCCTGTTAACAGGATTAGTCCCAACAGCGCGGCGCTCACTTTCCTTGGCATGACGACCTCATGAATGATGGTTGATAAAACTCTTTCTCAGGTGGCAATCGCGTCGTTCTTGCGCGTGGCCCAGCCGGTGACCTGGCCTTCGATCAGCGAGAACACGACGTAGAGCGCGACGCCGAGGCCGGCGAGCACGAACAACCCGGCGAACACCAGCGGCACGTTGAAATTCGATGAGGCGGTCATCATCACATTGCCGATGCCGCGATTGGAGGCGACGGTCTCGGACAGCACCGCGCCGACAAAGGCGTAGGAAATCGCGACCTTCAGCGAGGCGAAGAAGAACGGCATCGTTCGCGGCAGACCGACATTCCAGAGGATGTCGAATTTGCTGGCGCCAAGCGCCTTCAAGACGTCCTCGAGTTCGGGTTCGGTGGTGGCGAGCCCGGTGGCAATGTTGACGACGATCGGGAAGAAGCAGATCGACAGCGCGGTGAGAACCGCCGGCACGGTGCCGGAGCCGAACCACAGCACGAAGATCGGCACCACCGCGACCTTCGGGATCGAGGAGAAGCCGATCAATAGCGGATAGGCGGTGTCATAGGCAGTCTTCGAGACGCCGATGAAGGCGCCGAGCACGACACCGAGCGCCACACCCAATACGAAGCCGAACATCGTGGTCGCGAGCGTCTGGACGATGTGCGGCCACAGCACCGGAAAGCGCTCGAACAGTGTCACGAAGACCTGCGACGGACGCGGCAGCACGAGATCGGACATGCCGGTCATCAGGCAGAACAGTTCCCAGGCGACGAAGAACAGCACGATCAGCGCCGCCGACCACGCCTTCTGCTTGATATCGAGTGCTGTCATCTCAGACCGCTCCTTCCTGCACTGCACTGCGCGCGTCAACGATCATCGCGCGCAGCTTCTGGTTCAGCGCGACGAAATCAGGCTCGAAGGTCATCGCCACCGTGCGCGGCCGGGCAAAGCCGACATGGCTGTCGTCGAGGATGCGGCCGGGCCGCGCACTCATCACGCAGATGCGGCTGGCGAGAAAGCCGGCCTCGCGCAGATCGTGGGTGACCAGCAGCACCGTCGGCTTGTGCGTCATCCAGAGCCCCTGCAGGATCGACCACAATTCCTCGCGCGTGAACTGGTCGAGCGCGCCGAACGGCTCGTCGAGCAGCAAGAGGCGCGGCTCATGGATCAGCGCGCGGCAGAGGTTGGCGCGCTGGAGCATGCCGCCGGATAGCTGCCAGGGAAAGCGGCCACCAAAACCTTTCAGGCCAACCTGCTCCAACAGCGCGTTGGCCTTGTCGCGGAATTCGCTCTTGCGGAGTCTTCGGAACTGCGAGCGGAACGGCTCAACGATCTTGAGCGGCAGCATGATGTTCCGCTCGATCGTCATCCACGGCAGCATGGTCGGATTCTGGAAGGCCATGCCGACCCGCATCGCACGCGCCGCCACCTCGCGGCCGCCGACGATGACGACGCCCGTAGTCGGCTGCACCAGGCCGCTGACCAACCGCAGGATCGTCGATTTGCCACAGCCGGACGGACCGACCAGCGCGACGAACTCGCCGTCCGCGATCCGCAGTGTCGTTGTCGATAACGCCGGCACTGCACGCGCGCCACGGCCGAACGTCACGGAGGCGTCGGATAGTTCAATGGCAATCGGCGCGCTTCCGGAAGGAACCGGCTCGCCGGAGAATTCGGAATTTGCTTGCATGCGCATCACGGCAGAAAGTGTATGCAAGCCAGATGCCAGCGCGGCTTTCCTACGGAATCAACGCGATCAGGGGAATCGGCACTGCTCCGGCGGATTCTTTTTAGGCAATCGGCTCATCAAAGTGCATGCAATTCGTGCGCACAATTATTGGACGCCTGTGCTAAGAATCGGCCCGCAAGCACTTACGGGACCAACCGATGGCGCCGCGCGCGGCCAGCAAGACTGCTGAATCGTCCGACAAGGTCAGCGTGATCTGCCGCGCGCTCCGCCGCGCCATCATCGAGCAGGCGCTGGAGCCGGGCGCGAAGCTGCCGGAGGATTCGCTCGGCGAGCGTTTCGGCGTCAGCCGCACCATTGCGCGCCATGCGCTCGGGCAATTGGCGGCCGAGGGGCTGGTCGAACTGCGCCGCAACCGCATCGCCGTGGTGGCGACGCCGAGCTGGCAGGATGCGCGCGACGCCTTCGATGTCCGGATTCAGCTCGAGCGGCTCGTGGTGCGCCATCTCGCCGGCAAGCTCACCAAGGCGCAGATCGCGGAATTGAATGCGCATGTCGATGCCGAGGACCGTGCGCGCGGCGGCTCGGACCCGGTCTCGATCCGGCTTGCGACCGAATTCCACATCCTGCTCGCGCACATGACCAACAGCCCGATCCTGATCCGGTACGTCAGCGAGATCGCCTATCGCTGCTGCCTGACGCTGTC
The DNA here is from genome assembly GCF_059512425.1 of Bradyrhizobium sp. Leo78. Lineage (NCBI taxonomy): Bacteria > Pseudomonadati > Pseudomonadota > Alphaproteobacteria > Hyphomicrobiales > Nitrobacteraceae > Bradyrhizobium > Bradyrhizobium sp. Leo78. The sequence continues at coordinate 39,915 of NZ_JCAMOT010000042.1, forward strand.
GCTGTTCAGCCGCCCGCATTCCTCGGAATGCGCCATCAACGAGCATCGCGCGATCATGGCGGCGCTGGTCAGGGGCGACGAGGAGAAGGTGATGAGCCTGATGCACAGCCATCTGGACTCGGTGGCAGGCCGCGCGCTGGTTACTCCGGTCCCGCAGCGCGGCCGCGATTTGCTCGATATCCTTGCCCCCTATGCCGAAGAGGCGGAGGGTGGCCGCGTCGTGAAACTGCCGAAGGCGGCGCGCGGACGCTGACGACGATGCGAACCGCCTTCGATCTCCTCTTCCGCAATGCGCGCACGCGAGGTGCGAGCACGCCGGTCGATATCGGCATCGCCGGCGGCCGGATCGCGGCGATCGAACCGCATCTCATTTGCAAGACGGCGGAAATCGATGTCGGCGGCAAGCTCGTGCTGTCGGGCTTCGTCGACACGCATATCCATCTCGACAAGGCCTGCCTGCTCGGCCGCTGCGCTCATGACCATGGCAGTGTCAGCGAAGCCATCCGGGCGGTGGCGGCGATGAAGCGCGATTTCACCGTCGAGGACATCTATGCTCGGGGCGCGCGCGTGATCGAGCGCGCGATCACCTTTGGCACGACGCGGATGCGCACGCATGTGGAGATCGATCCGCGCATCGGCCTGCGCGGCTTCGAGGCGATCAAGGCGCTGAAGCGCGATTATGCCTGGGCGATCGATATTTCCCCGTGCGTGTTCCCGCAGGAAGGGCTGACCAACGATCCCGGCGCCGAGGAATTGCTGATCGCAGCGCTGCGCGACGGCGGCGAGGCGATCGGCGGCTGTCCCTATGTGGACACCGATCCGAACGCACATATCGAGAAGATCTTCGATCTGGCGCAGGCGTTCGACGTCGACGTCGATCTGCATCTTGACTTCGACCTCGATCCGTCCTGGTGGCACATGGAAGAAGTGTGTCGCCAGACCGAACGCCGGAACTATCAAGGACGCGTCGCCATCGGCCATGCGACCAAGCTCTCGGCGCTGCCACCGGATCGGCTGAAGACGGCGACCGAACGGCTGGCAAACGCTGGCGTTGCGGTCACCGTCCTACCCGCGACCGACCTCTATCTGCTGGGGCGCGACGCGACACATAACGCGCCGCGTGGCTTGACCGTCGCGCACAAGCTCGTCACCGACGGCGTGCTCTGCTCTGTCGCGACCAACAATGTACAAAATCCGTTCACGCCGTTCGGCGATGCCTCGCTGCTGCGGATGGCCAATTTCTACGCCAACATCGCCCATGCCAAGGTCAACGAATTCGACGCCTGCCTCGATCTGGTGACGGACCTCCCTGCCCGCCTGATGAACCTGCGGGACTACGGCATTAGCGTCGGCAATCCCGCTGACATCATCGTGCTCGATACCGATAGCGGCCGCGGCGCGATCGCGGAATTGCCCGAGGTGCTCATGGGCTTCAAGGGCGGCCGCCAGACCTTCGAACGGCGCCGGCCAATGCTGTTTCCGCCAAAGAGCTAATCGCAACCTGCCGATCTGGATTGCCGCTGATGTGATTGACGCGCCGGCCGTTCCATTGTTGTTATCGGTCTCAACGAAACAACAACGCCGGGCAGGAAACCATGGGCAAGTCGTCCAACATCAGAAGCATCGAAACGCTCGCCTGCGATGCCGGCTGGCGGAATTACCACTTCGTCAAGATCACAACCGAAGACGGTGTCGTCGGCTGGAGCGAGTTCGACGAAGGTTTTGGCGCGCCCGGCGTCACCGCCTCGATCGAGCGGCTGTCGACGCGGATCATTGGCAAGAACGCGCTGCAGCACGAGCGTATCTATGCCGAACTGTTCTCCGCGACCCGGCCGGCCGCCGGCGGCGTGGTGGCGCTGGCGCTCGGCGCGATCGAGAACGCACTGCTCGACGTCAAGGCGAAGGCGCTCGGCGTGCCCTGCTACGAGCTGCTCGGCGGCAAGATTCGCGACCGCATCCGGGTCTACTGGTCGCATTGCGCGACCTGGCGCATCAACCATCCCGACTGGTACAAGCCGGCCATCACCGACCTCGACGGCGTCAAAGCGATCGGCCGCGAGGTGCGCGAGAAGCGCTTCACGGCGCTGAAGACCAACATCTTCGTTTATACCGACGGCAAGCCGCAGGGCTGGCGGCCCGGCTTCGGCGCGCCGTTCGAGCCCGAGATCAATGTCGACCGCACGGTGCTGCGCAATCTCTGCATGCATTTGGAGGCGATCCGCGACGGCGCCGGGCCCGATGTCGATCTCCTGCTCGATCTCAACTTCAACGCCAAGACCGAAGGCTATCTGAAGATCCTGCGGGCGATCGAGAAGATGGACATGTTCTGGGTCGAAATCGACACCTTCAACCCGCAAGCGCTAGGTTACATCCGCCGCCAGAGCCCGCATCCGATCTCCTCCTGCGAGACGCTATTGGGCCTGCGCGAATTCCTGCCCTACTTCACCGAACAGGCGATGGACGTCGCGATCATTGACACGCCGTGGAACGGGGTCTGGCAATCGATGAAGATTGCGAACGCCGCCGAACATTTCGAGGTCAATGTTGCCCCGCATAATTTCTACGGCCACCTCTGCACCATGATGAACGCGCATTTCTCCGCGGCGGTGCCGAACTTGCGGATCATGGAGACCGACATCGACCGGCTCGCCTGGGACCATGAGCTGTTCACGCATGTCCCTGAAATCGTCGACGGCCACCTCGTGATTCCGGACCGGCCAGGCTGGGGTACCGAGCCGAACGAAGAAGGCCTGCGCGCGCATCCGCCGAAGGCCAAGGGTGGGCTGCTGAATTACGGGCAGGCAGGGAAGAAGTAGGCCCCGCCCTTCGAGACTGCGCAGCCGACCTCTTAGGGGTCGATCGGAAGATCGGCCTCGAACAGGCGATTGAGGTCACCGATCAATGCAAGACCATTTTCGCGCGCTCTAAGCGCTGAGTTGATCCGCTCTGACGCCGCCGCCTGGAACGCCATATAACCATGGTATCGCGGCCGAACATAGGATCCCTCTAGCGTCGCGCGTGTGCTCCGATAAAACTCGGCGGTCGCGCTGTTGACCACCGGATCGTCCCAGGCGGTTGCATGTCCGGGCTGGCCGCCGGCAGCGGCGTAAGGTCCGCGCTGCACCTCTGCGCTTGCGACCCAATAGGCGAAATCGATCCCGTGCATCGCGTGCGACGTCTTGGCGGAAACGGCAATTCCGGTACCGCCAAGCGCGGCGCCAATCGGCTTGCGCGAGCCGATCGTCGGGATGTTGGCGAAACGGATCAGTCGTCGGCGGAAGGCAGTCTGGGCGTAGGACACGTAACCGTAGATGAACGGAACGCAGTCGATTTCCGAGGCATCATCGACCATCCTTTCGAACACGGCAATCGGGTCGCGGTCGAGGTCCGCGGGATCGATCAGTTCGGCAAGTTCGCGAATCCTGCGCCACACTTCGAGGCCCGTCTCGGCATCCACGAACCGGGACCGTTCAATGCCGCATGGCTGGCCGAGATGCGCTGCAAGCGTATAGAACACCATGAGGGAATGCGGCGGCCGGAGCGGAAGTGCCACTCGCCCGCGCCGCGCCAGTTCCATCACTTCGGTGAAGTCCGACGGAGCTTGCGCCAGCCGGTCCGGTCGAAATGCCTGGACCTGGGTGGCCGCGTCAATCGGAAACGCCCATTGTCTTCCATTCCACCTGTATGAAAGATACGACGGGCCGACGGATGCGGCTTCGAGCAAAGTCCGCTCCGCCGCCCGGCCGGTGACATCCAGCGGCAGCAGGCACTTCTCCTCGGTGACTTGCCCGACATGCGGATGATCGATCACAATCAGATCATAGCGCTCGGCGAGCTCCATCACCGGGAAGCTTTCGAAGTCCTGAAGCGAACGCTGCTCCCAGGTGATGTTCACTCCGCTGCGCCGTCGCCATATCTCCGAGCACGCGACCAGCGGGTCGTAGCCGCGCGGATGGCTCCACGTCATGCCCTTGAGATGGATCACAGCCCGAACTCCCGGCGGAGGACGGCGGAATGCTCACCGATCTTCGGCGCCGCCTGATCGCCCTTCGGCCTGAAGCCGTCGAAACGCAGCGGCACGCGCGTGGTCCGGATGCTGACATCCGCGCGCGACACGGTTTGCAGCATATCAAGCGACTTGAAGCCCTCACTCTTCAGCAATTCAGGCCAGGTCAGGACCTTCGCGCACCAGATGTCGGCGGGCTCGAGGATCGAGAGCCAGTCGTTACAGGTTCGCTCGGCCAGCCGCTGGGCGATGATGGCCTTGATAGCGTCCCGGTCATTGAACCAGCTCGCGGGGTCGTCGCGATAGGGTGCGAGCTCATCCAGCCCGAGCAGGTCGGCAAGCTTCGGGATCGGCGCCATGGCGATCGCCAGGAACCCGTCCTTGGTCGGATACACACCATATGGCGCGGCCAGATAGGCGTGAGCGCTGCGACGCGCGGAGCGGCTGGGCAGCCGCCCGCCGTCATTCAGATGTACCGTAAGCACCTCGAGCTGGAAGTCGATGAGTGCTTCAAGCAAGCTCGTCTCCACATGAGCGCCCTCACCAGTCACGCCGCGTCGGACCAGGGCAGCAAGAATACCCTGGGCCATCGTCGCGCCAGCCATCATGTCGGCAACCGCAAGCCCGAAAGGGACCGGTCCTTGGGCATCGTCGCCATTCAGCCACATCACGCCGGACCGGGATTGTGCCAGCAGGTCCTGGCCCGGGCGTTGCACCCACGGCCCCTCCTTGCCGTAACCCGTGATGGACGCGTAGACGATGCGCGGATTGAGCGCTCTCACGGCATTGTAGTCGAGCCCGATCCGCTCGATGACGCCGGGACGGAAATTCTGAACCACAACGTCCGCACGCGCGAGGAGCGTGCGCAGCGCCGCCAAATCGTTCGGGTCCTTGAGATCGAGGGCCAGGCTTTCCTTGCCGCGGTTGATCGCGTGGAAGATCGTGGAGTCGCCGCCGATCTCTGCGTCGCTGAGATACAGGCGACGGGACAGGTCGCCGCTCTCCGGCCGTTCGACCTTGATCACCCGCGCTCCGAGATCGAGCAGGCGGAGGCAGCAATAGGGACCGGATAGAAACTGGCTCATGTCGACGACCAGAAGACCTTCGAGGGGAAGCGTCGTTTCGAACATCGGGCCACCTTCTGTCGGACAAGTTCTCGCTCGCAGTGCCGGGACTGCTCAAGCGCCCCTGCAGTTGATCCGCTCCGGCGCCATCATTCTTATATGAATATGATACTTACAAATGAATGGCAACCTCCGGCGCGACGAATACCGGGCGGGCCAACGCAACCTGAGGGTCACTGGCCGGGCGTCAGGTCGGCGGCGGAATTCAGGCTACGCCCGCGGCAGCAGAAATCTCGCCTGCCGTCGTGAGCAGCATCGCGAGAATGTCGTCTCGTGATGGCGCGTCGTCGCGGTCGAGACGACGAATATGCGGACAGGTAAGCGCCGCAAGTGGGATTCCGGTCGAGCTGAGAATCGGAGCGGAAATATTGGTGACTCCGGCGGTTTGCTGGCTTGGACGAACCTCGTAGCCTCGCTGTCGCACCTTTGCGATGATTTGCTCGAACCTTTCCGGTAAAGTCTCGCCTGGAATAGGCACTCGCTCGTCGAGCATCAGCTTGCGCTCTGTCTCGGTCACGAAGGCGAGCAAGACGTGGCCCGATCCGGTGTTCAGCAGGCTGATATGCGAACCCACACGTATCGAGAGCCCCCAGTAATCCGGAGCATCGGTCTGTGCGATGACCACTCCGCTGCCCCGGTCATAAACCACCATGTGGCAGGCCTGCTCCGCCTTGCGCGTGAAGCGGCGCATCGCAGGGAGTGCGAGACTTACGAGGCGCCGCATGGGCGGATGCCGATGAGCCAGCCCAAACAGCTTCAGGGACAGTTCGTAGCGATCTTCGCTGGTCCGCACGACGTAGTACCGCCGAACCAGCCGGTCCAGCATCCGGTAGATCTCGTTAGGTGAACGGTCGAGTGCCTTGGCGATTTCGGCCTGCGAGAGTCCCTCATCGGTACTCGACAAGAGCTCGATGATGTCGAGGCCCTTGTCCAGCGCAGGCGCCTTGTAAAGCTCTTCCGTCGTTTCATGTTTCTTCGTCATTGCTCACCCACGGCCCATAGGCGGCGACAATAGCACACGACCGGATTGCCGCCGGCCAGTGCCGCCGACGTTTTCGACGGCTTTTTCGGGGCACTTGACTTTCTTCCATATATGAAAATACTTTCCATATTTGAATAATGGCGGCAAGAGCCTTCGCGGCGTCGCTTGCTGCGCCGGGAGGACGTCAAGGAGTTTCACGCATGATCGTGAGCGAGCTTTTTTTCGAGGATTACCAGATCGGCTTCAGCCGCCGCACCCTCGGCCGCACGATCACGGAAGCAGACATTGTGATCCACGCCGGCCAGACTGGCGACAATTTCCCGCATCATATGGACGCCGAGTGGTGCACCAAGCAGGATTTCAAGCAGCGGATCGCACACGGAACGCTGGTCTTCAGCGTCGGCATCGGCATGACCGCGTCCACGATCAATCCGCACGCAATGTCCTACGGCTACGACCGGTTGCGGTTCATTCGCCCGGTCTTCATCGGTGACACCATCACCGTCAACGCAAGCATCACGACCAAGCGCGACCACGCCAAGCGCGCCGATGTGGGTGTGGTCGTCGAATCGATTGAGATGCTGAATCAGTCCGACGAAACCGTGCTCGTCTGCGAGCATCTCTATCTCGTCAAGCGAAGACGGCCCGGCGACGAGTGCCGCAAACCGCATTGAGACATTGCGCAAGACAACAAAGTTTAAACAAGGGAGGTCCGATGATGTCGCAGAATACCCTGGATTCGCCGCTGGAGAGCGCGATCCGGCGATCCGCATGGCGCTTGCTACCGTTCCTCATGCTAATGCTTGTCCTGGCATTCCTCGATCGGGTCAATATAGGCTTCGTCAAGCTCGCCTATCAGGCCGATACCGGCATCGGGGACGCGGCCTATGCTTTCGGAGCAGGCATTTTCTTTATCGGCTATGCCCTGTTCGAGGTGCCCAGCAATCTCATCATGACGCGCGTCGGCGCACGCACCTGGCTCGCGCGCATCATGGTGAGCTGGGGACTGATCTCCGCGGCGATGATATTCGCGCGTTCGGACACCGTCTTTTATGTCCTGCGCTTTCTCCTCGGAGTCGCTGAGGCTGGCTTTTACCCGGGAGTGCTGCTCTATCTGACCTACTGGTTTCCGGCCAAGCAACGAGCGCGGGCAACCGGCCTGTTCTATCTCGGCGTCCCCCTCTCACTCGTATTCGGGAGCCCGCTCAGCGGCTACTTGCTGCAATTCGATGGGGTGTTGGGGCTGAAGGACTGGCAGTTCGTTCTTGCGGTCGAGGGATTAGCCGCAGCTTTTGTTGGCATCATTGCGTTCTTCTATCTTTGCGACCGGCCCGCGGAGGCGGCCTGGTTGACGCCGGCGGAGCGCAAGGCGCTGTCCGACGAAATCGCGCGGGAGGAAGCCCTCAAGGCGGGGCAGGTAAAGCATTCAGCCCTCGGTGTGCTCAGGGATGTGCGGGTTATCGCCTTCATCTTGGTCTACTTCTGCTTCCAAGTCGGCACCTCGCCGTTCTCTTTCTACTTCCCCTCAAAGCTCGCCTCGGCCACGGGAGGCAAAGTCGACTTTACGATCGGCCTCCTGTTGGCACTTCCCTGGCTGTGCTCGGCGATCGTCACCCTGCTTGCGACCGCATACGCCGATCAGCATCAGAATCATCGCCAGGTCGCTATAGTGCTGATCATCGCCGGCGTTCTGGCATCGGCCGCCGTCGGATTCACCAACAATCCGATTCTGCTGGTGATCGCCTTCTGTATTGCTGTCCCGGGGCTGACCTCGTCGCAGCCGGTCTTTTGGAGCCTGCCGACGCAATATCTGAGCGGCATCGGCGCGGCGAGCGGGATCGCCTTCATCGTATCCCTGGGCAATCTGGGCGGGTTCTTCTCGCCACAGATCAAGACCTATGCGGAGCAGGCCCTTGGCAACAGCAGCGTCGGCTACTTGGTCCTGTCGGTGATTGCAGCCGGTGCCGCAGTCATCCTGCTGGGTCTGCCGCAACATGAACCGCGCGCCCGCTTCGCGCCGCCGCTCGCCAAATTAGACGCCGCAGCCAGGAAGGATCCTGCCTAACCGCGCAATGCGAAGGCAGGCAAGAAAATCAAAGGATCGGCTGAGAATGCCGGCCGTTTTAAAGAGGGCCAGATGAGCAAACGTCTCAGTGGAAAGACCGCCGTTGTGACCGCGGCCGGAAATGGTATCGGGCGCGCGTCCGCAATGATGCTTGCCGCAGAAGGGGCAATGGTGTGGGCGACGGATATCGACCAGGTCGCGCTCGACGAGTTGAGAAGAGATGCAGACCCCGGCTTGCATCTGCGAGCTCATTGCCTGGATATGCTCGATCCGGTCAAGGTAAGGCAATTCGCCGAATCGCTCGGACCGATCGACGTTTTGTTCAACTGCGCAGGCTACGTACATGCAGGAGATATTCTGCATTGCGAGGAGAGCGCTTGGGATCTCAGCTTCGATTTGAACGTGAAAGCGATGTACCGCTCCATCCGGGCGTTTCTTCCCGCAATGATCGAAGCCGGCCGCGGCGGCTCTATTATAAACATGGCGTCCGTTGCTTCGAGCGTGAAAGGTGTCCCGAACCGTTGCGCCTACGGCGCCTCCAAGGCGGCCGTGATCGGTCTGACGAAATCCGTTGCGGCGGACTTCGTATCGCATCAGATTCGTTGCAACGCCATTTGCCCCGGCACGATCGAGTCACCTTCCCTGCAAGCTCGCATAAAGGCACAGGCACTGAAGGACGGACTGGACGATGCCGCAGCACGTCAGAGCTTTACGGCGCGGCAGCCACTCGGAAGACTTGGTCGACCCGACGAGGTCGCGGCTCTCGTCACATATCTTGCTTCGGATGAGTCGGCGTTTACAACAGGAGCCATCCACATCATCGATGGCGGCTGGTCAACTTGAGTAGCTCGGTGGTTGGGCCCCGGCTCCAGCCCGGGAGGACGGAGCGGCATTTCATCCCACACGATCACTTATCGCCAGGCGCGTTCAAAAATGCGCTTTCGACCACATCGCCGATCGGTTGCCAGACATTGCCGTCGAACTGCACCAGACGCATCTGCTTGATCGGGCGGAAATCGGTCGGGCTGGTGTTGATCGCGATCCCCGGCAGCGCGACCGGATTGAGATAGTTCTTCAAGGACGCAGCCTGGCGCATGATGTTCTCGCGCGACAGATCATCGCCGCACTGGTTCAGCACCTGGACCAGGGTCTCTGCCGCGGCGTAGCCGAAGATGGCGTAGCTGTCCTCCTTGTCGCCGTCGGGATAGTATTTGTCCATGAAGGCCGACCATGCCTTGATCGGCGGGTCCTCCTTCCATGCCGCATCGTCGGCGTCCTTCAGGAAGGATGTCGAGATCACGCCGAGCGCATTCTGCAATCCCGCTGGCCGCAGCGCGCTGGCGATCGAGGCCGAGGCATTGTCGAGGATGAAGACCGGATGCCAATCCAGGTCGGCCGCAATGCGAATGGCGCGGGCGGCGATCGCCGGCGCTCCGTTGAACACCAGTATGTCGGCGCCGGAATCCTTCAATATCTTGATCTGCACCTGGATCGAGGTATCGGACGCATCAAAGGCGAGATCGGCGACGATCATGCCGGCGGTATCGCCGAGACCTTCCTGCAATCCCCTGAACAGATCGCGGCCGAACTGATCGTTTTGCCAGAGCACGGCGATCTTGCGGTCGGGATAGGACGCCTGGATGTAATTCGCATAGATCTGGCCCTCCGCGCGGAAGGTCGGCTGCCAGCCCATGCTCCACGGATATGTCTTCGGATTTGCCCATTCCTCGTCGCCCGAAGCGACGAACAATTGCGGGATCTTCTTGTCGTTGAGATAGGTCCGGGTCGCGAGATTGCTCGGCGTGCCGAATGAGCCGAACATCAAGAGCACGCTCTCCTTCTCGACCAGTTCGCGCGTCTGCTGAAGCGCGGTGCGCGGATTGGAGCTGTCGTCGACGGAGATGAACTTGATCTTGCGTCCGTTGATGCCGCCGCGCTCGTTGACCATGTCGAAATAGGCGGCTTCTGCCCTGCCGATGGTCGCAAAGGCCGCCAGGGGTCCGGTGTAGGGCATGACGTTGCCGATGCGGATCTCATTATCCGCGGCGCCTCCCTCGGACGCCTGCTGTGCGCTGGACGGCGCCCACGCGAGAAGCAGTGCGGCGACGAGGGACAGCGACAATCTTGCTTTTCTTTGTTGCATCGGCATCGCCTCAAACCTGCTCGGACGGCAGCCTGCTGCGTTTCCCGCCCACAACAATAGCGCGTAAATATGGGCAGAGAAATGAAATGGTGCGTTGCAGCGATCTAGCGATCATCGACGGTCAGCGCCGAAAGGAACTCCCATCAGCGCGAACAAAGCGGAGAACATTGTCTATTTTATCGCCACCGCCCGGGACGTATAGATCAAAAACACCACCGTGCCGGCCAGCAGGGCTGCAGCCATGAAGATCATCACGGCCGGCAATCCATAGAGCGCCGCCACCGCGCCGGTTATGGACTGCATCAGTGCCGCGCCGAGGAAGAAGGAGAGATTGATCGCCGAAAGCGCCTTGCCTGCGCTCTGGGCGTCGACGAGCTGTCTGGTCATGCCGTAGAGCAGCGGCTGCGCCGAGACGGCAAGACCGATCAGGACGAACAGGACGAGATCATATTGCGGCGGCATGACGGCGACGCCGAACAGGTTAGATACCGGGTAACCCGGAGCTCCCAGGGCCATCAGGAGAAGCAGCAGCGCCGATGCGAAATGGGTTGCCGCAACCAGGGTGCGCCCGTGGCCGAGCCTGCGATCGGCCACGCCGATGCAGACTGGACCTATGATCAGCGCCAGCGTGAACAGGCCGAGCTGGTTGCCGGCTTCGATGCGGGTGAGGCCCTTGACCTCCATCAGCCACGGCCCGCCCCACAATCCCCTGAGCACGAGCGACGCGGCCAGCGAGACCAGCGACAAGGCGACCAGGCCCCGGAGCTGATGGGACAGGCCGAGGCGCAAGACTTCCATCATCTGCGAAAGCGGCGACGAATCGTCCTTGTGTTCAGCCGGCTGTCTCGGCACCAGCGCGAACACCGCAAGCAGCACCGCGACACCACCGACCGCCGATATCCAGAACCCCGCGCGCCAGCCAAAACGCTCGACCACGAAGGCCAGTGGGCTCGACGACAGCAACATGCCGATGTTGCCGATCGACAGGATCGCACCCGACCACAGGCCAAACTTGAACGGGGAAAGCTGTTTCGCAGCCAGCGTCATCGGGCACATCAGCATGCCTGATGTCGCGATCCCCAGCATGAGCTGGCCAACGAGGAAGCTCCCCGGTCCAGTCGCAAACGCCGATGCCGCCGCCCCGAAGATGGTTCCGATGAGCAGGCCCAGGGAGACCGGGCGAACGCCGAAGCGGTCCATCGCGGCGCCGACAGGAACCTGCGATGCGGCAAAGGCGAAATGGTAGATCGAGGTCAGGCTGGCGAGCGTCTGCGGCGGCGTCGCGAAATCGGCGGCCATCAGGTCGAGGCTGATGGCCGGGATCGTCCGCAGCAGGGTCGATAGCATATGGCCACAAGCCAGGGCCAACAGAGCATAAATCAGCGTGCGGGTACTGGACCCCGCATCTTCTTTGGTAACGCCGCCCACGAATCGTCTCGTCTTCCGAGGAATTTCGGGACGGCGTATCACCAATAGGCAGAGAACGCCAATCTCTGCCTAGGTATTGGGCAGTTTAGTGCTTATGGAACACCAGCGTCCGCACCTCGATGCTCTCGCGAGGCTCAGCATCAGCCGGCGTCGTCGGATCGATGAAGGCCGTATGCGGCGCGAAGCGCGTGCGGCCGTCGGTTGCCGAATCGTAGCACTTGAGCAGCAGCGCTTCGTCGGGGGTCATTTCCGGGAAATAGAACCAGCGGTGGTTCGCATTGTATTTCACGGAATAGGTCTCGCCCTGACGGTTCGGATAGATCAAGTCGGAGGCGATGAGATCGCCCGGCTCCACCGACTGGCCGTCGCACATCGCCAGCGGCGCATCGCGCAGCGGCCCGCGGATCGGCCTCCACAGGTTGATCACCTGGGCGCGACCTTTGAGAAGTTCGTTGGCCTCCTCAGGCAGATGTTCGAACACACGGTTGCGGCCGGACAGATCGGTCTGGTCGACATGGACCCGAGTCGCCGGCTGGCGCGGCGTCCCGTCACGCACATCAGGTGCACCCTCGACGCGCTTGCGCACGGTATGGTCGAAGATGACGACCCGATCCGCCTTCAATGTCGCCTTAAGGAAGGCTTCGACGGCGGGATAGTAGACGCGCCTGATTTCGTTGTCGTCGTAGTAGTTCTTCACCACGGTCGGATGCTTGACGAGAGCGAAGCCTTCACGGTCGAGCGAAAACTGGCCCGCGATCAGACGGCCGTCGAAGATCGGAACGTTGTGGGGTTCGGGGAGCGCCGTCGACTTGGGCTCGCCGGGTGGCGGATCAAAGGCGTAGGTGCGCGGCTTGCCCGCTGTCGGGGCGAGATAGTTGAGCTCGGCAGTGACGAAGGGAAGCGACTCGATCTTGGTTTCATGCAGGCCCATGGTGGTTCCCGGACTCCCTATTGTTCGTTCTGCTTCATTTTGGCCGGGTGAACCGTCCCGGCAAGGGAGGCCAAGAAATAGCAACGTTGACATTCTTGCGAGGATGAAACGTGGAAAATCCTTTCGGCACTCTCGACTCGCCAAGCGGATTATTTCCGCCGATCACGCATTCGGGAGGTGCGCTCCCTCTGCTACCCTCGTCATTGCGAGCCGCCGCTCTCTCCCCCGTCATTGCGAGCGCAGCGAAGCAATCCATGCCTCGACAAGCGGAGAGATGGATTGCCTCGCTTCGCTCGCAATGACGCTGGTGTGAGCGCTTTCGCGACTCATCTTGTTCGACCCCAGGGGGAGGTGGAAGATTGGCCCGGGCCTACAAACCCGTGCCCTTGCCGATCGCCGTCGCGAACGAGCGGTCGACGATCTCGGCGGCATTGAGCTGCTGCTTGATCAGACCCCAGCGGTGATAGAGATCGATGGTCTTCTGCTCGTCGCTCACGACGGCGTCATCGATCGGGGTGATCTGGATCTTGGCCCGCGCCAGCCAGTTCAGCGGCACCGAAGTCGGGATGTTCATCAGCTTGCCCCAGGTCTCGGCATAGCCGGCGACATTGTTCTGCGACCATGCCCGCGCCGCGGCGAGGCGACGGACGAAATCCTGCAACTGCTCGTGCTTGTCCTTGATCGCGCTCGGCGTTGCGACCTGAAAGCCGAGGCCGGGCGTGATGCCTTCGGCGGTGATTACGCGGCGCGACTTGAAGAGTACCTCTTCCTGGCTGACATAGGGCTCCCAGGTCGACCAGGCCTCGACCGACCCTTGCGTATAGGCGACCTTGGCGTCCGAGGGTGCGAGGAAGACGATCTGCACATCGCTCGCCTGCCAGCCCCTGGATTCGAGCGCGGCCAGGATCAACTGATGCCCGATCGAGCCGCGGCCGGTTGCGATCTTCTTGCCGCGCAGGTCGTCGAAACTCTTGATCGCGGATGTCTCGGGCACCAGGATCGCGAGCCCTTCGCGCGACTGCCGCACCGCCGCGATCGCTTTCACCGGCACGCCCGCTGCGGCGGCAAAGGTGAAGGGCGCATCGCCGACGAGGCCGGTGTCGATCGCGCCGGCGCTGAGCGCTTCCAACAGCGGTGCGGCCGCCGCGAACTCCTTCCACTCGATCTTGTAGGGCACGTCCTTGAGCACGCCGGCGGCTTCCATCACCGCCTGCGAATTGCCCTTCTGGTCGCCGACGCGCAGCGTGGTTTGCGCGGACGCGATGCTCGTGCCGCTGAGCGCGAGCAAAACAGCGAGAGCAAACCGGATCATTCGGCGGCAATCCCACGCATCGCATTGCGCTGGGCGATCAGCTTGCGCGTCAGCGGGATCAATTCACGGCCATAGTCGATCGCATCGATCAGCGGATCGAAGCCGCGGATCAGGAAGTGACTGACGCCGAGGTCGTAATAATCGGCGAACACCTCCGCCACCTGCTCGGGCGTGCCGACCAGCGCCGTGGTGTTGCTGTTGGCGCCGGTCAGCTTGGCAATCTCGGTCCAAAGCCGCTTGTCGATACGCGCGCCTTGATCGGCAAGCGCAAGCAGCCGCTTCGCGCCCGCGGTGGCATGACCATCAGCCGGCTTGCGGTAGCCGGTCTGGTCCTGCAATTCGGTGGCGCGCTCGAGGATCGACTGCGCCTTGGCCCACGCCTTCTCCTCGGTGTCGGCGAGGATCGGCCGCACCGAGAGGCTGAAGCGCGGCGCCGGCCGGCCGTGCTTGGCGGCAGCAGCGCGTACGCGCGCGGTGACGTCGCGCACCTGCGCATAAGATTCTCCCCACAGCGCGAAGGTGTCGGCGTGCTTGCCCGCGACCTCCACCGCGGCATCCGAGCCGCCGCCGACAAAGGTGTAGATGCCGCCCTTCTGATGCGGCTTGACTTGCGAAAAGCCCCGCTCGACCTGGTAGTACTTGCCGCGATAGTCGAACGGCTTCTCGCTGGTCCATTCCAGGCGGACGATGTCGAGGAATTCGCTGGTGCGCGCATAGCGCTCGTCCTTGTCGTCGAGCGTATTGCCGTCCTGGCGCAGCTCGGTGGCATTGCCGCCAGTGATGACGTGCAGCGAGACGCGGTCAGGGTAGAACCGGTCGAGGGTGGCGAGCTGACGCGCCAAGAGCGTCGGCGCGGTGAAGCCCGGCCGCTGGGCAATCATCACTTTCAACGTCCTGGTGATGCCGAGCACGTGCTGGGCGACCTGCAGCGCATCCGGCGTCGTCGAGTGAAACGCGAGCAGCGCGCGGTCGAAACCGGCAAGCTCATGCGCCTTGGCGACCGTCTCGAGATAGGGCGGATCGAGCACGGGACCGGAGCGCACGATGGTCTCGGACGCATTGTTGTTGGTGATGAAGCCGATGAACTCGACTGACATGGGGAAGCTCCGATTGTTGGCTGTTGTTCAGATGCCCAGCGCCAGGCGTCCGGCGGCGATGCGGGTGGAGTCATCCTGCGGGGTGTGGACGCGGCCGCACAGCACATCGCGAAAATGCCGCTCCAGCGGATTGTGTCGCGACAGGCCGTGATTGCTGGTCAGTGACAGCGCGTCCTCCACCACGGCGACGGCATTGTTGGTCACCGTCAGCTTGACGATATTGGACTCGGTCGCGCTGAGCGGCAAGCCGGCATCGAACTCGGCGGCAAAACTGTCGATCAGGCGTGCATTGACCGCAAGCCGCGCCTCGATGCCGCCGAGGATTTCCTGAGCTCGTGGCAATGTCGCGAGCGGTCCGCCGAGATTGGCCGGAACACGTTCGCGCAGGAACCTGATCAGCCAGTCGCGCGCGGCGCGGGCGATACCGTCATAGATCGCGGCCACGAAGATGGCGTGGATGGTCGCCTGGGTGACATCAGGCGCGGTCCACTCTTCCGGCTTCCGCACGTCGACCTCGTAATCGAGCGGGAACACGACGTCCTCGAAAATCACGTCGTGACTGCCGCTGGCGCGCAGGCCGAGATGGTTCCAGGTCTCCTCGATCCTCGTTCCGGGCAATCCCGCGGGCACCAGGAACTGGCCGACGCGGGTTTCCGGCTCGTCGGTCCTGGCCCACACCAGATACCATTTCAGGATCGGCGCGCCGGTCGAATAGATCTTGCGGCCACTCAGCCGCCAACCCGTCTCTGTGCGGCGCGCAATCGTCGCCGGGAGGCCGCCGCGCGCAGGCGAGCCGAGTTCAGGCTCGACGCGCAGCGCGTTGATCAGCGCGACGCCCTCGACGGTCTCCTTGGCAAGCTTGCGCGATAGGCGTGCAGGCCAGCGCGGGCTGCGCGCCATCACCAGATGGTTGATGTAGTGCATCGAGAGCACCAGCGCCGTCGACGGATCGGCCTTGCCGATGATGGTGAGGATGCGCGCCGTGTCGCGGGCGCCCGCCCCTGCTCCGCCGAGCGCAGCCGGGACGGTCAGCGCGAGCAGACCGGCTTGCGCGAGGTCGTCGAAATTCTCGAACGGAAAGCTGGCGTCACGGTCGTGCGCTGCCGCCCGCCCGGCAATGACCTCGGCGAGCTGTGAGGCGCGCGCAACATGGTCCAGCGCTTCCGACGGCGTCAGCTCTTTCGCCGCAGATGTCACCATGTCGCATCGAGCCCGAGCAGGCCGAGGATCTGCCTGCGCAGATCGGCAAGATAGGGGTCGCCGCGATGGCGCGGATACGGCCGATCGACTTTGACGTCGGCCTTGACGCGCGCCGGGCGGTCGCTAAGCACGATGACGCGGTTGGCGAGGAACAGCGCTTCCTCCGCATCGTGCGTGACGAGCAGCGTGGTGAAGCCCTTGCGCTGCCAGAGCGAGACGATCTCCGCCTGCATGGTGATCCGCGTCAACGAATCCAGCTTGCCGAGCGGCTCGTCGAGGATCAGCACCTTCGGATCGTTGACCAGCGCACGCGCCAGCGCAACGCGCTGCGCCATGCCGCCGGAAAGCTGGTGCGGATAGGCTTTCTTGAAGGCGGAGAGGCCGACGAGATCGATCGCTGCGTCGACACGCTGCCGCTGGCTTTTCAGGATGCCCTGCGCCTCCAGCCCGAGCGCGACATTGTCCCAGACCGAGCGCCAGGGAAACAGCGTCGGGTCCTGGAACACGACGACGCGCGACGGGTGCGGTCCGTTGATGCGGATATCGTCCTCACGCAGCACGCCGCTGCGCGGCTTCTCAAGTCCGGCCACCAGCCGCAGCAGCGTGGACTTGCCGCAGCCGGACGGGCCGAGCAGCGCGACGAACTCGCCGGGCTTGATCGCCAAGCTGACGTCCTCGAGCACGGGCAGCACGGCGCCATCGATATCGAAAGCGTGGCTGACATGCTCGATATCGAGCTCGGCACCGACGGCAGGATAAGTGATCGCTTCGGCCAAAGCGGCGGCTACCATTTGACGACACCTTTCTGCCAGACCAGCAGGCGGTCGCGCGTCTTGAACAGCAGCGTGATCGCGCCGGAGCAAAGCAGCGACATCACGATCAGCGCGGCATACATGTTGGCATAGGCCGCCCAGCCCTGCGCCCACTGCAAATACCAGCCAAGCCCGGCCTTGACGCCGATCATCTCGGCCACCACCAGCACCGCGAACGAGGCGCCGAGCCCCATGAACAGGCCGACGAAGACATGCGGCAGCGCCGCGGGGATGGCCACCTTCAGCACCAGGAAGGACGGTTTGGCGCCAAGCGTCCGTGCGACGTCGTAATAGGCGTTCGGCACGCTCGCAACGCCGGACCAGGTCAGGACTGTTACCGGGAAACCGGTGGCAAGCGCGATCAGGAAGGTGCTCGCGCTCCAGCTCGAGGGAAAGGTGAAGAAGGCGAAGGGCAGCCAGGCGGTGGCCGGCAACGGTCCGATGAAGCGCAGCACCGGATGCACCCAGTAGCCCACCTTCTGCGACCAGCCGATCGATACGCCGGTCAAAAACCCGATGGCCGCGCCGATGATATAGCCACCGAGCTGCAGCTTCACGGATGCGATGACGCTGTTGAACAGCTTTGGCAGATCATCGGTATAGACTTCCACGATCGCCTGCGGCGGCGGGAAGAACGGCAGCGGCAGCCAGCCGAATTTTGCGGTGGCAATCTCCCAGAGCGTCAGAAACGACCCGAGCGCCACCAGCCACGGCGCGCGCCGGCGCAGCGCCACGCCGGCGCCACCGAGAAAATCGGCGCCGAGTGTCCCAAGCAGTGCAAGCGCTGCGATCAAGAACGCGCCGATCGCAACCCCATTCGTTCGCGACCAGTCGCCAAGATCTTCCCAGTAGAGGCTGGACGCGCCGAACGCCAGCCACGCGGCGCCGGCGGCCAGGCCGGCGCCATAGCCGCCACTGCGCAGCTTCTCAAGCCAGCCCGGGCTGACGCCGGCCGCGGCCTGTCCCGCGGCGGCCGATGCGTCAGACACTGAATACGTCGACATAAATCCGTTCCGCGAATTTCGCCGTGTCAGTGCTTTGCTTGAACACCGAGACGGTCTTCAGATCGTCGGCGTACCCTTTCAGCTCGCGCTTCAGGACTTCGCCAACAGGGTGATGGTGATGGGTGTGATAGCGCGCCATCGCTTCGAGATCGGCGAGCGTCGCAGTCTTCGGCGCATAGGGCTGGAACGACTTCGCGGCCTTGTCCGGATTCTGCGAGGTGAACATGGCGGCATCGAGCAGCGCCTGCGTGATGGCGCGCGCGACATGCGGCTCATTACGCACGAGAGAGCCGCGGAGGCCGACGATGCAGCAGGTCTTGTCGCGATATTCACCGTCGAGATTAGACGCGACTTCCTTGTACTGGCTGTCCTTGAGCCAGAGATAAGCGAGCGGATCGGAGGCGAGGAACGCCTGCACCTCGCCCTTCTCGACCGCGACGTTGAGAAGGTTGCCGGGATAAGCGCGCCAGTCGACGTCCTTGTTCGGATCAAAGCCCTGCTTGGCAAGCTGGATCGAGAAGAAGTTCTTGTCGGGGCCGGCGAGATCGCCGACAGCGACGATCTTGCCCTTGAGGTCGGCGAGCTTGTCGACGCCGGAGCCTGCGCGGGTCAGCACGCGCATGCAGCCGCCATGGGTGCCGGCGGCGATCTTGACGTCAAAGCCCTGCTCCAGCGGCTTGAGCCAGCGCAGCGCCATGCCGAGCCCGGCATCGCTCTTGCCGGTGGCGATCGCCTCCAGCAGCTGGTCGGTGGAGCCGCTGTAATTGACGAGTTCGATGTCGAGGTTCTGCTTCTGGAAGAAGCCGTAGTCGATTGCGACCGGCAGCGGCGCAAGACACACCGCGCCTGCGTTCCATGACAGCTTCAATTTGCGCGGCGCACCGGTCAGCGGCGGCGCGTCAGATGCCGTCTTGCAGATCGGGAATTCGGAGAAGTCGATCGCCGGTATTGCACCGCGCGCGGAAAACGCCTGCGCGCCAAACGCGCCGATCGGCGCGGCAAACGCGGCAGCCGCGCCGGCCCGGAGCAGCGTCCGCCGATCCATCGCCAATCTATTCTTCTTCTCTTCAATCGACATGCTCACCCCTATGTCCGACATGGCTCCGCCGTCCGCGCGAACGGCCCAGCCCGCGCACATCTCATCCAGAGCTATTGTTGTAAGAAGGCGGATTTCTCCGGCGCTATTGGCACCCAATGCAACCGCCAAATGATGCGGTGCAATCGTGCCATCGTCAATGAAATGGAATTTCGAATGTGGCGCACGCGAAAGGGATTATCTCCACGATCCCAGCGGCGGACGATGAAACGATTTCGTCGTGACGCGATCGTCGGCAGCGCACGTACTGACGCAAATCGCGCGGGAATTTAGCCCTCTTGTAACGGTGCGCGTGGCGCCTTCTCCGCCGAGGAACCCAACGAGACGTTCTTTGTCGCCAGCCGCGGCAATACAGATTTCCGTTTCGTTGACTGCGCGGGGTTCGCTCATAGACTCGATGGAACGCTCATGTGCTCTCTGCGCAATGGGCGAATGAAATCACAAAAGAGATGGACATGCGCAGGCTCACTCGCTTTCACTCCGTTACGCGCAAGCTGGCGACTGCTTTCGTCGCTACCGCAATCACCCTTTCCTCAGTTCTCGCAGCGCTGGCCGACGACGCAATCGTGTTGCGGGTCGGCGACCAGAAGGGCGGCAACCGTTCGCTGCTCGACATCTCAGGTTTCGGAACGAATCTGCCCTACAAGATCGAGTGGTCGGAATTTCCTGCGGCCGCGCCGATCCTCGAAGCCTTGAACGCGGGCGCGCTCGACGTCGGCTATACCGGCGACCTTTCCTTTTTGTCGGTCTATGCGTCGGGCGCGCCGATCAAGGCGATCGGCGGCACGCGCTCCGAGGCCAAAACGCAAGCCATCCTGGTGCGCGAGGATTCGCCGATCAAGACCGCGGCTGATCTCAGGGGCAAGCGTCTCGCCGGCACGCGAGGCGGCTGGGGGCAATTCCTGATCGACGCGACGCTGGAGAAATCCGGCTACAAGCTCGAGGACGCGACCTTCGCGCCGCTCGGTCCGGTCGACGCCAAGATCGCGCTGCTTGCGGGATCGATCGACGCCTGGGCGGTGTGGGAGCCCTATATTTCGTTTGCGACGCTGAAGGACAAAGCACGCGTCGTTGCCGACGGCCAGGGCCTGACGCCGACGATCACCTTCATTGTCGCCTCCGATAACGCTATCGCCACCAAGCGCGCCGCGGTGCAGGACCTGCTGCAGCGACTGAACAAGGCACGGCTGTGGTCGCTCGATCATCTCGCCGACTATGCGAAGAACACGGCCGAGCTGACCAAACTTCCGGAGGACGTGCTGCTGAGCGCCTATACCGCGCAGAAGACCAGCCCGATCGCGATCGACGAGAACGTGGTCAAGGAAGTGCAGGAAGCCTCCGACCGCGCCACACGCTACGGCATCCTGTCGAAGACGCTCGACGTCGGCAAAGCCGTCGATCGCAGCTTCACCGCGGGCGCCAGTCTGAATTGATTGTCTCTTGAAAGGGCGGTTGGTGCCGCCGCGATGGACGCTGCGCCCCCTCTCCCGCTTGCGGGAGAACATTGGGCTGAGGGTGTCTCCACGATGGGACCATCCGTGAGGAGAGAGCCCTCACCCGGCGCTAAGCGCCGACCTCTCCCGCAAGCGGGAGAGGTGTCGTAAAGCGAGGAGACGTCGGATGCCCGGTCCTCTTCATCTTGCGCTCATCGTCGCCGGCCACCTGGCCTGCATGGCCTTGCTCGTGGGGCTTTCGCTTTGATGGCTTGTTCCCACGAGCGCCGATTGCCGCGCCCCGCGTTGCGGAGGAATAGAGGGTCAGGCCTCACGCGAACGCCGGGCGCGCTTATAGCAAAAAGGCCCCCGCTTCCGGAGGCCTTTTGCCTTAGACCGCGTCCTTGGCGGCCTTGACCGGGCGAGCCCGGACGACCTTGCGGGCCGGCTTGGCCTTGAACACCGTCTCTTCGCCGGTGAAGGGGTTGATGCCCTTGCGCGCCTTGGTCGCGGGCTTCTTGATCACCACGAACTTCGCGAAGCCGGGGACGAGGAACACGCCGTTCTTCTTCAGCTCCTTATGACCGACGTCCGTGAGGGTATCCATCACGTTCTTGACGTCGCGCTTGGAGAGTTCGGTGGTGGTCGCGATCTTCTCGATCAGTTGCGACTTCGACAGTTGGGTAGCCATGGTTGCTCCATTGATTCTGGAAACGGCACGTTATGGCGGAAACCGGCTAAAAAAACAGGGTTTTCAGCATTCTTCACAGCTATATCGCCGCTGATACACCGGAATCCTGCATTTTTCCCGGGTTTTTTCGCTGGTCGAGGCCCTCCATTGCCTCCGACAGCATCTCTCTACGCCCGCGAACGGGCCATCCGGCACCCTGCCGACCCCTATTTTTCCGCTGCAGATTCGCACTCAGTGATTCGCGGTCCCTGCCGAAGCTCGCCTCACTGAGCCGCAGCCGATAACGCCGGTCTGGTGTGGGGCCAGGACAATGATCGTTCAGATTGCGCGGCAATTGAGAAAATGACCTGGGGTTCCCCTTCCCACACAACATCGGCTAAAGACGGCCTGCGGCCCCACGCCGCGCGCTGCCCGACGCTACTTTCTGGAGACCTTGTATGGATTTGGCCCGCCTCGAGATCAACCGCCGCACCGCACTTCTGACGTCGGCCGCCATCGCCGCCAACGTCATCAACCCGATGCGGGCATTTGCGCAGGAGACGCCGCGCAAGGGCGGCGTGTTCAACGTCCACTACGGCGCCGAGCAGCGCCAGCTCAATCCGAGCCTGCAGGCCTCGACCGGCGTCTACATCATCGGCGGCAAGATCCAGGAGAACCTGGTCGACCTCGACGCCGACGGCAAGCCGGTCGGCGTGCTCGCCGAGAGCTGGGAAGCCACCCCCGACGGCAAGACCGTCACCTTCAAATTGCGCAAGGGCATCACCTGGCACGACGGCAAGCCGTTCACCTCCGATGACGTCGCGTTCACCGCGATGAACATGTGGAAGAAGATCCTGAACTATGGCTCGACGCTGCAACTGTTCCTGACCGCCGTCGATACGCCCGATCCGCAGACCGCGATCTTCCGCTACGAGCGGCCGATGCCGCTCAACCTGCTGCTGCGCGCCCTGCCCGACCTCGGCTACGTCTCGGCTAAGCACCTTTACGAGAATGGCGACATCCGCCAGAACCCGACCAATCTGGCGCCTGTTGGCACCGGCCCGTTCAAGTTCGTCAAATATGAACGCGGGCAATACATCATCGCCGACCGCAATCCCGACTACTGGCGGCCGAACGCGCCCTATCTCGACCGCATCGTCTGGAAGGTGATCACCGACCGCGCCGCCGCCGCGGCGCAGATGGAGGCCGGCGAGTTGCACTACAGCCCGTTCTCGGGACTTACGATCTCGGACATGGCGCGGCTCGGCAAGGACAAGCGCTTCATCGTCTCCACCAAGGGCAACGAGGGCAACGCGCGCACCAACACGATCGAGTTCAACTTCCGCCGCAGCGAACTTTCCGACATCCGCGTCCGCCGCGCCATCGCGCATGCGATCAACGTGCCGTTCTTCATCGACAACTTCCTCGGCGACTTCGCCAAGCTCGGCACCGGCCCGATCCCCTCGACCTCGACCGACTTCTACCCGGGTGCGGACACGCCGCAATATCCTTACGACAAGGCCAAGGCGGTCGCGCTGCTCAATGAAGCCGGCTACAAGCCGGGCCCCGGCGGCACGCGCTTCTCGCTCCGGCTGTTGCCCGCACCGTGGGGCGAGGACATCTCGCTGTGGTCGACCTTCATCCAGCAATCGCTGCAGGAGATCGGCATCCCCGTGGAGATCGTGCGCAATGACGGCGGCGGGTTCCTGAAGCAGGTTTACGACGACCACGCCTTCGACCTCGCCACCGGCTGGCACCAGTACCGCAACGATCCCGCGGTATCGACCACGGTCTGGTATCGATCCGGCCAGCCCAAGGGCGCGCCCTGGACCAATCAATGGGACTGGGAAAACAAGACAGTCGACAAGACCATCGACGATGCGGCCACCGAGGTCGATCCGGTCAAGCGCAAGGCGCTCTATGCCGAGTTCGTCAAGGAAGTGAATACGGAACTGCCGGTCTGGATGCCGATCGAGCAGATCTTCGTCACAGTCATCACGGCAAAAGCCCGCAACCACTCAAACACGCCCCGCTGGGGCTCGTCGAGCTGGCACGATCTTTGGCTTTCCGCGTGATCCTCAATACGTCAAGATGAGACCATGCGCATCTTGAGCCTTGCGGGGCGGCGGCTCGCCGCCTCGATCCCGACCCTGTTCCTGATCCTGATTGGCGTCTTCCTGCTGCTGCAGACGGCACCGGGCGACACCGTCGACGCGCTGATGGCGCAAATGGGCGGCGGCGACGCCGCGACTGCGCGCGAATTGCGTCAGTTCTACGGGCTCGACCTGTCAATCCCGATGCAGCTCGCCAACTATCTCTGGCGCCTGGTCCGACTCGATCTCGGTTTCTCCTCGATCTATGGCAAGCCGGTCGCCTCCGTGATCCTGGAGCGGCTGCCGCCGACCATCCTCCTGATGACGGCGTCGCTGTCGTTCGCGTTCTTCTTCGGCCTCGTGTTCGGCGTGATCGCCGCGCGCGGCGTCAACCGCTGGCCGGATACGCTGATTTCGACGCTCGGATTGATCTTCTATGCGACGCCCTCGTTCTGGTTCGGCCTGATGGCGATCGTTGCGTTCTCGGTCTACCTGCAATGGCTGCCGTCGGGCGGCTTCGAGGATATCGGCACCGTGCAGACCGGCATCTGGCGCATGCTCGACATTGCAAGGCATCTCGTGTTGCCGACCTTCACGCTCGGGCTGATCTTCCTCGCCATTTACCTGCGCATCATGCGCGCCTCGATGCTTGAGGTGCTCAATCTCGATTTCGTCCGCACCGCCCGCGCCAAAGGCCTGGACGAGACCCACGTCGTGACCCGGCATGTGCTGCGCAATGCCCTGCTGCCGATGGTGACGCTGATCGGACTGCAGGCCGGCACCATGCTCGGCGGCTCGGTCGTCGTCGAAAGCGTGTTCTCGCTGCCGGGCCTCGGGCGGCTGGCCTACGAGTCCGTGGTACAGCGCGACCTCAACACGCTGCTTGGCATCGTCTTCGTCTCGGCCCTGCTCGTGATCGTGGTCAACTTCGTGACCGACCTCCTCTATGCGCGGCTCGATCCGCGGATCTCGGCGGATAGCTGACATGGACGCGCTGAAACGCTATTTCCGCAGCCCCGCCGCGGTGATCGGCCTGGTCCTGCTACTCGTCGTGATCGGGATGGCGATCAGCGCCGGCTTCCTCTATCCGCGCGATCCGCTGTCGCTCGCAGGGCGCCCGCTGATCTGGCCGTTCTCCAACCCGCGTTTCCTGCTCGGCACCGACAATTCCGGGCGCGATATCGCCGCGCAAATTTTCTACGGCGCGCGGATCTCGCTTCTGATCGGCGGCGTCGCGACGGCGATCGCGATCCTGATCGGGATCCTGGTCGGCGCCTTTGCCGGCTATTATGGCGGCTGGGTCGACAATGTCCTGATGCGGATCACAGAGGCATTCCAGACCCTGCCGAATTTCGTGCTGCTGCTGGTGCTGGTCGCGGTGTTCGGCTCGACGCTGACGACCGTCACCATTGCGGTCGGCGTCGTATCCTGGCCGGCGCCGGCGCGATTGACCCGTGCCGAGTTCCTCTCACTGCGCAACCGCGAGTTCGTCCAGGCCGGCAAGACGCTGGGGATGCGGGACATCAAGATCATCCTCGGCGAGATTCTGCCCAATGCGCTGCCGCCGGTCATCGTCTATGCCAGCGTCGTGATGGCGGTCGCGATCCTCCTGGAGAGCGCGCTCGCTTTCCTCAGACTATCCGATCCCAATGTCGCCTCGTGGGGCAATCTGATCGGGCTCGGCCGCGACGTGCTGCGCGTGCAGTGGTACGTCTCGGCGATCCCTGGGATCGCCATTCTCGTCACCGTGCTCGCGGTATCGCTGGTCGGCCAGGGGCTGAATGATGCGCTCAATCCGAGGCTGAAGAGCCGATGAGCGACGCCATTCTTTCGCTCGAGAAGTTGAGCGTGCGCCTGCCGGAGGGCGCCGACCGGCCCCATGCGCTGTCGGACGTTTCGCTGTCGATCGCCTCGAACGAGATCCTCTGCGTGGTCGGCGAATCCGGCTCCGGCAAGTCGATGATGGCGAACACCATCATGCGGCTATTGCCGAACGAGGTGAAAATCGAGAATGGCCGGATGCTGTTCGAGAGCCGCGATCTCTGCGCCGCCGATACGGCCGAGATGCGCGAGGTGCGTGGCGCCGGCATCGCCATGATCTTCCAGGAGCCGATGACCGCGCTCAACCCGCTGCGCACCATCGGCGACCAGATCGGCGAAATGTTCTCGATCCACACCGAACTATCGAAGGCCGAGATCAACGCGCGCGTGCTGGCGCTGCTCGCCGACGTCCGCATTCCCGATCCCAAGCTGGCCGCAAAGGCCTATCCGCATGAGCTTTCCGGCGGCCAGCGCCAGCGCGCCATGATCGCGATGGCGCTGGCGCTCGACCCAAAGCTCCTGATCGCAGACGAGCCGACCACCGCACTCGACGTCACCACGCAGGCGCAGATATTGAAGCTGATCCGCGACCTGCAGCAACGCAAGAAGACGGCGGTGCTGTTCATCACCCATGATTTCGGCGTGGTCGCCGAGATCGCCGATCGCGTCGTGGTGATGCAGCACGGCAGGATCGTGGAGCAAGGCACGGCTCATGAGGTGCTGAGCCATCCGGCGCACCCCTATACCAGGCAGCTCATTGCAGCCGTTCCGCCGCTGAAAGCACCGCCGCCACGGCCGCTCTCGGGCGAGAACATCCTGACGATTGCCAACGTCTCAAAGACCTATCGCACCGGCGGCTTCCTGGGACGTGGCGCACGCGTCACGGCCGCAGTCAAGGACACTTCTCTCAATCTGCCCAAGGGCGCAACGCTTGGCATCGTCGGTGAATCCGGCTCGGGCAAGTCGACCCTGGCGCGCTGCATCGTACGCCTGATCGATCCCGATAGCGGATCGACCGTACTCAACGGCAAGGACTGGGCAAAACTGTCGCGCGAGGAAGTCCGCCGCCAGACCCGGCATATCCAGATGGTGTTCCAGGATCCGTTTGCCTCGCTCAACCCGCGCCGAAAGGCCGCCGAGCTGGTCGCGCAAGGCCCCATTGTTCACGGCACGCCGCGCGCCACGGCGATTGCCGAAGCCAGGAAATTGTTCGAACTGGTCGGGCTTGATCCGTCCGCCGGCGATCGCTACCCGCATGAATTCTCCGGCGGCCAGCGCCAGCGCATCGGGCTGGCACGGGCACTGGCGCTGAAGCCTGACGTGCTGGTCGCGGACGAGCCGGTCTCCGCGCTCGACGTTTCCGTGCAGGCGCAGGTATTGAAGCTCTTGGCCGATCTGCGCCAGCGGCTCGGCCTCTCCATCATCTTCATCACCCACGACCTGCGCGTCGCCGCGCAGATCTGCGACCTCGTCGCCGTCATGAAGGATGGCACGGTCGTCGAGCAGGGATTGGCCGCCGAAGTGTTCGGCAACCCGACGCACCCCTACACGAAGGCGCTGCTGGATTCGATTCCCGGCGGCGAGTTCGCGCGCGAGCACGAGACGGTGAGCGTGTAGCGTTCGATTTGGCCGCAATCCGAACAGAGCGGCTGAAGGAATCCGCTCTTGTCCGTGACTGCCAAGGCGGCGGAAAGCCCGACTAAAGCGTGATGGCATTAGGTTCGATAACCTGAATTTTCGAGATAGTTCGCGCATTCTTCAGAGGTGAATGCTGGC
>NZ_JCAMOT010000043.1:0-65992 GCF_059512425.1 Bradyrhizobium sp. Leo78
ATGGCAGTGCTGACGGCGATCCCGAACTGCTCGGCCGCCTCATGGCACGACAGCCCTCCACTCACAACCGCCGCAACCACCCGCTTCCTCAAATCCAAAGAGTAAGGCTTGCCCATCCATGCCGGCCTCCAGCCCAGCCAGCATGGTGAATCAGAAACCGCCTGATTTGGGAATCCCAAATCGATTCAAGCTAACTTCATTCCGCTTTAGCTTCCGCATCGAGATCATGATTCGATTAGACGAATCGGATCATGATCTCGTCTCCTTGTTTGAGCATGATCTCCGCGCAAACGCTTCGCGTTTGTCGCGAGCGAAAACCGGTCTCCACTTTTCCGGATCATGCTCTACGCCGGTCTTGGCGGTCCCAGGAAATCCTTCTTGACGAGATCGACGCCGGCGTGACGCAGGATGTCGTAGGCGGTCGTGACGTGAAAGAAGAACTGCGGCACGCTGAAGCCGAGCAGCAGCGACCGCCCGGTGAACGCGCGCTGCGCGCCGCTCTTGAAGGTGAACACTACCTCCTTGTCACCGGCCTCGTCGATCGCAGCACGCGGCAGGCTTTGGATCGCGGCCTCGATCCTGCGCTTGAGCTCATCAAGATCAGGCTCGATGTCGCCGAAGCTGAGCGGCTCGTGCCCGGCCAGCAGCGCACAACAGGCGATCGCATGGCGATTGGCCTCGCCCACCTGCTGCTTGAGACTGTACATGTTCGGATAGAGCCGCATGCCGAGCAGCACGGCAGGATCGATGTTTCGCGCCCTTGCGTAGGCGGACGCGTGATCGAGCAGCCCGGAAAGATTGCGAAGATATGGCATGAACACGCCGACCGATGCTTCGTAAACTGAGATTGTCACGATTTGACTTCCTTTGACTGGCTCGACACGCTCATTCCATCTAAAGCCGTGGCAACAGATTATCGTCGAGGCAATCGATGGAGGAAACTTTGATGATGCGCGCATTCGTCGGCCTTGCGGCTGCCACGTCGATGATAGCTTCCGCGCATGCTCAGCCAGCGGCGTCGCCTTCGCGGCTCGACGACATCATCCAGCGCGGGACGTTGCGTGTGGGCATGACCGGCGACTATGCGCCGTTTAGTTTTGTTGACCGGACGACGCCCGGCTTCAGGGGATTCGAGGTCGACATGGCGGAAGCGCTCGGCAAGGCGCTCGGCGTCAGGGTCGAATATGTCAAAACGGCCTGGCCGCAGATGACGAAGGATTTGGAAGCCGACCGCTTCGACATTGCGATGAGCGGCATCTCGATCACGCTGGAGCGCCAGAAGAAAGGCTTCTTCTCGATCCCGATCATGCGCGAAGGCAAGACGCCGATCACCCGCTGCACCGATATCAACAAATACCAGACGCTTGCCGAAATCGACCATGCCGGCACGCGCGTCATCGTCAATCCCGGCGGCACCAACGAGCGCTTTGCGCGGGCGCATGTGAAGAACGCCGAGATCAAGGTCTTCGATGACAATACCAGGATCTTCGACGAGATTGCCAAGGGCGATGCCGACCTGATGATGACGGATGCGTCCGAGACGCGTTACCAGCAGAAACTCCACCCCGGCGTGCTCTGCGCGGTGCATCCCGATCACCCGTTCGACTTTGCGGAAAAGGCCTACTGGCTGCAGCGCGACGTCGCGCTGAAGTTGTTCGTGGATCAATGGCTGGACATCGCAATGAAGGACGGCACCTTCAAGCGCGTTTATGCTGCCTGGTTTGAATGATCCGACCGGACTGCAAGTTTGACCACGAGGCGAGCCCTAACTAGACTGTCGGTCAGCCGTTTGAACCAAAGCTGGTGGTACACGACTTACGTTTTGATTACGCATTGAAAGTGATCTAGGTCACGTTGCATCAAGTTACTGATGTGTAGCTTCACTGACCGGGGATTCCTGTTCTGGAGGTCATCATGAAGAAGCTTCTGGCTATCGCTGCGCTTTTGCTTGCCAGCACCGCAGCGCAGGCCCAGTACACCTTCGAATATGGCGGCCGCACCATCCGCATCGATCCCGATCGCGGCACCGTCTCGATCCCCGGCGTCTACGACAATACCGGCCGCAAATCCAAGCGCGCCAAGGGTGAGGAAGGCACTCGCAAGCAGAAATCGCAGCAGCAGGAGGCGAAGACCGATTCGCAATCCGCGCCGGCTGCGGCGGCTCCCGCTCCGTCCGGACAAGCGGCAGCACCGGCGGCCCCACCGCCCGTTCCTGCCGCGCCGCCGGCGGCAGCTTCCACCGCACCCTCGACGACGACAATAGCCGTTGCGCCGAGCGATAGCGCGACCGCGCCTCAGCCCTCACCGCCCAGCGCGGCAGCACCGCAGACCCAGCAGACCGCAGTGCCCGCTCCGGCCCCGGCTCCGACGGTCGCCACAGCCACTCAAGCGCCGGTCGCGAAGCCCGTGACACCAGCGGCGGCAGCGCAAGCCAATTCGCCGATCGGCATGTGGCTGACGGAGGAAAAGGAGGGCAAGATCCGCATCGAGCAGTGCGGCGCCAACCTCTGCGGCTATGCTGTCGACGAGACCTCGAACCAGAATGGCGAGCAGGTCCTGATCAACATGAAACCTGCCAAGGACAAATGGAGCGGCCGCATCCTCGATCCGAACACCGGCAGCACCTATGACTCGACGATCGCGCTCAAGGGCTCCGACACCCTGCGCGTGCAAGGCTGCGCCTTCGGCGGCATGTTCTGCGGCGGCCAGACCTGGACGCGGGTGAACTGATCTAGCCTTACGAATGCTGCGTAGCCCGGATGAAGCGAAGCGCAATCCGGGGAAATGTCCGTGTGGCACGAGCGGTCCCGGGTGACGCTGGCGCTTCACCCGGGCTACGGAACTCTCGCGTCCTTGGGAAAACTACCCGACCTTCACATTGTATTGCTCGTCGGTGACGTGCTCCATCCAGTTCGAATAGACGCCATCGAGCGCTTCCTGCATCGCGATATGGGTCATGGCATTGGTTGGCGACGCGCCATGCCAATGCTTCTCGTTCGGCGGAATCCAGACTACGTCGCCCGGCCTGATCTCCCTGATTGGACCGCCCTCGGCCTGGACCCGGCCGATGCCGGAGATCACGTAGAGCGTCTGGCCGAGCGGATGAGTGTGCCAGGCCGTGCGCGCGCCCGGCTCGAAGGAGACGCGCGACGAGTTCAGCCGCGCCGGCGCGGGCGCCATGATGACGGGATCCTGCAGCACCGTGCCGGTGAAATATTCGGCCGGCCCGCGACGGGTCGGCCGCGTGCCAGCGATATGGATTTCCATGGGCTTACCTCGCTTTTCTGAAGTTATTTCTTGCTCGCGGCGTAGCGCGCCTTGGTTTCGGCATTCATCGGATAGAGGCCCGGCAGTTGCACGCCATTGTTCACCTCATTGACGATCCAGGCTTCCATCCGTTCCTGCTCCGGTCCCTCGGCCAGCACCTGGTCGAGGAAGGCCTGCGGGATCAGCACCCCGCCATCCTGGTCGGCGACCACGACATCGTTCGGGAACACCGCCACGCCGCCGCAGCCGATTGGCTCGCCCCAGCCGACGAAGGTCAGTCCGGCGACGGATGGCGGCGCGGCAAAACCGTTGCACCACACCGGCAGTCCCGTGCCGAGCACGCCTTCGAGGTCGCGCACCACGCCGTCGGTGATCAGCGCGGTGACGCCACGCTTCACCATCCGCGCGCAGAGAATGTCGCCGAAGATTCCGGCGTCGCTGACGCCCATCGCGTCGACCACGGCGATGCAGCCTTCCGGCATTGCCTCGATCGCGGTGCGGGTCGAGATCGGTGACGACCAGGATTCCGGCGTCGCCAGATCCTCGCGCGCCGGCACGAAGCGCAGCGTGAAGGCCGACCCGACCAGCCGCTTTTGGCCCGGCTTGAGCGGCTTGGTGCCGCGCATCCAGACGTTACGCAGCCCCTTCTTGAGCAGGACCGTGGTGATGGTGGCGGTGGACACGTGCGACAGCGTCGCGATCGCTTCTGCAGTGAGGGACATCTTGAAAGATCGGCTCCGGTGGGAATGAATTGGCGCGCGCATCTTGCGAGCCGCGGCCTTCGCGTCAAGGGCGAGAATGCGATCATCGATTACGCTATCTTATCGCCGGCCCTCGGTTTAATTTATTGAAGTTGCTTGGTGATTTTTCGCTAGCCGAATTCCACTGCGCAGCAAAACACGCTAGCTTGATGCTCGATGAGCAATGATGCCATGACCGCGCGCGAAGCCCCACCCCGTCTTCTTCCGAGTGGCGACAGCGCCATCACGGTGGAATTCAGCCGCGACATCGATGACGCCGCCAATCGGCGGGTGCTGGCGCTCGACCGTACCCTTGCCGCGGCGCCGATCGCCGGCGTGACCGAGACCGTTCCGACCTATCGTTCGCTGCTCGTGCACTATGATCCCGTGCAGATCGACTTCGAAGCGCTCGGGGAACAACTGCTCACGCTGGCACGGCGCCCCGATCCGGCCGCCGCAAGAACCCGGCGTTGGCGCATCCCGGTGGCCTATGGCGGCGAACATGGCATCGACCTCGAGGACGTCGCCAAGACCCTCGACACCACGCCTGACGAGATCGTCAGGCGCCATGTCGGCGGCGACTACCGCGTCGCCATGATCGGCTTCACTCCTGGCTGGTCCTATCTCAGCGGCCTGGACAAGTTCCTGCACATGCCGCGTCGCCAGAATCCGCGTGTGCTGACGCCGGCTGGCACGATTTCGATCGGCGGCGTGCAGACCGGAATCCAGTGCATCGCCGGACCCAGCGGCTGGCACCTGCTCGGCCGCACCGCCGTCCGCACCTATCAGCTTCACCGCGATCCGATCTTCCTGCTCGAGCCGGGCGACACCGTCAGCTTCACGGCCGTCGACGCCAAGACTTTCGCCGAGCAGGACCGCGCCGCGGAAGCCGGCGAATTCGTCGCCGAACTGGTCGCCGCAGCATGAGCAAGCTCATCGTCTCCTCGATCGGTCCGGCGAGTTCCGTGCAGGATGGCGGCCGTCCCGGCTCGCAGCGCTATGGGCTGACGCCGAGCGGTGCAATGGATCGCCTCGCCCTCGCCGCCGCGAACACGCTGGTCGGCAATGAGCTCTTCGCTGCTGCAGTGGAGATCGGACCGTTCGGTGCGAGCTTCACCGCACGTTGCGGCGCGGTACGTATTGCGCTTGCAGGCGCCTCGCGTAGCGCCGACATCGCGGGACGAGCCGTGGCGTTCGATACCTCGGCGACCCTCGCCGAAGGCGAGACGCTGACGCTCGGTTTTGCCAAGCGCGGCGCGTTCAGCTACCTCGCGATCGAGGACGGAATTACGGGAGAGCCGATGTTCGGCAGCCTCGCCGTGAACGCGCGCGCAGGCCTCGGCACCCCCTATCCGCGCCCGCTCCAGAGCGGCGACGAGCTCCAGGTGCAACGTGCCAGCGGTGCGGCCGAGCGGCGGATCGCGTTGCCTGAACGGCCGGACGCACCGATCCGCATCCTGTTCGGTCCGCAGGACGACGAATTCTCCGAGGACAACAAAAAGCTGTTCCTCGACAGCGAATGGAAGATTTCCGCGACCAGCGACCGCATGGGCTACCGGCTCGAAGGTCCGGTGATCAAGCATCTGCACGGCCACAACATCGTCTCCGATGGCACCGTGAACGGCAGCATCCAGGTGCCCGGAAATGGCCAGCCGATCGTGCTGATGCCGGACCGCGGCACCAGCGGCGGCTATCCCAAGATCGCCACCGTCATCTCTGCGGATTTCGGTCGCTTCGCCCAGATTTCCGCCGGACACGCGTTCCGCTTCAAGACAGTCACTATGGCCGAGGCGCAGGCCGAAGCTCGAAAATTCGCCGAATTGCTCGCTACCCTGCCGGATCGGCTGCGCCCGCTCGAAGGCCTTGATCTCAACCTCGAAGCACTGAGCGCGGCCAACGTCGCGGGCCACGCCGTCAACGCCGTCGATGCCGCGACATGGCAGGTCGCGGAATCAGCGACTAGCTAACCAAAAGCCAACCGACGCAAAGCGGGACCAGCACCATGACTGCTACCATCGACCTCAACTGCGATCTCGGCGAAAGCTTCGGCCCATGGGAGATGGGTAACGACGCCGCGATGATCGAGCTTGCGACCTCCGTCAACATCGCATGCGGCTACCATGCCGGCGACGCCGACATCATGCGCCGCACCGTGGATCTGGCGAAGGCGCGCGGGGTGAGCATCGGCGCGCATCCCGGCTACCGCGACCTGCACGGCTTCGGCCGCCGTCCGGTTCCCGGCCTCAAGTCATCGGAGATCGAGAACCTCGTCGCCTACCAGATCGGCGCGCTGCAGGCGATCGCGACCGCGGCCGGCCACAAGGTGACCCATGTGAAGGCACATGGCGCGCTCTCCAACGTCGCCTGCGAGGACGACATGACGGCGAAGGCGATCGCGAGCGCGATCAAGGCGGTCGATCCGAGCCTGATCTTCGTCGTGCTCGCCAACTCGAAACTGGTGCGCGCCGGCGAGGAAGCCAACCTCCGCATGGCGCATGAGGTGTTCGCCGATCGCGCCTATGAGGACGACGGCAATCTGGTCTCGCGCAAGAAGCCAGGCGCGGTGCTGCACGATCCCAAGGCGATCGCCGATCGCGTGGTGCGGATGGTTCAGGACGGCGCGGTGGTCTCGGTGTCAGGCAAGGTGATCAAGATGCGCACCGATACCGTCTGCATCCACGGCGACACGCCCGGGGCGGTCGAAATCGCGCGCGGCGTGCGGCAAGCCTTAAAGGATGCGGGGATCGCGGTCGCGCCGTTCAAGACGGCGCATTGACAATCCGCTGAAGTGGCGGCGCGTCCGACTGCGTCATCGCGAGCGCAAGCGAAGCAATCCATCTCACCACTTGCGGAGACATCGATTGCTTCGCCGCTATCGCTCCTCGCAATGACGGCCGGAGACGATCGAGCCAAGCAATGTTCTCAAAATGGATGGACGGACAGCGTGCCGAACACGATCGCTGCGATCACGGCGAACGCGCTGTAGAGCGCAACCGTATGAAACCCCGTCCCCGATTTCCGCGACAGGCTGCGCGCGTAAAGATGCAGGCGGGCTTCCGCCGATAGTTCGCGCATCGTCGATCTCCAATGCAACATTTGCCGCATATGGAATAGCGTTCGCGCTCGAACGCAAGACGAGCCGAAAAATAGCGATGCCGGCACTTCCAGCCAGTTCCCCGGAAGGGAAAACTTCTCCGCGTGGCAGGCGGAGAAGAATATTATTCGTTCGAATTTGAGCTCGGATTTACCGCTCAGTAAACGTCGAGCTGGAACCTGCTCTTCTTCTTGAGGTCGGCAACGAAGGCGATCGCCTCGTCCACCGAGCGGGCGCCGAACTGGGCGACGATATCGACCAGCGCGCGTTCGACATCCTTGGCCATGCGCTTGGCGTCGCCGCAGACATAGACATGTGCGCCTTCGGCAAGCCAAGTCCACAGCTCGCGGCCGACCTCGCGCATGCGGTCCTGCACGTAAAACTTCTTCTCGCCATCGCGCGACCAGGCGAGCGACAACCGCGTGAGCAGACCCGCCGTCTTCATCGCGTTGAGTTCATCGGCATAGAAAAAATCGCAATCGCTGCGCTGATGGCCGAAGAACAGCCAGTTCTTCCCCTGCGCGCCGGTGGCGCGGCGGTCGAGCAGGAAGGCGCGGAACGGCGCGATACCGGTGCCCGGCCCGATCATGATGATCGGCGTCTTCGGATCCTGCGGCAGCGCAAAGCCGTGCGCCTTCTGAACGTAGACATTCAGCTCGTCACCGGGATTGATGCGTTCGGCCAGGAACGTCGAGGCCAGCCCAAGCCGCTTGCGCTTGTTGATGATGTAACGCACGCAGTCGACCGTTAGCGACAATTTTCCGGGCGTTGCATTGTGCGATGAGGAGATCGAATAGAGGCGCGGCTGCAGCGGCTCCAGCGCCTCGACGAAAGCTTCCGGGTGTGGCCGCACCTTCGGGAATTTCTGCAGCACCGCCATCACGTCGAGCGTCGCCGCATCGCCGTCGGGATCCTCGCCTTGCGCCAGCGCCCGCGCCTTCTCGCGCTGCGCGCCACCGGTCAGATAGGTGATCAGTTCGAACAGCGAGTCCGGCGCCGGCGACAGCGAGACGTCGTTGAGCAGCACGTCCCGCAATGTCTTGCCGCGGACTTCGGTCACGTGCGAGGCGCCAAGCAATGCGATGATCTGGTCGACCAGGCCGAGATCGTTCCTGGCGAAAATGCCGAAGGAATCGCCCACCACGTAGTCGAGCCCGCTCTCGGCGAGATCGAACTCGACATGCCAGGTCTCCTTCTCGGAGCCGGGCTTGTTGAGCAGTCGCCGTGAGACGAACTTTGCCGGCACTGGATTGTCCCGCGAGCGTCCGGGCTCGCCGGCAGGCGGTGCGGCGGCAGCCGCTGCTTCGGACCGTGCAGCAGGCGCCTTGTCGAGCTCTTCATAGAGAGCCTTCAGCATCCGCGCGGTGTCCTTGCCGCCGGGGACGCAGAGGTTGAGCCGCGCTTCGCTCTTGCCGGCGATCGCCTCGGAATAGTCGTGGCAGTTGTAGCCGCACTGCCCGCAATCCTGCTGCGCCATCGCCGCCATCATGCGCCGCCGCAGCGGGCGTCCCTCGGCGAGCTTCATGCGCTCGGCGATCGGCATGGTCTGATCATGCCACGGCGCATCGCCGTCATCGCCGTCGCCGGTTGCGCCTTGCATGACGGCCGCGCCTTGCTCTGCGGACAACGGCGTCGCGACGTCCGGCGACAAAAGTCCGGCAAAGAAGCCGTTGAGCCAGGAGCGCTGTGCGTCGGAGAACGGCGCGCTGGCGGGAATGATGTCGAGTTTCGGTGGAGGCGTGATCTGGTTCATGCGGATGCCTCGGCGAGCTTGCGCAGCGTCTCGCCATCATGGCGGCGCGCGAAGGAAAGGAAGGGTTCGTCAGCAGATGAACGATGCGCGAGATAGGCCTTCAGCAGCTTCTCGATCGTCTTCGGCGCGTCCTCGGCCTTGAGGTCGTGATAGAGCTCCTGCCCGACATCGGCATCGGGGCCGAAGCCGCCGCCGGTGAAGAGATGATAGCCCTCGACCGGATCGGCATCCTCGCCGACATCCACTTTCGCCGCGATCAGGCCGATGTCGCTGATGTAGTGCTGCGCGCAGGAATGATGGCAGCCGGTGACATGAATGTTGACCGGCTTGTCCATGGCAACACGCGGCTCGCACCAATCGCCGATCTCGGCGGCATGGCGCTTGGTATTCGAGGCGGCAAAGCGGCAGCCGGCATTGCCGGTGCAGGCAATCAGCCCGGCGCGGACATGCGAGGCCTCGACCGCGAGCCCGATCGTCTTGATCGCGGCGATCGCGAGTTCAAGCTCCTGGTCGCGCACGCCTGATATCAAAAGGTTCTGCCAGACGGTCAGACGAATCTCGCCATCGCCGAGATCGCGCGCGATCTTGGCCAGCCCACGCATCTGCTCGCAGGTGACCTTGCCGAGCGGCAGCGATACGCCGATCCAGTTCAATCCCTCCTGCTTCTGCTTGTGCACACCGATATGCGCCATGCGGTCCGTCAAAGGCCGCGGCGCCAGCGCCTCAGCCGGCACGCGGGTGAAGGGTTGCTTCAGTCGTTCCTCGACCAGCTTGAGGAATTGATCGTGGCCGATCCCGTCCAGGACATATTTCAGCCGCGCCTTGTTGCGGTTGGTGCGGTCGCCGAGATCGATGAAGACGCGGACGATGGCGTCCGCCACCTTCGTCGCCTCCTCCGGCTTGACGATGATGTCGGAGTATTTTGCAAAATCCTTGTGCCCGGTGATGCCGCCGAGGCCGAGCCGGAACCAGACCCCTCGCTCCACGCCGAACCCGTCCTTCACCTCCACCGCCGTGAAGGCGATGTCGTTGGTCTCCTCCAGCACTGCGATCCGGCCGCCGCCATCGAAGGCGACGTTGAACTTGCGCGGCAGGCCGTAGAGCGAGCGCTCGTTGAGGATGTGATAGTGCCACTCGCGCGCGTAAGCGCGGGTATCTAAGAGCTCCTGCGGATCGATGCCGGCGGTCGGTGTGCCCGTGACGTTGCGGATATTGTCCGCGCCGGAGCCGCGCGAGCAAAGGCCGAGATCCTGTATGCCCTCGATCAGTTTCACCGCGTTCTTCGGCGGGATTTCGCGCACCTGCAAATTCGCGCGCGTGGTGACGTGGGAGTACGGGCCGCAGAGCTCTTCGGCGAGATCGGCCAGGCCCGCGAACTGCCAGTGCTTCAGGATGCCGTTCGGAATGCGCAGGCGGCACATGTAGGAATCCTGCGCCGGCGCGACGTAGAACAGGCCGAAATAGCGCCAGCGGAAATTATCGGCAGGCGACGGCGGCGCGTTGTCGAGCGCCTGTTGCTTCAGGCGCGGGTAGGCATCGAAGGGATGCTCGTCGCGTTTGAATTTTTCCTGGTCGACGAGCTTCTTGCCTGAGGCGATGACCTTGTCCTGCGCCTTGATATGCGCGGCATCCGGGCCGCTCGGCTCGGCACTGGCTTTGGCGGCGCCCCCGCCAAGCCCGCGGCCGACCCGGCTGATCTGCAGGCCGGTGGTAAAGCCTTCGAGATAGCGCTTCTGCTCGTCGGTGAAGTCGACTGCAACAGGCTCGATTTTCATGGTCTGCGACGAAGCTCCTGCGGCCACGGCGAGTGGCATCAACGGTGGAAAGCGACCGCTCGGAACCAGCTTGGCACTGCCTTGCTTGATTCCTGGGAACGGTCCGATCAGCTTCGTTGCTGCGGAAATCCATCTTGGACGTGAGCCAGCAGGCATCTGCGACAGGCTGGCCGCACTGCAACATTCAAGTTGCGTGCCAGACGCCGTCGAAGAAAATATCTCGTTATTTCACTGGATTAGCCGAACAGGCCGGGAGCCCGGAGGCTAGCCGCGTTGCGAATTTTCGAGCAGCCCGCTCAAAATTTAGCCGAGCTGCGGCTACTGCCTACGATCGCAGCACAGGCCTTACGGCTTCCAGTAACCGATCTTGAACGCGGCCAGATGCCCCCGGATATCGTTGGGATCGAAGGGTGGCCCGGCGAAAGCGCCGATCGGCTGCGGCGCATCGGTGGATGCCGGACGACGTCCCACAGCCGCGTCGTAGAGGTCGGGCCGGAACACGTCCATGGCCGTCTTCAGGGCATCCGGTTTCATGGCCGCCTGTCCCCACCGCACCATCTGCGCATAGAGCCACGCGGCCTGCGCCGGATCGGGCCGCGCTGCGCCGTGCCGGCCTACCAACAGGTAGCGACCGCTTTCGCGCTTGGCGCCGTCGGGCGATATCTTGAGCCGCCCGTCGAGGGTGCGCTGGATCACCTCGGCGTCGACGCCGATCCGCTCCGGCTGCGCCAGGATCGCAGCCGCCTCGGCACGGTTTTCCGGCTGCTCGATGAATTCAGCGGCGCGCAGATGCGCCCGCACTAGCGCCGCGACGACGTCAGGATTCTTCTCCGCCCAGTTCTGCCTGATCGCCAGTACCTTCTCGACCGCGGTGACCAGAATGTCGGAAACGAAATGCAGGATGTGGCCGATGCCGAGATCGACCGCGATCGAGTTCCAGGGCGCGCCGACGCAGAACGCATCGACATGGCCATTGGCGAGGCTGTCGACCATGTAAGGCGGCGGCAGCACCACCAGCCGCACGTCCTCGTCCGGGTCGACACCTCCAGCCGCCATCCAGAACCGCAACTGGTAATTATGGGTCGAGAACGGGAACGTCATGCCGAAGATCAGCGGCTCCGCCCCGCTCTTGCGCCGCTTCGCAACCACGCGCGAAAGCGCAAGCGCCGTCGCCATCGGGTCGAAACCGTCGCCGTCGAGTTCCTCCATAATCGCAGCATGCAGCGACGGCGAGACCGTGATCGCGTTGCCGTTGAGGCCGAGATTGAAGGGCGCCACGATCGGTACCTTGACGTGGCCAAGGCCGAGGCTTGAGGCGATCGCGACCGGTGCCAGCAGATGGGCGGCATCGAACAGGCCGATATTGAGCTTGTCGCGGACGTTCGACCACGACACCTCCCGCACCAGGGTGATGTCGAGCCCTTCGGCGGCGGCAAAACCCTTGTCGGCGGCGACGATCAGCGCGGCGGCGTCGACCAGCGGAATGAAACCGATGCGAAGCGGTGTGGTCATTTGAGCAACTCCGACGCGGTCAGGATCGACTGCGCGATCTCGCCGATCTTCTTCTTTTCGCGCATCGCCGTGGAACGCAGCAGCACATAGGCTTCGTCTTCGGTGAGGCCCTTCAATTTCATCAGGATGCCCTTGGCGCGGTCGATCACCTTGCGCTCCTCCAGCGCGTGCTTGGTGCGATCCAGTTCGTCCTGCAGCCGCGCGAACGCATTGAAGCGGGACACGCAGAGGTCGAGGATCGGCTTGATACGCTGCTTATTGAACCCGTCGACGATATAGGCCGACACGCCCGCCTCGACGGAGGCTTGGATCGAGGCGGCGTCGCTCTGGTCGACGAACATGGCAATCGGCCGCCGCACCGCCCGGCTGACCTGGAACATCTGTTCCAGCACGTCGCGGCTGGGATTTTCCAGGTCGATCACGATGATGTCGGGGTCGACGGCATAGATTCGCGCCAGCAGGCTGTGCATCTCGCTGATATGCACGACGCTGGTATAACCGGCCTCGCGCAGGCCCTCCTCCAGGATCGCGGCACGGATCGGACTTTCATCGACGATGACGATTTTCGGAGACGACTCGGCGGCCATCGCTCACTCGTGTTCTCTAAAAACTATCCATAGCACGATGGAAGCCAGCTCAAAGCCTTGTAATTATGGACAATTGGGACTAGCTCCTGCCCATCAATCAGGCAGATCTAGATATGCAGCAGGCGGCCGCGCCAAAAATGTCGTTCGTTTCGCTTGGACGTCCCTGGGACAGCGAATGTAAAGTTTCGGGGCTCTCATGAAACCAGCGCCACGCATATCCTTTACGAGTCTGGGCTGCCCCAAGGCGCTTGTGGATTCCGAGCGCATCATCACGCGGCTGCGGGCCGAGGGCTATGAGCTCGCGCGCAAGCATGACGGCGCCGATATCGTGATCGTCAACACCTGCGGCTTCCTCGACAGCGCCAAGCAGGAATCGCTCTCGGCGATCGGCGAGGCCATGGCCGAGAACGGCAAGGTGATCGTGACCGGCTGCATGGGGGCGGAACCCGAGCAGATCGAGCGCGCCTATCCCGGCGTGCTCTCGATCACCGGTCCACAGCAATATGAGAGCGTGCTCGACGCCGTGCACCGCGCGCTGCCGCCCGCGCACAACCCGCATCTCGACCTGGTCCCGCCGCAGGGCGTCAAGCTGACCCCGCGCCATTACGCTTACCTGAAGATTTCCGAGGGCTGCAACAATCGCTGCACCTTCTGCATCATTCCGAAGCTGCGCGGCGACCTGGTGTCGCGGCCTGCCAACGATGTGCTGCACGAGGCCGAGCGGCTGGTGAAAGCCGGGGTGAAGGAACTGCTGGTGATCTCGCAGGACACCTCGGCCTATGGCGTCGACCTGAAATATGCCGAGAGCCCATGGCAGGATCGCGCCGTGCGTGCCAAATTCTTCGACCTTGCAAAAGAGCTCGGCGAACTCGGCGCCTGGGTGCGGCTGCAATATGTCTATCCCTACCCGCATGTCGACGAGGTCATCGGCCTGATGACCGAGGGCAAGGTGCTGCCCTATCTCGACATCCCGTTCCAGCATGCGAGCCCGGATATCCTGAAAGCCATGAAGCGCCCCGCCGCGCAGGACAAGACGCTGGCGCGGATCAAGCAGTGGCGCGAGCAGTGCCCGGAGCTTGCGCTGCGCTCGACCTTCATCGTCGGCTTTCCTGGTGAGACCGATTCAGATTTCGCCTATCTGCTCGACTGGCTTGACGAAGCCGAGATCGACCGCGTCGGCTGCTTCAAATACGAACCGGTTGCAGGTGCGACCTCCAACGCGCTCTCCGGCGCCGTGCCGGATGAGGTCAAGCAGGAGCGCTACAACGCGCTGATGGCGCGCCAGCAGAAGATCTCCGCGCGTCGGCTGAAGCGCAAGGTCGGCACGCGCCAGCAGGTCATCGTCGACGAGGTCGGCCCCACCGTCGCGCGAGGCCGCTCGAAGGCCGATGCGCCGGAGATCGACGGCGCGGTCTATCTCTCGAGCCGCCGCCCGCTCAAGGTCGGCGAGATCGTCACAGCGAAGATCGAGCGATCGGACGAATACGACCTGCACGGCAGCGTCGCCGGATTCTGAGCGGCTTCTACATCAATAGTTGCGGCCACTTCGGATGTTTTGATCCAGCGCAATGCTCGTTGGGCGCCCGCGAAACGATATTCAAAATTCAGAGAGTCATGCTGCCACCTCGGCGGCAAGGAATTGGCGTCGCCCGATAAATTCGCAGCCTGCGAAGCCGCTTTCGCGCGCCCAATCTTAGATACGCGTCTATAATTATAACAACTTCAAGATGTCACGGTCCATTCACGGACTGGGCCTATGGCTCGCGCACCTTCAAATCTTAAGGGGTGAATGATGAGCCGCATCTCGGACACACTGCGAACGCAACGTTGGGACGATTACCGCTACTACCACCAGAGCCGCATCAATCAGACGCTGCACCTGGTCAGCGCTCTCATATTCCTGGTCAGCTACGGGCTGCTGTTCGCCGATCCGGCGATGGCCGGCTTGGTCGGCTGGCTCGCGATGTTGACGCGGCAGACCGGGCATTTCTTCTTCGAGCCCAACGGCTATGACGCCGTGAACAAGGTCACCAACGAATACAAGGAAGCGATCAAGGTCGGCTACAACCAGAGCCGCAAGATCGTCCTGCTGGTCGTCTGGGGCCTCGCGCCGGTCGCGCTGTTTGCCTTTCCGACGTTGTTCGGCCTGTTCTCACCGCCGGTCACCAGGCTCGATTTCATCCGCCACGTCGGTACCGTGTGGCTCGCGATCGGCATCGCCGGCGGGCTCGCTCGCATGGTTCAGCTCTTCGTCATCAAGGACGTGCCGACCGGGCTGATCTGGGTCTGGAAGGTCCTGACCGATCCGTTCCACAACATCGCGCTGTACTACAAATCGCCGCTTGCCCTGCTCCGCGGCGAGTTGATCGACACCTCGATTGTCGATGCCGATTGGGGCGAGGAGGAGACCGAAGAGGCGCCGCGCGCGACTTGACATTCCCTGCCCTTGGGCTGTATGGCCCATCGCCATGAAGCTGAACCGGACCATTCGCCGCGCCACTTTCCGTCGTCGCACCCGCGACGATGATGGGTTGCGCCATGTCCGACGCCAGCGCTGACTAGCTAGTTCAGCCTAAGGTTTTCGAGAAGGCCGCACCCTCAAAAGTGCGGCCTTCTTGCGTTGCCGCCTGCCCTTTCATCCCAGCTAAGGAATCCTGACATGCCCAACGCCCTGCCTCCGTTCGACGCGCTGATGGACATCACCGCGCGCCCGAAGACCGTGTTTGTCCGCGGCGAAGGCTCCTATCTCTGGGACGATTCTGGCCGCCGCTATCTCGATTTCATGCAGGGGTGGGCCGTCAACTGCCTCGGCCATTCGCCGCCTGCGGTCGCGGAAGCACTGGCCGCACAGGCCAAGTGTCTGTTGACCCCGAGCCCGGCCTTCTACAATGAACCCAGCCTCAAGCTTGCCAATGCGCTTGTCGAGAACAGCTGCTTCGACGAGGTGTTCTTCGCCAATTCCGGCGCGGAAGCCAATGAAGGCGCGATCAAGCTCGCGCGCAAATATGGGACGAAATACAAGAACGGCGCCTTCGAGATCATCACCTTCGAGGGCGGCTTTCACGGCCGCACGCTGGCGACCATGTCGGCCTCCGGCAAGAAAGCATTCGAACCACTCTTCGAGCCGAAGGTGCCTGGCTTCCGCAAAGCGCGGCTCAACGACATTGCCTCGGTGAAGGAGCTGATTTCATCGAATACGGTTGCCGTGATGCTGGAGCCGATCCAGGGCGAGGCCGGGGTCTGGCCCGCGACCGATCAATTCCTGAAACAGCTGCGTGCGCTGACCGGCGAGCAAGGCCTGCTCCTGATCGTCGACGAGATCCAGACCGGCATGGGCCGCACTGGAAAGCTC
Source organism: Bradyrhizobium sp. Leo78 (assembly GCF_059512425.1). Lineage (NCBI taxonomy): Bacteria > Pseudomonadati > Pseudomonadota > Alphaproteobacteria > Hyphomicrobiales > Nitrobacteraceae > Bradyrhizobium > Bradyrhizobium sp. Leo78. Next base: position 16,081 of record NZ_JCAMOT010000043.1, read on the forward strand.
TTCCATTACGAGCATGCCGGGATTGCACCTGACATCATGACGCTCGGCAAGGGCATCGGCGGCGGCGTGCCGCTGGCCGCCCTGCTCGCGACCGAGCATGCGGCCTGCTTCGAGCATGGCGACCAGGGCGGCACCTTTAACGGCAATCCGCTGATGTGCGCGGCGGGGCTTGCCGTGCTCGAGCAGGTCGGCAAGCCGGAATTCCTGAAGTCCGCCGCCGACGCCGGCCTGTTCCTTGAAAGCGAATTGCAGCGCCTCTCGGCCCGGCACGGCCTCGGCGAAGTGCGCGGACGCGGACTGTTGCTTGCGCTCGATCTAAAATTGCCGATCGGCGCAGCGATCGTGGCGCAAGCGTTCTCGAAAGGCCTCTTGATCAACGCGCCGCAACCCGACGCACTGCGCTTCATGCCCGCGCTCAACGTGTCTCGGACCGAGATCGGGGAGATGATCGAGGGTCTGGACGCGATCCTCACGCAAGTGGGAGCCGCGCGGCGGGTGGCGTGACCGTCTCGATCGTCATTGCGAGGAGCGAAGCGACGAAGCAATCCATTCCGTCCGCACGCATGGAGGGATGGATTGCTTCGCTTCGCTCGCAATGACGGCGGCGACTTACGGCCGCAAGATAGACGCCCCCGTGGTCGCGCGGCTCTCCAGATCGATATGCGCTCGCGCGGCATCCTTCAGCGCGTAGGCGTGGTTGATCGGTACGTGCAGCTTGCCATTGATCACGGCGGCAAACAGCGTGTCGGCGCCTTCGAGCAATTCCTTTCGGGTGGCGACGTAGTCGTTGAGCTTCGGCCGGGTCGCAAACAGCGAGCCGTGATTGTTCAGTTCGGCGAGCGCAAATGGCGGCACCGGGCCGGACGCGTTGCCGAAGCTCACGAACAGGCCCCGCGGCCTCAGGCACGACAGTGAACCCGGGAAGGTGGTCTTGCCGACGCCATCATAGACGACGTCGCAGAGCTCGCCCCGGCTGATCTGCTTCACCCGCGCGACAAAATCCTCCTCATTGTAGAGGATGACGTGATCGCAGCCGTTGGCGAGCGCGAGATCGGCCTTCTCCTTTGAGCCGACGGTGCCGATGACGTGGGCGCCCATCGCGCGCGCCCATTGGCAGGCGAGCAATCCGATGCCGCCGGCCGCCGCGTGGATCAGCACGCGGTGATGCGGCTCCACCTTGAAGGTCTTGTGCAGCAGATACCAGACCGTCAACCCCTTCAGCATCAGCACGGCGCCCTGCTCATAGGTGATATGGTCGGGCAGCTTCACCACCTTGTCGGCGGGGATGACGCGCTCGGTGGCATAGCCGCCGAGGTTGAAATAATAGGCGACGCGGTCGCCGGGATGGAAATTGGTCACGCCGGGTCCGACCGCCACCACTTCGCCTGCCGCCTCGTTGCCGGCGATGAAGGGAAGACCGGGCGCCTTATAGAGGCCGGTGCGGAAATAGGTATCGATGAAGTTGAGCCCGATCGCGTGCTGGCGAATCCGCACCTCGCCCGCCGCAGGTGCCGGCACCTCGACATCCTCGTAAGTGAGGACTTCCGGGCCTCCCACCTTGTGCACGCGCACGGCCTTGGTCATATCGGCTCTCCTCAACTTATCCCGTAGCCACGGAACCGAATGCCATCGGCGCCTTGTTGTCAACTCACGGGCTGGACCGGCTACTTGACCGCCTTCTTGCGGTTACGCCTCGCCAGCACGTTGAACGTCTCCACCGCGGCTGCGAATGCCATCGCAAAATAGATGTAGCCGCGCGGGATGTGGAAGTGGAAACCGTCGGCGACCAGTGCCACGCCGATCAACAGCAGGAACGCCAGCGCCAGCATCTTGGTGGTCGGATGCTCTGCGACAAAACGCGCCACTGGCCCCGACGAGACGTACATGACGATACAGGCGATCACGACGGCGGCGATCATGACCTCCAGATCCTGCGCCATGCCGATCGCGGTGACGATCGAGTCCAGCGAGAACACCATGTCGATGATGATGATCTGGACAATCACCCAGAAGAACGCGCTGCGGCCGGACGCCGCCTCTTCGTCACCCTCCCGCGCTTCCACCTCGCCGTGGATCTCATGCGTCGCCTTTGCGATCAGGAACAGCCCGCCGCCGATCAGGATGATGTCGCGCCAGGACAGCGCGAGCCCCCTCACCGTGATCACCGGCTCCGTCAACCCGATCAGCCATACCAGGAGGCTGAGCAGCAGGATGCGGAACACGAGCGCCAGGAACAATCCGATCTGACGCGCGCGCTTTGCCTGGTGCGGCGGGATGCGGGAGACCAGCACCGACAGGAAAATCACGTTGTCGATGCCAAGCACGATCTCCAGCGCAGTCAACGTGAGTAGCGCCGCCCACGCTTCCGGGCTGGCCAAAAGTTCGATCATGCTCTGAGTGACCTCATCAACCGGATGACGGCGTCGCTGCCGGCGACATAGGCCGCGATCACGCAGAGTGCCACGATGATCGGCGTGCCGACGTCAAAGTCACGGGCGAGCGTGTACAGCGCCAGCACCGCTCCGGCTGCCATCAGCCACAGTGTCAGCCAGCGCAGCCGCGTGACACGCAGGGGATGCAGCACGTGGAATGGCGCGAAGGTGAGCGCGATCATAATCGCCACGGCAAGGCTCGACCACGCCGGCGGCAGATGCAGCAGGAACAGGTAGAATGCCACTGCGTTCCAAAGGCCCGGAAAGCCGCGGAAATGATTGTCGGCGGACTTCATCCTGCGATCCGCGAAGTACAGCGCGCTCGAGATCACGATACCGATGCCGAGGATCGGCGCCGCCAGCGGCAGCAGCAAATGACTGGCCGTGATCGCATAGGCGGGAACAAAGACATAGGTGACGAAATCGACGACGAGGTCGAGCACCTCGCCGGACCAGTTCGGCTGCAGCCGCACCACGTCGAGCTTGCGCGCAATCGGACCGTCGATCGCATCGATGACCAGCGCCACCCCGAGCCAGCCGAACATATTGGCCCAGTGCTCGCGCACGGCCTCCATCAGCGCGAGCAGCGCGACGCCCGCCCCCATCGCTGTGAAGATATGCACGGAGAACGCCGCCATCCGCATCCGCAGCGATGCCGGAAACGTAGCTGGCTGGCTGGTCTGGTCGATTTCCATCGCCGGGCAGTGCTATCAGGAATCGCCTGTGTTTGCATATCCGCGCTTGCGGCGTTCCGCCGCGCAAATCGGTGGAAAGATTTTAGCGAATTTGATGGCTTGAAAATGCCGCCAATCCCGTCAAATGTTCCGATATGAGTGATGCACCGCATGTCTATGACGCCGTGGTCGTCGGCGGTGGCCCTGCTGGGCTGACCGCCGCCATCGCGCTTGCGGATGCCGGGGCGAAGACCGCCCTGCTCGCCCGCCGCGCGCCCTACGCCGACAACCGCACCACGGCGCTGCTCGGCGCCTCCGTCGACCTGCTCGAGCGGCTGGATGTCTGGCGGCGTCTCGCCGAGAAGGCCGCGGCGCTGAAGGTGATGCGGCTGGTCGATGACACCGGGCGGCTGATCCGCGCCCCGGAAGTGAGGTTCGCGTCCGACGAGATCGATCTTGAGCAGTTCGGCTTCAATATCGACAACCGCTCGTTGGTCGCGGCGCTCGAACAACGTGCGGCCGAACTGCCTGGTCTGACCCGCATCGACGACGAAGCCAAGATCATCAATCCGGAAGACACCATGGTCACGATCCGGACCGGCCGCGGCGAGCCGCTGGCAGCGCGGCTGGTGGTCGGAGCCGACGGCCGGCAGTCGCGGTCGCGCGAGGCGGCCGGCATCGAAATCAGCCGCCGCGACTTGAAGCAGTCGGCCCTCACCTTCAACATCGCCCACTCGCGCCCGCACAAGAACATCTCGACCGAATTCCACACACAGCACGGCCCCGTCGTGTTCGTGCCCCTGCCCGGCAACCGCTGCAGCGTGGTCTGGGTTTCCTCGGCCGCGGAAGCCGAGCGGCTGAAGGCGCTCTCCGATGCGGAACTGTCTGACGCCGCCGGGAAGCAGTCGCATTCGATTTTCGGCCGCGTCGAGGTCGAGCCGGGGCGCAATCTGTTTCCTCTGGCGATCGAACAGCCCAGGCAGTTTGCCAGGAACCGGGTCGCGCTGGTCGGCGAGTCCGCCCATGTGGTGCCGCCGATCGGCGCGCAGGGCCTCAACCTCGGGCTGCGGGACGCAGCCGATATCGCCAGGCTCGCCGGCGAAGCGCTCGCGCATGGCGAGGACCCCGGCTCGCCGCAGGTATTGGCGCGCTACCAGTCGGCCCGGCGCGGCGATGTCATGAGCCGGACCTTCGTCATCGATCTCGCCAACCGTTCGCTGCTCAGCGATTTCCTCCCGATGCAGTCGATCCGCGCCACTGGCCTGCACCTGATCGGATCGATCGGCCCGCTGCGGCGGCTCGCCATGCGCGAGGGACTCGCGCCGTCTTGGCGGCGCGTAAGCTGAAGCTCTTTAGGGAAAGCTTAGCCTTCCCGTCTGCAGCACCCACATTACGCTGGTCAGCGTCACGACGGAGGCAAAGGTGCCGACCAGCACGGCGACGGACGCCGGCTTGACCCAGGTGTCGTTCTGCCGCGCGATCACGAACACGTTGAGCGCCGGCGGCAATGAGGCCATCAGCACCGCGGTCGCAGCCCAAGGCTGAGCGAAGGGACCGAACGCCAGCATCAAGCCGAACGCGAGCAGCGGATGGCCCAGAAGCTTGACGGCGATCACGCCCGGCACGTCCCACGGAATTCGATCGAGCGGCCGCAGCGCGACGGTGACGCCGAGCACGAACAGCGCCACCGGCGCCGCCGCGTTCTGCAGGAACAAGAGCGTATTATCCAGTGCAACCGGAAAACGCAGGTGCAGGGCCGCGGCAAGTGCGCCGAAGCACGCCGCCATGATCAGCGGGTTCAGCACGATCTGGCGCGCCGTTACCCCGAGCGCGTGCAACAGCGAGGGATGCTCGCGGTCCGTCAGTTCGATCAAGAGCGGCACGATCGAGAACAGGAAGATGCTGTCACAGCAGAAGATCAGCGCGGTCGGCGCTGCAGCCTTCGGCCCCAACACCGCGAGCGCCAGACCCGGCCCCATATAGCCGATGTTGCCATAAGCGCCGGAGAGCCCCGCGAGCGTCGCCTCGCGCAGCGACAGCCGCCCCAGGAGCTTGGCGACCAGCATCGCCAGGAAGAAGGCGATCATCGTTCCGAGCGTGGTCGCCACCAGGAACGGCGGATTGTTGAGTTCCGAGAACGGCGTCTTCGACATGATGCCGAATAGAAGCGCCGGCAGCGAGACGTAGAGTAGGAAGAAATTCATCCAGGCAAGCCCCGACTCGGGCAGACCCTTGGCCTTGCCGCAGGCGAAACCGATGAAGATCAGCCCGAAGTAAGGCAGCGCAAGATTGAGGATATCGACCACGGAAGGCGTCTTTTTGGGGATTTTCCAAAGGAAATGCCGGAAAATTCGGCAGGAGGCGAAAGGTTAATTCGCGCGCTTGCCCCTAGCATCCGCCGTCATCATGGTCTATCGACGAGCTATGATAAAAGCGCGTACCGCTAAGTTCCAGATTGGGCAGATCGTCCGCCACCGGGTGTTTTCCTTCCGGGGGGTGATCTTCGACATCGATCCGGAGTTCAACAACACTGAGGAGTGGTGGCTGTCGATCCCGGAAGAGGTGCGGCCGCACAAGGATCAGCCCTTCTATCACCTGCTCGCCGAAAACGCCGAGACCGAATACGTCGCCTACGTCTCCGAACAGAACTTGCTGCCGGACAATTCCGGCGAACCGGTCCGGCACTCCCAAGTGGCCGAGATATTTATCCAAGACAAGTCCGGCGGCTACCGTCCGCGCAATCCTTCGCTGAATTAGCTCGCACGCGACACGGATGCTGCATCGCGGCGGCGCGGATCAGATCGTTCCCGTAGCAAAAAAGGCGCTCCTGCCGGAGCGCCTTTGACGTATCGGGAAGCTTCCCGCTGTTACTTCGCGGGGGGCGGGCTGGAGACGCCCGTCGCCGGCGGATTGGCCTCAAGCTTCTTGCGGGCCTCTTCCGCGCGCTTCTGCAGCTCTTCCTGCAGCTTCTTCTGGTTTTCCTCGAACACCTTCGGGTCGGTCGGCGGACCGTCATAGGCTTTGGCGAATTCGTTGACGAGCGGCAGCGGCAGCGTCAGCGGCGCGCCGTTGGCGTTGATCGCCTGCACCACCAGGTTCTGGCCCTTCTTCAGGCTGTTGAGCAGCTCGGGGGTTGCCTCATAGTCCGACATGCAGCCATTGGCGAAGCAGATCACATAGGGCGCCTGCTGCGGCGGGTTGTTGTCGACGATGATGCGGGTGCCGTGCACGAGCTGCATGCCGAGCGGGAGCGTGACGCGCAGGATCTTCTTCGGCTCACCCTCGGGCTCGATGATCACGGCAGCGATCACCGGCTGGCCGGACTCGATACGGCCGTCCTTGCCCGTGAAGCAGACCTGCTTGGCGTTGGCATCCTGGCCCTTGAGGCAGAACTTGGTCCAGGGCGCGTAGATGAGCTGAACCTGCTGATCCTGGGGCGGCGGCTGCTGCGGCTGGGCTTGCGCGGTCGGAGCGGCCTGGGCGGGCGGCTGACCTTGGGCCGCCGGCGCGGGCGCCTTGGGGGCAGCCTTCGGCGCCGCCTTGGGAGCAGCCTTCGGTGCCGCTGGCGCGGCGGGAGCCGCCGGCTGCTGAGCTCCGGCCTCGGGAACAAGCACGGCCGCGGACAGGGCCGTCGCTGCCAAGGCGGCGAAAATTCGCCCACGCGGCCGGGCCGACGCGGCCAAGATACGGAAATTCATTGCGGAAAACCCTTTCTCAACGGCGGCGCCCGAAACCGCTGCAGGCACCGACACCTAGCCGTTTGGGGCGGCTGTCTCCTAGTCAATTGAGGCGGATACGTGACAGGCGTTGCCGCCTTGTTCAATTGCACGCCTTCAATACAGCGGCAGACGAAAAGATCAATGCCGGCAAGCAGGTTTGCCCCAACGTCACGGCGAGTTGCAGGGTCCTGTGGTAAAGCTCGTTCCGTGAGATTTCGCGAATCAGACCGACGCGTTGCTCCGCGCGTTTCTTGGGTTGCATCTGGGCGTGGCGCCCTCGCCGCGCTGGGTTTTGCCATCGTGCTCGCGCTGGTCGGGACCAGCCCGGCGCAGGCCGCGGAAAGTTATGCGATCGCGATGCACGGCGCGCCGGCATTGCCGGCCGATTTCACCCATATGCCCTACGCCAATCCCGACGCGCGCAAGGGCGGCCGGCTGACCTGGGGCATTCTCGGGACGTTCGACAGCCTCAACCCGCTGATCGTTCGTGGTCTCGCGGTGCAGCAGATCAGGGGCTTCGTCGTCGAGAGCCTGCTGGCGCGCGGCAACAACGAGCCGTTCACGCTCTACGGCCTGCTCGCCAAGACCGTCGAGACCGACGATGCGAGAAGCTACGTTACCTTCCATCTCGATCCCCACGCCCGCTTCTCTGACGGCAAGCCCGTCACGGCCGAAGACGTGCTGTTCTCCTGGGAGCTCCTGCGCGATCACGGCCGTCCCAACCACCGGCAATATTATGCGAAAGTCGCGAAAGCCGATTCCCCCGATCCGCTCACGGTGCGCTTCGATCTCACAGGCGCCAACGACCGCGAACTGCCGCTGATTCTCGGCTTGATGCCGGTGTTGCCGAAACACGCGGTCGATCCGGCGACCTTCGAGGACACAACACTGACGGGACCGATCGGCTCCGGCCCCTATCGCGTCGGCGCGGTGAAGCCGGGCGCGAGCGTCACGCTGGTGCGCAATCCGGATTATTGGGGCCGCGACCTTCCGATCAATCGCGGCCTCTACAATTTCGACGAGATCAGGCTCGATTTCTACCGCGAGGCCAACGGCCAGTTCGAAGCCTTCAAGCGCGGGCTCTACGATTTCCGCGTCGAGGCCGAGCCGCTGCGCTGGCATGACGGCTATGATTTCCCCGCGGCCCGCAACGGCGAGGTAATCCGCGACACCATCAAGACCGGAATGCCGCAACCTTCCGAATACCTGGTGTTCAACACCCGCCGTCCGCTATTTGCAGACGTCCGCGTGCGCAAGGCGCTGACGCTCCTGTTCGATTTCGAATGGATCAACCGCAACTACTTCTTCGGCCTCTATGCCCGCAGCGGCAGCTTCTTCGCCGGCTCGGAACTGTCCGCCTATGGCCGCCCTGCCGACGAGCGCGAACGAGAATTGCTGCAGCAGGCGAACGCGCATATTGCGCCCGACATTCTCGACGGCAGCTATCACCTGCCGGTCAGCGACGGCTCGGGCCGCGATCGCACCGCGCTGCGTAGCGCACTCGCACTGCTGTCGGAGGCCGGCTACGAGCTCGAGGGCACTGTGCTGCGCAACCGCGCGACCAAGGCGCCGTTTGCATTCGAGATCCTGGTGACGACCCGCGACCAGGAGCGGATCGCGCTCGCCTACCAGCGCGACCTCAAGCGTGCCGGCATCGAGGCGCGGGTGCGCGCGGTCGATCCGGTCCAGTTCGACCAGCGCCGGCTCGGCTACGAGTTCGACATGCTCCAGAACCGCTGGGATCAATCGCTGTCGCCCGGCAACGAGCAGTCGTTCTATTGGGGCAGCCAGGCCGCCGATATCCCCGGCACCCGGAATTACATGGGCGCCAAGGATCCGGCGATCGACGCCCTGATCGCCGCACTGCTGGAGGCGCGGGAGCAGCCCGCCTTCGTCTCGGCGGTGCGGGCGCTGGACCGCACGCTGATGTCCGGCTTCTACGCAATTCCCCTGTTTAACGTCGCGGAGCAATGGATCGCGCGCTGGAATCGGATAGAACGACCAGAGAGCACTGCCCTGACCGGCTACCTGCCGGAGACCTGGTGGCAGAAGCCAGAGCCGCAACCGAAGTAGCCGCAGGCCAAGTAATGCAACCGAAGTTGATGCAACCGACGTTGAACCCGTGACCCAGTCCGCTTCGCCCACTCTTGATTCCCTGTTCAAGCGCGTGCTGGCGCGGCAGCCGGACGCACTGGCGCTGGTCGATCCGCTCAACAAGCAGCGCATCACCGGCCAGACGCGCAAGCGGCTGACCTATGCGCAAGCCGACCGCGCGATCTCGGCGCTAGCGGCGCATTTCATTGAAGCGGGATTGCCGGCCAATTCCGTGCTGGCCGTGCAATTGCCGAACACGGTCGAATTCGCGCTGACGGTGCTGGCGGCCCATCGCTGCGGCCTGGTGGTCGCGCCGATGCCGCTGCTTTGGCGGCACGCCGAACTGACCGCGGCATTGAACCGCACCGCCGCGCGGGCAATCGTGACGACGAGCCGGATCGACGGCGTCATCTACGCCGACTTCGCGATGAACGCGGCGGCGGAAGCGTTCTCGATCCGCCATGTCTGCGGTTTCGGCAGCGACCTGCCTGAAGGCATGGCGTCGCTCGACCAAGCTATCCTGCGGGAATCCTCGACCACGCGGGCGGTGATCCAGGACGGCCGCAAGGCCTCGCTGATCTCCTTCGATGTGACCGCCGATGGCTTCCGTCCGGTACCGCGTGCCCATTTCGCCGTGATCGCCGGCGGACTTGCGATGTCGCTGGAAAGCGACGTGCCGCAGGGCGCAACCATCATGTCAACTTTTACCCCGATGTCCTTCGCAGGCCTGGCTTCTTCGCTTGCGGTCTGGCTGCTCACCGGCGGCACTTTGGTGCTGCACCACCCCTTCGATGAAGAGGTGCTGCAGACCCAGATCAACGACCATGCCTGCGACACGCTGATTACGCCTGCGCCTCTGGCGCTGCGGCTGGCTGAACTTGACCTCGACGTCAACATGCCGAGCTTGCGCAACGTGATCGGGCTGTGGCGGGCGCCCGAACAGGTCGCCGCCGGCGCGTCCTGGACCGCGCAGCGCGCGACGCTGACGGACGTCTATCTGTTCGGCGAAGCCGGCCTGTTTGGCGCGCGCCGGACCGCCGAGGACGGTTCGCCAGCGCCGATCAAACCGGGTCCGCATGGCGCGCCGCGCGAGCTTCCGGGCTCCTCCATTGCCGGCGAGATCCTGCTGACGCCAACAGGTACGCTTGGCCTGCGTGGGCCGATGGTGCCCGCCGCAGCCTACGCACCGCCGCAAGTGCCGAACGACACGTTGATAGCGCCGCCCCCCCGCGACTACGTCGACACTGAATACGCAGCGCGGCTCGACCGTTCGACGGGCGCCATCAATATCACCGCGCCTCCGTCCGGCATCATGGCGGTTGGTGGCTACCGCTTCCTCGCCAACGACCTGCAGGAATGGTCGCGCCGACTCGGCCAGGGCGCGTTGCTCACCGCTCTGCCCGACCGCCTCGCCGGCCATCGCCTCGCAGGGCGCGCCCAGGACAATGCGCGCGCCCGCAACGCCATGACAGAACTCGGCCTCAATCCATTGATGGTCGAAGCCTTTCGCGATCGGACCGGCGGCATCTGAGCAAACCCCGCGTTAGAGCATGATCCGGAAAAGTGGAAACCGGTTTTCCCTCGCGACAAACGCGAAGCGTTTGCGCGGAGATCATGCTCAAACAAGGAGATGAGTTCATGATCCGATTCCGTCAAATCGGATCATGAACTAACGTTGACGCTGCATTAAGCGGCGGCAACTAGCATCGCGGCCAACGCTTCCGCCCGATCCGAGTTGCCGAATGCCCCAGCAAGGCCCGATCCTGATTGCCTCGACCACGGGCCGGCCAGCCTTTGCGCGCGCGCTCGATGAGAGCAGGCTGTTCCCGGTAATCGAGACCACATGGACTGACGCCGCGCGCGCCGTCACCCAGGTACAGCCAGCCGCTGTGATCGCCGCTGCCTCGAGCAGAGATGAGGCGGGACTTGCCGAATTGGCAGCGATGATCGCGCCACGCCAGCCCTATCTGCCGCTAATCGCCGTCAATCCCGAAGCGGCGTTGCCCGACAATGCCATTCCGTTCTTTCATGCCGAGAAGCATCCCAGTCGCCTGGTCGCGCGTCTGAACGCGGTGCTGCGCATCCGCTCGCTGCATTCGACCGTGATGCGGCGCCTGGTACCGCCCTCGCCGATCCTGCTTTCGGATATCGACACCAGCCGCGACGCGACCGTGCTCCTGATTGGCCGCGGTGGCGCCTACCCGGCGCTCTCGGTTGTGCTCGGCGAGCGTTGCGGCGTGGTCGGCGCGCTCAGCATCGAGGCGGCCGCCAAGCATCTCAATTCTCGCGACGTCGATGGCATCGTTCTCGGCGAAGGCTTTACGCTGCGTGTGATCGATGCCTTCCTGACGGTGCTTGCCGAAGACGCCCGCTTCCGCAATCTGCCGGTCGTGGTAACGCCGGACGGGCTTGCCCCCAGCTACGAACTGCCCCATCTCGAGCTGGTTGCCCGCGAGCCGGCCGACGTCGCCGCGATCGCTCTGCCCTTGGTGCGCCAGCACGCATTCGAAGTGCATTTGAGCCGGACGCTGCGCGCGATCGACGCCGAGGGCCTGATCGATGCGCGCACTGGCCTGCTCACCCGCATTGCCTTTGAGCGCGATTTCGCCACCGCCGTCTATCAGGCCACCGAGCACGGCGGCGCGTTGAGTGTGGCGCGCTTCGCCTTCGATCCCGACCATCCCCGCGCGCAATTCGACGGCGCGCGCATTATCAGCCGCCTGATGCGCCAGATGGATTTCGGCGCGGCCCAGGAAGACGGATCGGTCATCGTCGTATTCGCGGGCGCCGACTTGCGCAACGCCCATGCCATCGCGCGTCGCCTGTCCAGCGTCATGCGCCACACCAGCCATGGCACGCACGATATGCGTTCCGATCCCAGCGTGAGCGTCGCTACGCTGCTGTCGAACGACACGGCAAGATCGCTGCTCGCGCGGCTACACGACGAGGCGCACCGCGCGGCATCATAGCGGCGCAAGGAGCGCCCGCGTCGTCCGATCAAGACCGCGGCGGCACGTTTGCGAATAGCGGCCCCAATCCTTCCGCGATGGTGAGATGGGCGATGACGGCATCACGCAACTTTGGGTACGGCAAGCCGGCGAGCATTGCGGTCTGGATGACGGCCATGACTTCGCCGGCCTCGGAACCGATCATTGAGAAGCCGAGGACACGGTCGTCATTCGCGCTGACGACCACCTTCATGAAGCCATCGGTCTCGTCGGTTGCCTCCGTGCGCAGGACATGACACATCGGCAGCTTCGCGACACGCGCAGGGATACCCTGCCGCTTGGCTTCCTGCTCGGAGAGGCCGACACGTGCGAGCGGCGGATCGGTGAACACGACATAGGGAATGAGGCGATCGTCGGTCCTGCGGCTGCCGCCGGCCATGTTGTCCCTTACAATTCTGAAGTCATCGATCGAGACATGCGTGAACTGGGGGCTGCCGCAGCATTCGCCGATCGCCCAGACACCGGGCGCGGTCGTTTGCAGGCGCTCGTTGACACGAATGAAGCCGCGGGCATCGAGTTCTATTCCAGCTTCATCGAGCCCGATGCCGGCGGTGTTGGCGACGCGGCCAACCGCCACAAGCAAGTCGCTGCCTTCGATCTTCTCTTCACCCTTGGGGGTGCGCACGCTAACCGAGACTGTATCGCCGGAAACACCATGGACACTGACGGGCTGGGCGTTCAGCAACACGTCAATCCCCTCACCGCTCAGAATGCGCTGAATCTCTTCGGCCGCATCGGTATCTTCCCGTCCCATGAGCTGGCGACCCGGCTCGATGATTGTCACCCGGCTGCCGAACCGACGGAAGCCCTGTGCCATTTCGACACCGACATAGCCGCCCCCGAGTACGATCAAGTGCGACGGCGCGTAGTCGAGCTCTAGCGCTTCGATATGAGTAAGCGCACGCGCGGCCTTGAGACCGGCGATCTCAGGAATGGCTGCGTGCGTACCAACATTGAGGACAACCTCGTCACCCGCGAGCAAGCGGGTACCCCCATCGTTCAACGCGACCTGAAGGGTCTTCGGACCCACGAAGTGGCCGCTGCCCATGATGAGTTCTGCGCCGCTCTCCTTGTAGGCGTTCAGGTGGAATGCGATCTCGCGGTCGACCATGCCCTGTTTGCGAGCGCGCATCTTGCCCATATCGGTCTTGACGGCGCCAGTCAGTGTCCCGAAATGCGCAGCGTTCCGCACGAGGTGAGCGACCCGCGCACTCCAGATTTCATTCTTCGACGGGAGACAGGCGACTGCCGGGCAGGAGCCGCCGACCCAGCGGCGCTCGACCACAGCGACTTTCTTACCGGAACGGCCAAGGTGCCATGCGAGCTGCTTGCCGCCCTGACCGCTGCCGAGGATGACGACATCGAAGTGTTCAGCCTGAGACATGGATCATCTCCCTGTTGTCTCCGAAACGGACCCTTACCTCCGGGGACATAGGAGTGCGCCAGAGGCGCCACCGCTATGCGCCGCTGATCGTGATCGCGCTCTTATGGTTGCGGCTGGAACCTTCGGGGTGGAGAGCGCTGCCCTGGCTGCCGCCACGCCGAAGTTCCCCGCACGACACTCGTCGCGCGTGGTGGGGTTTGCGTCGCGCCTCTGCTAGTGCGCTCCTAGATCATGATCTCCGCGCGAGCGCTTCGCGTTGTCGCGAGGGAAAGCCGGTTTCTACTTTTCCGGATCGGGCTCTAGAATCTCCAGGAGAAGCTGCCCTTGACCGAATGATCCTGCACGCGGTCCGCGAGCTGGCCGACATAGGAGATGCCGACGCTGGCTTGCGGCGTGACCCGCAAGTCGAGCCCGCCTTCGACCAGCGCCGCGTTGCGCGCGAGCGGCACGCCCGCGACCATGAAGTTCGCGCCCGTGCTCTGGAACGCCAGCGCCGCCGTCGGGGTGACATCACCGAGCGCGTACTGCCACGCCACCGAGGCGCGCGGCGTCAGCGACATGCCGTTCGTCAGCAGGAAGCTGGTGGCGATGCGCGCGCCGAGCGTCGAGTAGCCGACGTCTTCCTTGGTGCCGGAGCCGAGCAACGCGGCGATGCCGCTACCGCCGGTCTCATTGAAACTGTTGGTGTCGAGATGGACCCAGGCGAGCCCCGCAAACGGTTCGAGCGCAACCTGTCCGACGGTCAGCCCATAACCCACCTCGCCGAACACCTGCGCCGTGGTGGCGTCGTAGCGGGCGCGCGCGGTGTCGAAGAAGTTCGGGAAGACGATCGAACGGCTGGTATCGAGCGTGCTGAAGCTTGCCGCCGCAGCGCCGCGCAGGCTGAGCGCACCGTAGGTCGCACCGACATAGCCGGCGAGATGGGCGGTCTCGACATCAGCGGAACTCGTCCGGTCGCTGACGCGGACGGTTGAACTGGTGTAGCCGCCGGCGATGCCCACGATCGAGTTGGGAGCGAAGCGATGATCGACGCCGCTAAAGAAGCCGGCAAGATCGCGCGTCATGCCAGCGGCATTGCCGTTGCCGTCGAGCCGGCCCCAGGCGCCGACGCCCTGCGCCCAGAACGCCGTCTCGGGAAGCACTGCGGGCACTGCGGGCGGCGCTTTCATCGGGAAAGCCGATTTGCCCACCCCTGCATAGGCGAGCGCAGGACTGGCCGACGCGGCCAACTGCGGGCCTCCGGAGGTGAGCGCGGCCATCGGCCCCGCGTCGCCGGTGAATGAAGCCTGCCGCAACCGTCCGAGCACGGCCTCGCGCAGATAGCGGGCGTCGTCGATCATTGCGGTCTGCGCGCTGGCATGCACTTCGCCCGACAGCGCATCGAACGCCTGCCGCGCGCCGGCCGCACTCTGGTTGAGCACGGCAATCACCAGCGGGCTGGTCAGTGAACTCTCCTGCAAGGCGCCGGCCGCCGTGCGCTGGTTTGGGGTCTCCGCGACGTCGGGGAATGCGGTGCTGCTGCGGGCGAATCTCAGGAATACGTCGTTGGCACCGTAGCTCAAAGTCGGCGTCAGGAAGATGAGGCTGCTGCTGACATCCGCAAACGTGCCGGTGACGCCGCCGTTCGCGGTGAGGATGGTGTAGGCTGTCTGCGGCGAAAAGATTCCGCTCTGCGCCAGCGCCAGCACGGTGCCCCCCGTGAGGGTTGCGGTCCCGGTAGCGACAATCCGATCGGATTGGCCGGCCGCATTGGTCTCGACTTGGTAGATCGAGCCCGCCGCGAAGCTGACATTGCCGGCGACGTTCAGGGTGCCGATCGAATTGCCGGGCGCGACGGCGCCGCCATTCGCAACAGCGAGGCCGCCGATGGTACCGATGCCGCCGAGCGTGCCGCCGCCGTTCACAGTGACGGTGCTGGCGAGGCTCGCGCCGGCGTGGTTGTCATCGCCGACCACGAGCTTGCCGGCATTGACGGTGGTTGGACCGGTGTAGGTGCTTTGGCCGTTGAGAACCAGGGTCTTCGAACCGGCCTTGATGAGAGCACCGCCTCCGGTGATCACATTGCTGAGCGTCATGTCCGACGACTGGTCAAACGTCAGCGTGCCGGCCTGGATTGCAATATTGCCAGTCAGGCCCGGCGTCGAGCTGCCGAAGATGAGTGTGTTTGCCCCACCAAGAAACGTGAGAGCGTTGGCGCGGGTCATACCGTCGTTGGACAAGCCGCCTGAAATCGCGCCGTTGTTGATGACAGTGGCATCCGTGCCGACGATGCCGGCGCCGCCGCCGAGGGTGCCGCCGCTCCCGCCATCTCCCCCGATGATCGATCCTGTGTTGGTAAGCGATGAACCCGACAGAATGGCACCGGCTCCGCCACCACTGCCCCCCGCCCCACCGCTGCCGCCTCCGAGACCGCCGCGAATGATGCCGCGGTTGTCGAGCGACGAGGCGGCACTCAGAGACACGCCAGCGCCGCCGCTCCCAGCGGGAGCCAGGACGCCGCCATATCCCACGGCGCCGCTGCCGCCTATGCCGCCGATGATGTTGCCAGTGTTGACAACCGAAAGTGCGGCCCCGACAAGGCCGGCACCGCCAGCGCCTCCGACGCCACCACCTCCAGCGCCGACGGCTGCGCCGGCCGTCCCGCCGGTGCCCCCAGCGATTGTCCCGGTGTTGGTGAAGCTGGCACCTGTGGCACTGAATTGAACGCCCACGCCACCGCTGCCGCCACTACCGCCGGTGTCAGGATACGGGGGGCCACCGTAAATTCCCGACTTGCCGCCGTCGCCGCCACTGCCACCGGTGATGGTCCCGCTATTGCTGCTGGCGCCGTTGCCGGTGATCACCGCTCCGTACCCGCCTGCCCCGCCACCGCCGCCGCCGCCCGCGCCCCCCGAATTGGCGTCGCCGCCCTTGCCGCCTCGGCCGCCGACCATCGTCCCAGTGTTGGTCAGAATCGTTGTGCCGGCGCCGTTGCCATTGTATCCGCCGCCACCGCCGCTTCCGCCCAGGAGGCCGGTCTGTCCGTCATGGCCGTTCGGATCGCCCGCCGTACCTCCGGTGCCACCAGGAAGACCGCCGAACGCACTACCGCCGTCACCGCCTCCAGCGCCGCCGCCGCCGGCCCCAGCCAACGAATCAGGACGCACGCTATCGCCCGGATTCCCGGTATAACCAACGCCGCCAGCAGCAGGGAACCAGCCGAACCCGGCGCCGCCCCGGCCGCCATCAGCCCACGCCGCCATGGTGAAGCCGATAACCACACAAAAGGCTGTGGAACCGACACGCATGACGCGCCGGACCTGACGATGACGATAGCCGTCGCCCCGCGACTGGCGGTCCGAACATTTCCACGTCATTGCAGCCCCCACGACACTACCAATTTTCCGCACGCGCCTGTGGTTGCCGCAAAGCCATTTGCACGACTTCTGATCACGTCAACCTGTGCGGCGACTTGCCCATCACCGATGCCGATGTTCGCGAGAAAGCTCGCGACATTGGACTTCAGCAACGTTGATACTTACGCTGGCTCCTCAACGACGCCGAGGAAACAACGCACGCACCCAAACAGTCTTCGATGAATCACGATCTGACTACTAACCGCAAGGGTATACAGGCGGTGGCGTGAGCGTTAAGAAAAACGAGCGAGGCTTTGCTGCAACAGATCGGGTTCCCGATTGCTGCAAACTGCGCGCAAAATAGATTCAATCTCAACCAGAAACTGCAACGCAGAATCCCATGGACAACAGGGACAATGATCTCGACGCCGAGATCATTCGCCTTTCCGAGTCCGAGCCCGATCTGAACGCGCCGCCTAACGTGCCGTTCACGAGCATCATTCGCCTGATCGACGCGGAAGTTGTGAGCTTTTCCGAGTTCCATCACGCGAGCCAGGGCGTCGCCACGATCAACGCGCACGTCAAGGCGATCAACAGCAAGATCGACTCGGACAGCCGCCGTGCGGCCATCGTCATCGCACACACCACACCGCCTTTCGCCGATCTGCCGCCGCTCTGGAAACTCGGCCTCGATGCGTGGGGCAGCCAGGCGCAGCCGTAAGCTTCTTGGTCAGTAGCAGCGCGTGATGTTGACGGTGTGCTCACCGCCGCGCCGTCCGGGGACCGTCACGCTCTCCGAGGGGCAGCTCGAGACATAGGGTCGATCGGAAGGTTCAACCATTGGCGGATAGCGATGGGCCCAGTCCCAGGGGACGTCATAGGTGTAGGTGTTGCGGAAGTCGCCCGAGACAGATTGCGATTGCGGCATGCCGGCGATGCCTTCGCCGACCGCTGGCGCATCGAAATAGCCTGCAGTGCCCGGCCAGAAGCCACCGACAAAGCCTCGCCGATGCGGCCGGAACGCAGGACCAACGTGCCCGCGCACAACCGACGGCGCCGAAGCAACCCCGGCGCGCGCTGCTCCTCCCGACCTCGCGGATGCATCATTCGCAGCAAACAGGAGCGCTGCTGCGCCAACAAACGCGATCAACGCGCCACAGATTCGATTCCTCATGGTACGCACCAACTCGCCGGTTACGGAGCCGCACTCGGCGCACGCTAGGCCATGCGCTTTCGTGCCGCCAACGCATACTTAACTGGTAGTTAAGCAGTAATATTAACAGCCAACTATTGTCTCAAAAGCTCGGGATCGGCCGCGCTGCGCGACCGGCATCCCGCGGACAGGAAGGCAAGCTTACGCCGCCTTCTTGTTCTCGGCGAGATTGGCAAGTTGCCGCAGGATTTCCGTTGTCCCTGCAAGCCGTTCCTCCGGAGTCTTCCATTCCTGGAAGAACACGACCTTCATGTCAGGCCGCACCTTGGCGGCTTGGCCATGCTGGCGGATGAAGGCAACCAGGCGGTCGGGTTGGGCAAAGGCATTGTCGCGGAACGAGATCACGGCGCCCTTCGGGCCGGCATCGACCTTCTCGACATTGGCGCGGCGGCAATAGGCCTTGATGGTGGCGACCTTGAACAGATAGCGCACCTCGTCGGGCAGCACGCCGAAGCGGTCGCGCATCTCGACTGCGAAATTGTCGATCTCCTCTTCGGTGTCGAGATCGGCGAGCCGCCGGTACAGCGACAGCCGCACCGAAAGATCGTTGACGTAATCCTCCGGAATGAGCACGGGCATGCCGATCGTGATCTGCGGCGACCAGCGGTCGGCGGCAGGCTCGGCGACGCCGGCTTTGAGGTTGACGATCGCCTCCTCCAGCATCGATTGATAGAGTTCGAAGCCGACTTCCTTGATGTGACCGGATTGCTCCTCGCCGAGCAGATTGCCGGCGCCACGGATGTCGAGGTCGTGGGAAGCGAGCTGGAAGCCCGCGCCCAGCGTCTCCAGCGACTGCAGCACCTTGAGCCGCCGTTCGGCCTGCGCCGTAATCTTCTGCTGCGCCGGCAGCGTGAACAGCGCATAGGCCCGCAGCTTCGAGCGACCGACGCGGCCGCGGAGCTGATAGAGCTGGGCAAGGCCGAACATGTCGGCGCGATGCACGATCAGCGTGTTGGCATTGGGGATATCGAGCCCGGACTCGACGATCGTGGTCGACAGCAGGATGTCGTATTTGCCGTCGTAGAACGCCGACATGATGTCCTCGATCACGGTCGGCGGCATCTGGCCGTGCGCCACCGCGACCTTCATCTCCGGCACGTTCTTGTCGAGGAAGTCCTTGACACCAGCGAGATCCTCGATCCGCGGCACCACATAGAACGCCTGCCCGCCGCGATAACGCTCGCGAAGCAGCGCCTCGCGGATCATCAAGGGATCATGCGGCGCGACGAAGGTGCGCACCGCGAGCCGGTCGACCGGGGGCGAGGCAATGATCGAGAGCTCGCGCACGCCGGTCAGTGCAAGCTGCAGCGTGCGCGGGATCGGCGTCGCGGACAGCGTCAGCACATGCACCTGCGCCCGGAGCTGCTTCAGCCGCTCCTTGTGGCCGACGCCGAAATGCTGTTCCTCGTCGACGATCAAAAGGCCCAGGTCCTTGAACTTGATCGACTTGCCGAGCAGCGCATGGGTGCCGACGACGACATCGACGCTGCCGTCAGTGAGCCCCTTCTTGACCTGCGTCAGCTCCTTTGTCGGGATCAGCCGCGAGGCCTGCGCGACATTGACCGGGAAGCCGCGGAAGCGCTCGGCAAAGGTCTTGCTGTGCTGGCGCGCGAGCAGCGTGGTCGGCACCACCACCGCAACCTGCTTGCCGTCGAGCGCGACCGCAAATGCCGCGCGCAGCGCCACTTCGGTCTTGCCGAAGCCGACATCGCCGCAGATCAGCCGGTCCATGGGGCGGCCGCTCTCGAGGTCCTTCAGCGTCGAGTTGATCGCGCCGAGCTGGTCCTCGGTCTCCTCATAGGGGAAGCGCGCGCAGAACTCGTCATAGACATGCGGCTGCACCGGCATCTTCGGCGCTTCATGCAGCATGCGCTCGGCCGCGATCTTGATCAATTCGCCCGCGATCTCGCGGATGCGGTTCTTCAGTTTCGCCTTGCGCGCCTGCCAGCCGGTGCCGCCGAGACGATCCAATTCGACATTGGCGCTGTCGGAGCCGTAGCGCGACAGCAGCTCGATGTTCTCGACCGGCAGAAACAGTTTTGTCTCCGCCGCATAATGCAGCTCGAGACAGTCATGCGGCGCGCCCCCGACCTCCAGCGTCTGCAGGCCGACGAAGCGGCCGATGCCGTGCTCGACATGGACGACGAGATCGCCGGCCGACAGGCTCGTGACCTCCGAGATGAAGTTGTCGAGCTTGCGATGCGCCTTGCGCGGCCGCACCAGGCGGTCGCCCAGGATATCCTGCTCGCTGATGACGGCGACATCGTCGGTCTCGAAGCCCGATTCCATGCCGAGCACAGCGAGCATTGCCTCGTTGCGCGGCGTCGCCTGCACCATGCGCCAGGTGTTGACGTTGGTGACATTGTGGAGCTTGTGGTCCTGAAGCATCGAGCCCATGCGGTCGCGCGAGCCCTCGCTCCACAACGCAATCACCACCTTCTTGCGCTGTGCCTGCAGGGCCTGCACATGGGCGGCGACGGCCTGGAACACGTTGATGGAGGTATCGGCGCGCTCCGGCGCGAAGTTGCGGCCCTGCCGCGCGCCGGCGTCGAACACCTCCGTGCTGCCTTCGGGCACGGCAAACGGCGTCAGCCGCGCCAGTGCGCCATCGTTCAGGCGCTGCGTCCATTCTGCCTCGGTGAGATAGAGCTGGTCCGGCGGCAGGGGCTTGTAGATCGCGCCGCCACCGGGATGCTCCATCGCCTCGCGCCGCGCGTCATAGTAGTCGACAATCTGCTTGAAGCGCTCGCGCGCGGCGTCCTCGCCCTGCGGCTCGATCGCGATCGGCGCGCCGTCGAGATAGTCGAGCAGCGTGTCCATCCGCTCCTGGAACAGCGGCAGCCAGTGCTCCATGCCGGGATGGCGGCGGCCTTCGGTGACGGCTTCATACAGCGCATCGTCGCGCTCCGGTGCGCCGAAGGCGGCGACATAACCCATGCGGAAGCGGCGGATGGTCTCCGTGGTGAGCTGGAATTCCGAGACCGGAACCAGATCGAGCCCGCGCATGTCCAAAAGCGTACGCTGGGTCTCGGCATCGAAGGTGCGGATCGACTCCAGGGAATCGCCGAAGAAATCGAAGCGCACGGGCTGCTCGAGCCCGGCCGGAAACAGGTCGAGGATGCCGCCGCGCACCGCATATTCGCCGGGCTCGCGCACGGTGGAGGAGCGCGTATAGCCGTTGTGCTCAAGCCACGCGACAATCGAGTCCATCGGCACGACATGGCCCGGCGCGACCGACAGCGCCTGCGCCGCCACCACCTCGCGCGCCGGCACCCGCTGCACGATGGCGTTCACGGTGGTCAGCACGATCAGAGGCTTGTCGCTGCCGGCGAGCCGCGACAGTCGTGCCAGCGTGGTCAGGCGCTGCGCCAGGACGCCACCATGCGGCGAGACACGGTCATAGGGCTGGCAGTCCCAGGCCGGGAACTGCATCACGGCAAGATCGGGCGCGAAGAATTCCAGTGCGCGGGCAAGCTGCTGCATCCGCGCCCCGTCGCGGCAGACCACGGCAAGGCTGACCGCCGGCCGCCTCGGCTTCGCCGCGATCGCGCGCGCGAGATCGGCGATGATGAGCCCCTCGGCCCCCTCCGCGACATTGGCAAAGGTCACCGCGCGCCCGGGGGCCAGCAGCGCGGCGGGCGATTTGGCTTGTGGTTTCATGTGTCGTGTTCCACCGCGCGAAACGCCTTGATGCGGGCAAACAGCGCCCCTGCCTCGTCAAGCGGCCTGTCGCCGATCAGCGCGGCATAGAGGTCGGGATCGGGCACCTCGAGCAGATGCTCCAGTTCGGACAGTTCGGCCTCCGAGAGGTTGCCGATTTCGGCGTCCGCAAAGCGGCCGAGGATGAGGTCCATCTCGCGGGTGCCACGATGCCAGCAGCGAAACAATAGCCGCTTGCGGCGGTCGTCGAGCCCGCCGCTCGACCGTGTCGTTCCCGTCATGTCGCCAAATCCATCCAAACGCCAAAAGCCCGGACGTGCCGGGCGGGGGTGATATAGCGACTGGGATGACCGATGTCAGCCCTTCTTGTTCCCAATTATCAACGCCTCCCGTCATTGCCGGGCTTGACCCGGCAATCCATCCTCTCTTCAAGATGGATGCGCGGATCAAGTCCGCGCATGACGCGTCTCGCACGACGAAAGACCTGAATGCGCCCTGCTCTGCTCAATCCCCTGTTTGCGCCGGTCACGAGCCTGTCAGGCGTCGGGCCGAAGCAGGACAAGCTGCTCCGCTATCTGCTTGACCGCAGCGAGACGCCGCGGCTGGTCGATCTGTTGCTGCATCTGCCCGCAAGCGTGATCGACCGCCGCGCGCGGCCGAAGATCCGCGACGCGGTTCCGGGCACGGTGGTGACGCTTGAGGTCACGATCGACCGCCATCGCCCGGCCCCGCCGCGCAGTTCGCGTGCGCCCTATCTCGTCTATGCCAGCGACGACACCGCCGATGTGGTGCTCACCTTCTTCCGCGCCCAGCCGGGCTATGTCGAGAAGCTGCTTCCCGTCGGAACCAAGCGCTATGTCTCCGGCACCTTGCAGATGTACGACGGCATCCCCCAGATCGTGCATCCCGACCGCGTCGTCGATGAAGAAGGCTTTGCAAAACTCTCCGGCATCGATCCGGTCTATCCGCTGACCGAGGGACTTGCGATCGGCTCGCTCCGCCGTGCCATCGCGCAGGCGCTGCAGAAACTGCCCGCATTGCCAGAGTGGATCAGCCCGGAGGTGCTGCGCCGCTGCAGCTTTCCGCCGATCGCGGAAGCGCTGCAGCGTGTCCATGTGCCGGTCGAGCTCACCGACATCCTGCCTGACGGCCCGTTCTGGTCGCGCCTTGCCTTCGACGAGCTGCTCGCCGGGCAATTGGCGCTGGCACTGATCCGCGCCCAACTCCGCCGGCCTGCCGGCGATCGCAATGCCGGCGACGGCCATCTGCGCAACAAGATCATCGACGCGCTGCCCTATGCACTGACGGCTTCGCAACGCTCCGCTATGGCGGCGATTGCAGAAGATCTGCGCCAGCCGGTGCGCATGCTGCGCCTGCTGCAGGGCGACGTCGGGTCCGGCAAGACCGTGGTGGCGCTGCTCGCGGCCGCGGCCGTCGCCGAAGTCGGCAAGCAGGCCGCGCTGATGGCGCCGACCGAAATCCTGGCGCGGCAGCACATCAAGACCATCGCCCCGCTTGCGGAGCGCGCCGGTCTTCGTGTCGCGATCCTCACCGGCCGCGAGAAGGGCAAGGAGCGGCGTGAACTGCTCGCCCGGCTCGAGGCCGGCGAGATCGACCTTTTGGTCGGCACCCATGCGCTGATCCAGGACGACGTGATCTTCAAGTCGCTGGCGCTTGCGATCGTCGATGAGCAGCATCGCTTCGGCGTGCGCGAGCGGCTGGCGCTGACATCGAAAGGCGAAGCGGTGGACGTGTTGGTGCTGAGCGCCACGCCGATCCCGCGCACGCTGGTGCTCACCTATTTCGGCGACATGGACATCTCCGAATTGCGAGAAAAACCGGCCGGCCGCCAGCCGATCGATACCCGCGCCGTGCCGGCAAGCCGCATCAGCGACGTCATCGACGCCGTCGGCCGCGCGCTGACGGCGGGCAAGCTGGTCTACTGGATCTGCCCGCTGGTGGAGGAATCCGAAGCCGAAGGCACCGAACACCTGACCAACGCGACGAAGCGGTTCGAGAGCCTGCAGAAGCGTTTCGGCGACAGTGTCGGCCTCGTCCACGGCCAGATGAAGGGCGCGGAGAAGGACGCCGTGATGGCGCAGTTCGCCGCGCATGAGATCACGCTGCTGGTCGCCACCACGGTCGTCGAGGTCGGCGTCGACGTACCGGCGGCGACCATCATGGTGATCGAGAACGCAGAGCGTTTTGGACTTGCGCAACTGCACCAACTGCGCGGCCGGATCGGGCGCGGCTCGGAGGCGTCAACCTGCCTGCTACTCTACCAGGAGCCGCTCGGCGAAATCGCAAAAGCGCGGCTTAAAGTGATCCGCGAAACCACCGACGGCTTCCGTATCGCCGAGGAAGACCTGAAGCTGCGCGGCGAAGGCGACGTGCTCGGCATCCGCCAAAGTGGCCTTCCAGGCTACCGCATCGCGCGCCCTGAGGTACACGGCCAGCTCATCGCGCAGGCCCGCGACGAAGCGCTACGCATCATGAAGGACAATCCGAAGCTGAAAGGCGAGCGCGGCGACGCCTTGCGCTGCCTGCTCTACCTGTTCGAACGTGACGAAGCGATCCCCCTGATCGGCGCGGGGTGACGTTCTTCCCCGTCATTGCGAGCGCAGCGAAGCAATCCATGGTACGGCAAGCGGAGACGTGGATTGCTTCGTCGCTTCGCTCCTCGCAATGACGGTGTTTGTGGCAGCAGGACCGCGCAACCCCAACCGCCGTCATTGCGAGCGCAAGCGAAGCAATCCACCTTTCCGCGCTCTCGAAAGCCAATGGATTGCTTCGCCTTTGAGCATCGCGAAGGACTCGTAAAAGGCTTTACGGCGAAATACGGCAGCAAGGTGCTGGTCTGGTACGAACTCCACGACACCATGCTCGACGCCATCGCGCGCGAAAAACAGATCAAGGCCGGCAGCCGCGCGAAGAAGATCGCCCTGATTGAAGCTGTGAACCCGGATTGGAAAGATTTGTACGACACGTTGATCTGACTGGCTCTTACCCCGTCATCGCGAGCGCAGCGAAGCAATCCATGCCTCCACGCACGCGGTGACAATGGATTGCTTCGTCGCTTCGCTCCTCGCAATGACGGTGGTAGCTTTTTAGCTATTCTTCGCCTTGCAGCTCTCGGCGAACGCCCGCAGCTTCGCGACGTCCTTGCCCGCGCCGCTCGCATCCGCAGCGACGTGCTCGAACAGCCGCGCGAATCCCTCATAGGCGAGACTGGCGGGATGATCCGGGCCGAGGAACGCCGCGATCTCGCGCATCTCGGCGACCCAGCGATACGCCTTCGGCACCATATCGGGCAGCGCATTCCCGAGCCGCGCCAAAATGTGTGGCTGGCTGAGTGCCAGTTCGTCGCGCAACGCGTCCGCGGCGCCTGCGCGCGTAGCCGCCAGCACCATGGCGGCGCTGACGGCTGTCAGCCCCTTGTTGATGCCCGCATACGACATCTTGAGCGCGGAAGCAGCGCCGACCGGCCCTTCGACGATGCGCAAGTCGAGACCGAATTGCTTGAGCACTGCGAGGTCCTGCGCATGTTCGCCCGAGACATAGAATGCCGGTCCGGCTGAGCCTGGTTTCGGCGGCAAGCCGATGACCGCGCCATCGACGAAGCGCGCGCCGGAAGCCGCGATGATGTCGGCGACTTTCTGCACCGTCTCGACATTGACGGCATTGCAATCGACGACGACAGGTCTCGTTCGGTGTTTCGCGATATTGGCCGCCAACTGCTCGGCCAGCGCGATCGCCTCGCCGGGCGGCACGATCGACAAGATGATGTCGGCAGCGGCGATATCGGCCTCATCGGCCGCCATCATGCCGGCGGCAGCCGCGCGTTTGGCGCTCGCTTCGCTCCGGCCGTGAAGTGAGGTCAGGACGCGGGCGCCGTGTTCGGCCAGGCGTTGCGCCACCGCGCTGCCCATGGCACCCGGCGCGAGGATCGCGATCGTATTGGACATGATGGATCCTGAAGGGTTTTGTAAGACCGCGCTTGTAGAACGATCCGAAGGCGAGCACGAGTTCGCTTCACCTTCAAAATCGGGAGAGCCCTATTCCACTTTCGCAGGCGCGGGCTTCGGCTGCAGCGTGGAGGCGGAGTTGGCGATGCGAGCGGCATTGGCGACACCGGCGAGCGCGGCGACGCGCTTTGCATCGCCGGAGCCCGGCTGGACGACGCCGGCGGACATGATCAATGTCGCGGCATCCTCGGCGCTCAGCTCGACCTCGATGATCTTGCTCTTCGGCACGTAGAAGAAGAATCCGGTGGTCGGGTTCGGCGAGCATGGCAGGAACACCGAGATGTGTTCCTCCTCGCCCGGCAGACTCGCCGCGATGTTCGCGCTCGGCGATTGCGAGATCAGGACGATCGACCACATGCCCGGCGAGGGAAATTCGACCAGGCCGACGCGGCGGAAGCTCGATCCGTTGCCCGAGAACAGCGTCTCGAACACCTGCTTGAGGCCGCGATAGATCGCGCGCACCGCCGGAATCCGCCCCAGCAGCCGCTCGCCGAGATCGACCAGCGTCCGTCCGATCAAATTCGCGGTAAGGAAACCGAGCAGCGTCAGCGCGATCACCGCGACGACCAGCCCGGAACCGGGCACGCCGAATGGCAGGTAGGTTTCAGGGCGATAGGCCGAAGGCACGAACGGTCGCACCAGGCCGTCGACCCAGGTCACGAACCACCAGGTCAGATAGAGGGTGATCGCGACCGGCCCCGTGACGATCAGCCCGGTCAGGAAATAGTTTCGAAAGCGGGCCATCAGGCCGCGCGGGCCGTCTGGCGAGTGTTCGCCCGGGGGCGGGATCGGAGGCGGATTCTCGGGGCTCATTATGGTTCCAGGTCGCAGGGCGCAGCCAGAATCTCCCAGCTAAGCCATCCTAGCAGGTTTTTGAAGGGCCAACGTAATCCGGGCGGTTGCGGCTATTCGACCGTAACCGACTTCGCAAGGTTGCGCGGCTGGTCGACGTCCGTGCCCATGACCACTGCGGTATGATAGGCGAGGAGCTGCACCGGAACGGCATAGACTATCGGCGTAAAGGCCGCCGCCATGTCCGGTAGCACGATCGTGACCAGGGAATCGACGGTCGCCTCCGCCGCCCCCTTGGCATCGGTCATCAGGATGATGTTGCCGCCGCGGGCGGCCACTTCCTGCATGTTGGAGACGGTCTTCTCGAACACCTTGTCGAAAGGCGCGATCACCACGACCGGCATGTTCTCGTCGATCAGCGCGATCGGCCCGTGCTTGAGCTCGCCGGCGGCATAGCCCTCGGCGTGGATGTAGGAAATCTCCTTCAGCTTCAGCGCACCCTCGAGCGCGAGCGGATAGCTGGTGCCGCGGCCGAGATAGAGCACATCGTGCGATTTGGAGATCTCGCGCGCGAGCTTCTCGATCTGCGGCTCCGTGGTCAGCGCCGCCGCGATCAATCGGGGAATCTCGATGAGGCCGTGCACGAGCTTGGCTTCGTCCGCGTCCGACAGTTCGCCGCGCGCCTTGCCGGCGGCGACTGCGAGCGAGGCCAGCACCATGAGTTGGCAGGTGAAGGCCTTGGTCGAGGCGACACCGATCTCGGGACCGGCCAGCGTCTGCAGCACGGTCTCGCTCTCGCGCGCTATCGTCGAGGTCGGCACGTTCACCACCGAAACCGTATGCGCGCCCTGCTCTTTCGCGTAACGCAACGCGGCCAGCGTGTCGGCAGTCTCGCCGGATTGCGAGATGAAGATCGCAAGATCGCCTTTCCGCAAAGGCGCCTCGCGGTAGCGGAATTCGGACGCGATATCGATCTCGACCGGCAGGCGCGAGAACCGCTCCAGCCAATATTTCCCGACATAGCCCGCATAGTTCGCGGTGCCGCAGGCGGTGATCGAGACGCGCTGGATATCCTTGAAATCGAACGGCAGCTTGACCGGCAACGTGACCCGCTCGGTCGCCATGTCGATATAGCGGGCGAGCGTGTGGCCAACCACTTCCGGTTGCTCGTGGATTTCCTTGGCCATGAAGTGGCGGTAGTTGGCCTTATCGACCAGGAATGCCGATGCGCCTGACTTCAGCACCTCGCGGTTGGCGACCGCGCCATGCTCGTCATAGATCACGCCGACCTCGCGCGACAGCACCACCCAGTCGCCGTCCTCGAGATAGCTGATCGTATCGGTGAACGGCGCCAGCGCGATCGCGTCCGATCCCAGATACATTTCGCCGTCGCCATGCCCGACCGCGAGCGGCGAACCCTTGCGGGCGCCGATCAAGAGATCATTGTGGCCGTTGAACAGGAACGCCAGCGCGAACGCGCCGCGGAGCTGCGGCAGCGACGCCTTCACCGCCTCCTGCGGCGAATAGCCCTTCAGGAGGTAGGAGTTGACGAGATGGGCGACGACCTCGGTGTCAGTTTCGCTGGAGAATTTCGCGCCCTGCTTCTCGAGCTCCTGGCGCAATTCGCGAAAATTCTCGATGATGCCGTTGTGGACGACAGCGACATTGTCCGTCGCATGCGGATGCGCATTGCCCTCGGTCGGCCGGCCATGCGTCGCCCAGCGCGTATGCCCGATGCCGGTGTGGCCATCGAGCGGCTCGGCGTGCAACCGCGCTTCCAGGTTCTTCAATTTTCCTTCCGCGCGCCGCCGCACCAGATGGTCGCCCTCCAGCGTGGCGACACCAGCGGAATCATAGCCGCGATACTCAAGTCGCTTGAGCGAATCGACCAGTTGCTCCGCAACCGGTGCCCGTCCGAGAATGCCGATAATGCCGCACATGCGGATCAAAATCCCCAAATCGCCGAAAATTTGCCAAACCGACGACACGCTCCCTTAACGGGAAACGCGGGCACCAACAAACTCAATAATTATTGCGGATTGAGACAACGTTAAAGAGAAGATTAACGGGCGAGTTAAGGCAGATCCAACCTGCCCCTCCCGTTCGCCGCAAACCGCCACCGTCATTCCGGGGCGCGCGTAGCGCGAGCCCGGAATCCATTGGGCCACGGGCGCAAGCGGAGAAATGGATTCCGGGTTCGATGCTGGCGCATCGCCCCGGAATGACAGCGTCGTTCCATCGAAAGACGAGACGGAATCGTAGGATGGGTAGAGCGAAGCGAAACCCATCAATCGCGCGGCGTGCTTCATCGCGATGGGTTTCGCTTCGCTCTACCCATCCTACGGGACTATCGCGTCAGCTTCCCTTCGCGGCCTTCGCTTTCATCTTGATCTCGCGATAGCGCGCCGCGCCGCCTTCGCGGACGGATTGCGGGCTGCGTTCGACCGCCATCGCATCGTCGGGCACGTCCTTGGTGATGACGGAGCCCGAGCCGATATAGGCGCCGGCGCCGATCTTCACGGGCGCGACCAGCGAGGAATTGGTGCCGATGAAGGCGCCCTTGCCGATCAGGGTCTTGTGCTTGAGGAAGCCGTCATAATTGCAAGTGATGGTGCCGGCACCGAGATTGGAGTTGGCGCCGACATGGGCGTCGCCAACGTAAGAGAGATGATTGACCTTGACGCCCTCCTCCAGGATCGCAGCCTTGGTCTCCACGAAATTGCCGATCCGCGAGCCGTCGCCGAGCGAGGTGCCGGGCCGCAGCCGCGCATAGGGACCGATCGAGACCTTGTTGCCGATCGTGGCCTCGACGATGTGCGAGAAGGAGTGGATCACCGCGCCATCGCCGATGCTCACGCCGGGGCCGATCACCACGAAGGGCTCGATGGTGACGTCACGGCCGAATTTGGTGTCGGCGGCGAGATAGACGGTCTCCGGCGCGATCAGCGTCACGCCGGCCTCCATCGCAGCCTTGCGCAACCGCGCCTGCAGTACCGCTTCGGCTTCCGCAAGCTGCGCCTTGGTGTTGATGCCGCGCACTTCGTCTTCGCTGGTCTCGATCACGACGGCCTCCAATCCTTTTTCACGTACGATGGCGACGGCATCGGTCAGGTAATATTCGCCCTTGGCATTGGCATTGCCGATCTCATCGAGGATGCCGAGCGCTTTGCGCCCGTCGAACGCCATCACGCCGGCATTGCACAGCGTGATCTTGCGTTCCTCGGCGCTGGCGTCGGCCTGCTCGCGGATCGCAACGAGCCTGCCGTTCTCGACCACCAGC
Organism: Bradyrhizobium sp. Leo78; assembly: GCF_059512425.1. Taxonomy (NCBI): domain Bacteria; kingdom Pseudomonadati; phylum Pseudomonadota; class Alphaproteobacteria; order Hyphomicrobiales; family Nitrobacteraceae; genus Bradyrhizobium; species Bradyrhizobium sp. Leo78. Next base: position 45,697 of record NZ_JCAMOT010000043.1, read on the forward strand.
CGGCCGTAGCCGGTGGGATCGGCGGCGCGGAAGCCGAGCACCGCGAGCGCGGCGCCATTCTTCAGCGGCGCGCGCAGTCGCTCGAAGGTCTCCGCCGATATCAGCGGCGTGTCGCCGAACGCGATCAGGAGATCGTTGGCTCCAGCAGCGATCGCCTCGCGCGCCGCCAGCACCGCATGGGCCGTGCCGAGCCGCTCGCGCTGCACGAAGGTACTGGCGTCAGAACGGACCCGCCGCGTCTCATCCGCGACCGCCTGATGGTCCGGCCCGACCACCACCGCCAGCGAAGCGCCTGTGCCATTCGGCGCAGCACGCAGCACATGGGACAACAGCGACTGTCCGGCGACGGGATGCAGGACCTTCGGCAGCGAGGATCGCATGCGCGTGCCCTCGCCGGCCGCGAGCACCACCGTCAGGCTGGATCGAGCAGTCATCAAAACCCTCAAATATTGTCCGCGGATCGCGCCAAGCCGTCTTAATTGGTTTCCCCGGGAGAGGAAACCTATTCGCCTCGCGGGCTGGCTACGGATCAGGTTCCCCGCGCATTTCCTGTTAATCTTTGCGGCGTGATTCGGCGGGCCTTGAGGAGGGCCAAAGGGGTTTTGGCCAAAGATCCTGACAATCTGGCAGGCGATCTCGGCGCGGAAAGCACCGGCGGTTTGTTTACAGGCCTGCTTGCCGAGGAAGACGAATTCGACCGCCGCACGCTGTGGCGGCTCGGCTCCTGGGGTTTTGCCGCAGTCGGCGCCGTCACGCTCGCGGTCCTCGCCCCCCAGTCCTCGCTCGGGTGGCGGCGCGACCAGGGTGCCGCCGCGGAGGTGGCGCGGCAGGCGCAGCAGATCCAGATGCTCACCAAGGAGAGCCAGAACGAGGCGCGGCGGCTTGCGTCCGCGATCGAGACGCTCAATTCGGACCGCGACCGGCTCTACGCCCGCGTCACCGTGCTGGAGCAAGGACTGGATTCGGTTACCGGCACGATCGCGCAGCAGAGCACGGCGGCTGCACCACAGCCCGCCCACTCGCCATATCCCGCGTGGGTGCAAGAGCCGGCAGCGCATCATGCCTCGGCTCCGGTCGTGGCCCCAGTCGCGGCAACGACACCCGCTCCAACCGCGCCCGAGAAACCAGCCGCCGAAAAGCCCCCGGTGCTGGCTTCGGACAAGCCACTGGCCGCTGCGAGCGAGAAGCCGCCCGTGGAGAAACCGCCGGTCGTTGCTGCCAACACGGCACCCGCCGCCCCCGTGCCAGCCAGCAATCCGGACCCGACCGATGCCGCGGCAGCGCCATTACCCGCGATGCCGCTCGTCGGCGCGGCGTCGATAATCGGACCGCCCGTTCCTGCCGCGAGCAAGCAAGTCGAGCCGGCCATGCCCGCTGCCACGGTCACCGCCAGCCCCATGCCCGAGGTGGTCGCCGCGGCACCTGCCGCTGGTGACGCGGAGAAAGCGAAAGAGGACGCCGGCGCGCCGAAAGCCGAGGTGCTGCGTACCGAATTCGGGGTCGATCTCGGCACCGCCAATACGGTGCCGGGGCTGCGCGCGTTGTGGCGAGGCCTGTTGAAATCGCGCTCGAACGCTCCACTGTTCAACCTGCGCCCGATCATCGTCATCAAGGAAGGCGCCAACGGGCTCGGCATGCAGCTTCGCCTGGTTGCCGGCCCGCTGCGCGACGCCGGGGCCGCGGCGAAAATCTGCGCGGTACTCGCCGAGAACGGCCGCCCTTGCGAGACCGCTGTTTTCGACGGCCAGCGCCTGACGCTCAAGGACGAGCCGGAGCCGACGGCGACGACTCCCAACAAGCCCGCACCACGCCAGCACGCGGCACCGAAACGAGCGGCAGCTCCAGTGGTGGTCGAGGAGCCGCCGAAGAAGCCGGAGCCGCCTTCCGCAGTCTCGGCGATCACCTCAATGTTCGGTCGCAAGGAGCAATAATGGCGTGACCGCAAGAAGTTGCGGCGACATTTTCACTCGCTTTCATGCCGCCCGAAGCGGCTTGTCCTCGTCCCCTTTCCCGACCATATTCGCGCGATGACAAAGACCCCGTTTCGCCTTACGCCCTATCAGGTGCAGTTCCTGCTGATCGTCGGTTTCCTCACCGTCGGTTACGCACTTTACGTGCGCTATCTCGTGATCGAATTCTCAACTGTCGCGCTCGCCTGCGATGCGGGCCTGCAGACCATGAACTGCAAGGTGCGCGCGCTGGCGACGACCCTGTTCCGGAACTCGGTGTTCGGCATCGTCGCGCTCGTGATCGCGACACTGCACGTGCTGCGGCCGTCGATCGTCCTGATGACCGGCGGGCTGATCGCGGCGGGGTTCGGGATCGTGCTCTACAATGTCGCGCTGTCGGGGATCGCGATCGGCCTGCTCATTTTAGGCTTTGCGCGACCCGCGCCCGCCACAGCGTAAGCGCCAGCAACACATACATCGCGCAGGTCCAGACCGACTGCCAGTTGTCGGTCCCCTCGTTGAGGAAGGTATAGCCGGCCGCAACCAGCAGAAGGCCGGCGAACACGGCCTCCGCGATCGGCCTTACCCCTTCCTGCGGCCGGTTGAGCAGCATCAGCAGCGCAAACGGCACCACCGCCATGGTGAGCGAGGCGAACGGAAAGTCCTTGTAGCGCGGGTCGAAGGTGAAGCCGAGTGCGGTTTCTGCCCCGATCACGGTCGTCACGATCAGCGACAGGCCGAGCAGCGCTGTGAGCAAGGTGCCGTGCCGGTACTGGCGCGGTCCGAGCAGTTCGAGGAAGGTCGGCAGCGACTTGCCCTCCATCAGCGCGTGAGCCGACAGGATCGGCGCGAGGATGGCTGCCGCAAGCAGCGTCCCCCATTGCACCCAGCCGCCGGTCCCGTAGCTCTCATAGATCATCTTGTCGATGGCAACCCCGAGCAGGATCCCGGCGCTGGTTGCGGAGACGCCGACCGCGATCCAGGACATGACCCGCGGCGCCCATGGCCGCCGCCGGACCGCCAGCCAGGCCACGAGGAAGGTGACGAAGCCCAGCCCAAGGCCAGCGCCCATGTACCATTTCCAAAGCGGGTAATTGCTGATGGCGACTCCGGGCGGGTATTTCACCACGCGATTGACGGAGTCGAACAGGCCCCAATAGCCGCCGACCGTACCCTCGAGCTGGCGCTTCCAAGGCTGGTCATAGGCCTCGATCAGGTTGACGCGGAAACCCTCGCGCTTGGCGAGATCGAGAATTTCCGAGACGATCCGCGCCTGGTTGGTGCGCGATGGCAGCGCCCCCTCGCGCATCCTGCCCATGCTCGGCCAGCCGGTCTCGCCGATCAGTATCTCCTTGTTCGGGAATGCCACCGCCATCCGCTTACGGATGGCATCCACATGCGCAGCAGCGAATTTCGCCCGCACTGGCATGTCCTCCCAGTAAGGCAGGATGTGAATGGTGACGAAATCGACGGCGTCGTAGACCTCGCGGTTGCGCAGCCAGAATTCCCAGACATCGGCATAGGTCACGGGCACCTGGACCTGGGCCTTCACCGCGCGGACATAGGCGGCGAGATCCGCGGTCGTCATCTCCCCGCGCAGCAGCACTTCGTTACCGACGACCAGCGCCGTGATCACACCCGGATATTGCTTGGCGAGCCCGACCGCGACCGCGATCTGGGTCTGGTTCTTGATCCGGTCGCTGCCGAGCCAGATGCCCTGGATGACTTTCAGTCCGACCTTCGCCGCTATGCCTGGCACCTGGTCGAGCCCGTTCTCGATCGAATAAGTGCGCACGCACTCGGTGACCTTGGCGAGATCAGCCAGGTCCTGCGCGATCTGCTCCGCCGGAATGTGCGTGGTGGGGATCAGCGGCGTCTGCGTATCGCGGAACGGCGCATAGGAGACACATTGCAGCTTTGCATTGGGGTCGATCGGCGCACGCGCAAGCGTAATCGGTGTGGCGAGCCACCACCACACGGCCGCAATCAAACCCAGCGATATCAGGAGAAGCGCCAGTGGCGTACGAAGAGAAATCGGTTCCATCCTCCGGGGACCGTCGATTAACCGGTCAGGCGCCGTCTGCCAAGAGCACGAGTCGGGCAATACCATGGTTGTCCTGCGACAGTTTTGCGCTGTTGCGATAAAGTTGTGACTTTGCTGGACAAAATCTGAAATACCGGTCATGGGATTCCACCAGCGTCTCCGCCGCACTGGAGACCTATTTGGACGGCATTACGCCATGGCCGTTCGAGATGATTTGTTGGGCGGGAAATCGATCGGGGAAGGTATGGGTGGACGGGTGCTTCAGTTCAAAATCGCGGTCTTGCGCCATTTCGCCACTGCCGGCCTCGCGCTTCTGATCGGTACCGGTGCCGCTTTCTCCCAAAGCGGCACGCCGAATCCGCAGGAGCAGTCGAAGCAGGGAAACGCTCCGTCCGACGTCACCAAGGACAATCAGCGCAAGACCGACGAATTCGTCGAGGCCACGCAGGCGATCAACGGCCCCGCCGGAAACCCGGAATGCGTCTGGCTCGGCCGGCGCGTGGTGCGGCTGATGTGGCTTGATGACCTCGACACCGCCTTCCGCCACCTTGACCTTTACGATCGCTTCGGCTGCCCCGGCGGCCATGTGCAGGCGACCTTCCGCTGCCTGACCCGGTTTGGCGCCACGATCGACGACAAGGTGCCGCGCAGCCTCGATGGCCGCATCCACGCTTGCTGGATCAACCCCGGCGCCCAGCCTCCGGCTGCCGCAGCCGCTGCGGCAGCGCCCAACCCGCAAGCGCCGCCCGCCACGGCTGGCAACGCTGCGCCGGCACCTGCCGCCTCACCTTCTCCAGCGCCGACGGCCTCGCCGTCGCCGGCCGCGAAATAACCGCCTTCGACTTTGGAACGAACGCGACTTCCGTCATTTGAGCTGCGTGGCGCCCTCAAAACGCCATGCGGTCATATCAGTTGTGGAATCGCGTGGCAGGATTATCTTGCAGTTTACCGCCATGTCGGTCGAACCTAGGGGACGGGTTCGCTTTCTCCTTTCATAGCAGCCCCGTATGGTTTAGCCGCGATGCGCGCTGTCGCCGCCGTTCTGTTGCTTGTCACCGCCGTGCATGCCGCGCTCTGGGGCCTTCTGCAGGAAAAGCAGCAGGCTCCTGACTTCCGCGGCATGCTGCCGAGCGTCTCCTATGCGCCGTTCGATGGCAGCGCACATCCCGACGTCGACAATATCCCGCAAGCCGAAAAGATTCGCGCCGACCTGAAGAAGCTGTCGACGATGACGCGCGCGATCCGCCTGTACTCGTCGACGGGCGGCGTTGAACTGGTTCCGCCGATCGCCGCCGAATTCGGCTTGAAGGTCATGGTCGGCGCCTGGATCGACAAGAATTCCGAGCGCAACGAGCGCGAGATCGACGCCGCGATTAACCTCGCCCGGCGCAACAGCAACGTGATCGGCGTCGTCGTCGGAAACGAAGTGATCTACCGCGGCGAGCAGAAGATCGACGACCTGATCGAGATGATCAAGCGCGTCAAGAAATCGGTCAATGTCCCCGTCACCACAGGCGAAATCTGGAATATCTGGCGTGACAATCCGCAGCTCGCCAATTCCGTCGATTTCATCGCCGCCCACGTCCTGCCCTACTGGGAGAACTTCACCGCCCAACAGGCCGTCGACCAGGCGGTCGCCATGTTCCAGCTCTTGCGCGACCAGTTCCCGGGCAAGCGCATCGTGATCGCCGAATTCGGCTGGCCGAGTGCGGGCTACAATCTCCGGAATGCGGAGCCCGGCCCGTTCGAGCAGGCCTCGGTGCTGCGCAATTTCGTCACCCGCGCCGAGGCCATCGGCATGGACTACAACATCGTCGAGGCGATCGATCAGCCCTGGAAATTCTTCGAAGGCGGCGTCGGCCCGTACTGGGGCATCCTGAATGCGTCCCGCGAGCCGAAATTCGCCTGGACCGGGCCGATCGTGAACGAGAACTACTGGAAGCTCGCGGTAATCGCCCTCCTCGTCGGCATCCTGATGTCGCTGCCGATCCTGCGCCTGGAACGACCGACGGTGATGCAGGCCTTGATACTCTCGGCTGCCGCCAATGGCGTCGGCGCCTGGGTTGCGACCGTCTTCGCCTATTGGGCCGGGCACTATTTCGTGTTCGGCTCGGCGTTCGCGATGACGCTCGGCCTGATCCTTCTCGTCCCCCTGATCCTGATCGCGATGGCGCGGATCGAGGAGATCGCCGATGTCGCCTTCGGCCGCGGTCCCCGGCGCCTGATCCAGAAGAGCGCAGCGGTGGCGCCCGCCACGATCGGCGAGCAGGTCACCTTCCCCAAGGTTTCAATCCACATCCCGGCTTATTATGAGCCGGTGGAGATGCTGAAGCAGACGCTCGATGCTGTGTCGCGGCTCGACTACCCCAATTTCGAATGCGTCTGCATCATCAACAACACGCCAGATCCCGCGTTCTGGCAGCCGATCCAGGATCATTGCCGCGCGCTCGGCGAGCGCTTCAAGTTCATCAATGCCGAGAAGGTCCAGGGCTTCAAGGCCGGCGCCTTGCGCATCGCCATGGACCGCACCGCGGCAGACGCCGAGATCATCGGCATTATCGATGCCGACTATGTCGTGCATCCGGACTGGCTGAAGGACCTCGTGCCCGTCTTCGCCGACCCGCGGGTCGGCCTGGTGCAGGCGCCGCAAGAGCATCGCGACGGCGACCGCTCGCTGATGCACTACATCATGAACGGCGAGTATGCCGGCTTCTTCGACATCGGCATGGTCCAGCGCAATGAGCACAACGCCATCATCGTGCATGGCACGATGTGCCTGATCCGCCGCGCGGCGATGGACATGGCTGGCGGCTGGTCCAGCGACACCATCTGCGAGGACACCGATCTCGGGCTTGCCATCATCGAGCGCGGCTGGCTGACGCATTACACCAACCAGCGCTACGGCGAAGGCCTGCTGCCCGACACCTACGAGGCCTTCAAGAAGCAGCGACACCGCTGGGCCTATGGCGGCTTCCAGATCGTGAAAAAGCACTGGCGGCGCTTCCTGCCCGGTGCGAGCCGGCTCTCGCCCAACCAGCGCCGGGAATTTTCGCTGGGCTGGCTGAACTGGCTGGGCGCCGAGAGCCTCGGCGTCTTGGTCGCGATCCTCAACCTGATCTGGGTGCCGATCGTCGCCTTTGCCGACATCGCCATCCCCGACAAGATCCTGACGTTGCCGATCATCGCCTCCTTCGTCGTCTCGCTCGTGCATTTCGTGGCGCTGTACCGGATGCGGGTAAAGGTGAAGGCCGGCCAGATGCTGGGCGCCATGATCGCGGCGATGAGCGTGCAATGGACGGTGTCGCGCGCCGTGGCGCAGGGACTGATCACCGAGCACCTGGCGTTCGCCCGCACCTCCAAGGGCGGCCTGTCGCGGATGTCGATTGAATTCCAGGCGTTCTGGGAAGCGGTGATCGGCGTCCTCCTCTTGGTCGGCGCCGCGGTCCTCATCGCCACCAACGGCTTCAAGCAGGTCCGCGAGATCTACATCTTCGCCGGCGTGCTGGTGCTGCAGAGCCTGCCTTTCCTCGCAGCGGTCGCGATCGCGATCCTGGAGAATTCGCGCATCAACTCGTTCTCGTTCTGGCGCAACAGCGCCATCCGTACCGCGGAACTGATCGGTCTGCGCCCGGTCGCGATGCCCACGATCGCCGCTCCTTCCCAGCAGGCCGCCTCCGAAATCCGCCGCGACGCCAACTGAGGCGCTATCCGGCCGTGGATTGATTTCGCGGTCGGGCTTGATGAAGCGGGACTAACCGCCAGCTATCTCAGGGCAATCCCGGGCCCGCACGACCACGCATTTGCCGCCCTCTGCGCTATTGACCCGTCGGCCCCCGCCCCCTACACAGCGCGGGCTGGAGCATGATCCGGAAAGGCGGGAGTCGGTTTCCGGCGGATCATGGTCAGACAAGAGCTGGAACGGGGTGACGGTTTAGAACGTCGTTACCTCCAGGAAGTGAGCGCGTAGCTCAGGCGGTAGAGCACGTGACTTTTAATCATGGGGTCGAGGGTTCGAGTCCCTCCGCGCTCACCAAACAAAATCAATATCTTAACCCAAAATCCGACAACGAAAATCTAGATCAAAATCCGGTCGTGCACACGCCATGCACACTGCAAAGAGAAGCCCGCCCCTTGCGAGTGAGGCGGGCCAAACCGTTACCGACCAGAACGGCTACTCAGCCGCCTGTGCAAGCCCGAACCGGCTGGCGGCTACTTCCGCGCGCTCGTCATCGGATAGCTCCTCCGCGTGCTTATAGGCCTCCTCAAGCTCACCCTTGACGTGGTCGGCGGTCCATATCAGTCGGTCAAGGTATTCGGCGCTGATGTCGTCCATAGCGCGCATATCGCGGATCTGCCCTAGCAGAATGGCGAAGCCGTTTCTCAGGCTCCAAATTTCGGAGGCGACGTAGGAGCGCGTTGGTTTGAAGTCAGCGGATTCGGTGGCCGGAAGGGTGGCGGTGATCATTTCATGCTCTTCAGTTTGGCTTATCAAGGCCAATGCCAGTGGCAGACCGGCAGCCGGGAGTTGATAAACCGCTGAAGAGACGGTCCGGCGCAATTTTAAGCCCTAAGGCTCTGGACATGTTGCGACGCTCCCGGCATATTGCCTGCCAGGTCGGTCGCACCCGCCAAGGTGCACCACGTTGCGTGTCAGGCTCGCCAAAGCCCATCTACGCACTACGGCGGCAACCTCGCCAAAGGTCGCAGGCCGGTATCTTCAGTCCGGGTTATCAAGCCCACGGACAACCTTGCCCCGATTCGGTAAATAATCAACCCCTCCCTTGGAGGCGCTTTCGCGCGCGTATAGGTTGCCGTATCCTTTCGTGACCCGCCGCCAATAACCAGCACCAAAAAAGGCTAGAGAAGATGAGCGGAGTTCTTGACGATCTGCGGAAAGCGCGACTGGAAGCAATTCAGAACCGGCGAACATTGGCCTGCAGCCTAAAAGGCGTCTGGGCTGGCGAAGAGACGCACGAAACCCTTCAGAACCTAGCGCTCGTGCAACAGGTGATCGAGGCAATCGAGGCAGCGATCGACCACGAAGAGAACTCGAAGCCCCACACGACGAGCGTGCAAGAACTTCGGCTTTAGCCCCGCAGCGGCGCCGCCAGTTTTTGCCGGCGTGAGCCGCGGCAGACCGCCTGTTTGCCCAGGGTCAGGGCGTTGAGGTCTGGCATGGGACGCTCGGGAAAAGTTGGCAACTGTTGCTTTACGGCCACTACCTGCGCTTGCTCGGAATAGTTGTGGGTGATAATTCATGCTCGGGAGCCACGGCGCGCGAGCATGAAAAACAACAGAGATTTCGACCGATGGGCCTCTGCGCTGGCGAAGAACTCATCAAGCGAGGCGAAGGCGGCGATCGAGGAAATTCTTAGCGGAACGCGAAGCTTGGATTGCCTCGCGACACACACGGGCCTTTCCGAACCAAGGTCAGACGGGCGCGCGGCACGGGCCGCCATCCTTCTGGTCTTTTTTTGTTTGTTCTTTTACAGCCTCTTCAAAGTCTCGCAGCTCCGGCCGACTTATCATGTCGGCTTTAGCGAGAACTGGTCGAACCTCGGGCTAATTCCAGTTTGGCTCACGAGCGCTGTCGGCCTCTTGTTCGTCTTTTCCCGCTTTACCTTCGGCTATTTCGCAGGTTTCTATCTGTTCGCAATGATGGCCGGGTATTTCTGGCTCAACATGTTCAGCTTGCTTGATTACGATCACAAGCAAGCGCTCCTCGTCTCTGCGGTTTCTACGGTTGCATTTCTGCTACCTACGCTCGCGATTCACGGAGGAAGCCCGGGGCCGAGACTATCGAAAAGCGCGCTTGATCGATTGCCTATGATAACCCTTGCGGGTTCAGCCATCTTGTTGCTGTTGTGCTCTTTCAACGGTTTTCATCTGACCTTTAGCTTAAACGAGGTGGATTCGCTTCGGGAAGCCGTCGACCATCATCGCCTCATTCAATATGCGATCGGTAATGTGAATGGCGCGCTGATCCCGTTCGCAATTGCCTATTCCCTATTGTACGGGCGGCGCTGGATGGCGGCTCTGCTGTGCATCGTATCCCTGCTTTACTTCCCGATCACATTCACCAAGACGGCCCTGTTTGCGGCCCCCTTCATAGTCTTTATGTGGGCGATTTCGGCGTGGCTAGAGCCAAGGATTGCGGTTGTCGCGTCGCTTATCGTACCCCTATCCATTGGAGTTTTTAGCATCGCGGGAGTCGATTTGTACGGTATCGACGTTACGCAACAGCGCATCTTCGGACTTCTGAACTTCCGATTGCTGGCGATCCCGTCGATCTCCCTTGATCACTACTTCGAGTTTTTCAGCCACCATCATCTGACCTACTTCTGTCAGCTATCGTTTCTCAAGCCGGTAATGGCCTGTCCATACTCCGACCAGCTTGGAGTGGTGTTCGCCAACGAATACAAGATGGGCAACATGAACGCTTCTCTGTTCGCCACCGAAGGCTTGGCCTCTGTCGGGCCGGTCTGGATGCCGCTAACGACATTCTTCTGTGGGCTCCTGCTTTCTCTCGCCAATAAGGCTTCGGCTGGATTGTCGCCGCGCTTCATTCTCACTTCGGGGGCAATCATTCCGTTCACGCTTATGAACGTGCCGCTTTCCACGACTATGTTGTCCAATGGGCTCGCACTACTCATCGCGCTCTGGTGGCTGGCGCCGAGAGACGAGACGCAACATGCTTGAAGTCCCGCATGGTTGCTCGGGTAGATCAGAAACAAGAAGGCAGCCCGCGCTGGGCGGATCATGAAGGGCGGCTTGCACGGAGCGATTACGCCAAGGTAGGTTTCGCGGGTTACAAACTAGAGCAACTAAAGATTCTGGGGGGCAGACAATGACCACGACTTCAAACGAGATTTCGGACCAAGAATATGATCAGATCGTCACCGAAGTTCTCGCTATAGCGAAGAGAACTATCTTCTCAAAAACCGCCGTCGTAGCACTGATGTACCTGGTCGCGTTTCTGATTGCGGGTGTGGACATATTCAAGTCGCTCTTCATCGCCATTGCAGCCGCGGCGCTTCTGTTCAAGGGTGTTGCGCCGGCCTTGGTGCTACATGGAGGTGCAATGTTCTTCGCCTTGACCGTCATCAATTGGGCGGGACTCTTGCCGCTGGCCAGATGGGCGCACGCTCTCGTAGCCATCGTCGATCGCGCCTTGACCTAAAGCTGCTCGTTGGCTCGCGGCTGGTAAGCTGTAGGTCGCTCTGATCTTGGTTGCTTTGGTTCCAGTTTAGGCGAGGAAAGACGCGCGGCTGTGGCTTTGAAGCCACGTCCCAGCACTTGCTCGGAGCGGTTGTGTCGGGCTAGGGTTCGCCCGCAAATCGGAATGGGGCGGGCACCAATCTTGAAGTACCGTGCTGATATTGATGGTCTGCGGGCGATCGCAGTGCTGTCGGTCATGGCTTTCCATTACGGTGCGCCTGTGCGCGGCGGATTTACCGGCGTCGACGTCTTCTTCGTCATTTCCGGCTTCTTGATTACTCAAATCCTCGTCGCCGAAATGCAGGCGGGCAAGTTCTCGCTGCTCGGATTCTATGACCGTCGCGTTCGACGTATTTTGCCGGCGCTACTCGTAATGTTGGGTGTCACGCTGTTCACTGGCAAATTTCTGCTGATGCCAGGAGACTACCAGGCGCTGGCGGCAAGCGCCGCTGCAGCGGCCTTCGGTGGATCCAACTTCTACTTTGTAAATCACACTGGCTATTTCGATCAGGCTGCCGACCTGATGCCAATGCTGCATACATGGTCGCTCGCTGTTGAGGAGCAGTTCTACCTTGTATGGCCTGGCCTCTTGCTCCTCATCGTCACCGCCGCGAGAAAACGCGCGGATGCCGCAGCCATTACGGCTGTCGTCACGATAGCTATTTTCGGCACCAGCCTTGTCTACTTTACGGTTGACGAAAAGGGTGCATTCTACATGGCCCCTCCACGCGCCTGGGAACTGGCGCTGGGCGCGCTCCTTGTACTACTGCCAGCTATTCCTCGCTTTCTCGGTCCTATGGCGAGGGTCGCTGGATTGGCGCTCATTGGATATGGCTTCGTCCGGATTAACGCCACTGATTTCCCATATACCGCGGCTCTCTATCCCTGTGTCGGCGCGGCACTCGTGATCTGGCCGTGCGAAAGTGACAGCGCACCTTCGCGATGGCTAGGCAACCTCGCACCGATCGGCCTGATCTCCTACAGCCTCTATCTCTGGCATTGGCCGGTCTGGGTATTCTTCCGTATCTATATCAACAACGGCCAGCCGAGAATCCTCGAAGCCTTGGCACTTGCAGCAGTGTCCGCTGTTCTGGCCGTCCTCTCCTATCGGTTCGTCGAACGTCCATTCCGAATGGCACGCTTCCCAGCCTCGTATAATGTATGGGCCGGTCTCGGCGCCTCACTAGCTTTGTTCTGCGCGGCGATGTTCGTGCACAGCGATGACGGGATTCCGGACCGAATCCCACCAACCGCTTATGCAATGCGAAGCCTCGACGAGATGTGGAACTGGCCATGCGGGCGTGGTTTCCTCCGATTTCCATGGATGACTTTCGATTCCTGCCGGTTTGGCCCTGCTTGGGAAACCGCCCATCACAAGGCTTTCCTCTGGGGCGATAGTCACGCCGAGCATATTGCCCCGATCCTAGAGGCAGCATCGGATGATAAAATCGCCTTCACCTTATATGTGGACTGCCCTGCCGCGTTGGGCGAGCATGTATTCCGGCCATTTCCCGGATATCGTTGGGCCAAAAGCTATCGCGCACACTGCACGAATCTACGAGAGAACGCGATCAACTATCTCCAACAGAACAAAGACATTGACCTAGTTGTCTTTGCGGCTTCCTGGACGTACCTGAGTCACTCGATAGAGCAGGACGGATTTTACCCTACGTCGACAGATCAATACGAACTAGTGGCGCTGGGTCTCAAGTCTCTAATTGAAAAGGCCCAAGCGCCACACCGCAAGTTTGTTATCATCGCCGACGTGCCTCAATTTCATCACGATCCCATTCCCTGTGCGCTCTCTGCGGTTACGCCTTTGTGGCGCAGATCCTGCGATGCAGGCGGCAAGCAGGTCAAAGCTTCGGATTTCCTCGCCTTTCAAGGCAGGATGTATCAAGCCCTGGAGAGTATCGCTAAAACGAGAAGCGATGTTGATGTGATCCTTCCGGGGCGCGCCATGTGCAAGGGCGAGTATTGTCTCTCAACAATAGACGGTGAGTACCTGTATAGAGACGGCACTCACATTCGCCGCAATCTGAGCAGTGCAACTAAACTAGGATTCGCCAATCTCATCGGGCTAACAGCAAGCCTTGCGGAGATGATTGCCCCTTAGCCTGCTGTTTTGCGACAAACTCTACTTCGAGCAAAACTCCGTAATGAGCGCGAAGCCCGGAGCACCATTTCCACCACCGACGCCAGCGCCACTGTTCACAACGCTGCCGCCGCCGCCGCCAGATCCGAATCCTGTTCCCGAGCCGCCGCCGGCAAACGAAGTCGCCGAATTAGCGAGGCCGCCGCCGCCTATTTCAGTCGATCCGCCCTTACCAGTGGCGATGTAGGCCACCGTACCGGTGAGATACACGCCCGTTCCGCCAGGTTCGCCCGTGCCGGTGATGTCGCCCGTACCGGCAGCGCCGCCCGCACCACCAAGGCCTAGTGACGACGCTCCGCTGATGTACCCACCGCCAGAGCCGCCCTTTCCTATGCATAGCGACCCCAAAGAAGTATCTCCGCCCGGTGAACCAACGGCCGCGTTAACACCTCCGTTGCCGCCTGCGCCTATCGTTACTGCCTTTGATGCGCCGATATCAGCAGCCGTCGCGAATTTGATTGACTTGCTGCCTGCGCCACCGCCGCCAGACGACCCAATGACTCCGGCTTGTCCTAAGACTCCACCACCGCCACCGCCACCGCCCCAACATTCGATGATGCAATAAAGCATTCCGGCGCTTGGCGTATAGGTGCCAGAGGCCGTGAACTTCTGCACTTTCACGACGCGAACCAACCCACCGTTATCGCCGAGTTGGTTCTGCTGTGTGGGCGTGAGCGACTGCGCAGCGCCGTAACTCAACCCTCTTAGATTCCCGAGCGCGGTGTCTTTGTTGACCAGGTCCGACAGATTGTTCGTCGACAGAAGATCGCCAGTTCCCTTCTGCGCAACCTTGATCCATTTCCCGGCTGCAAGATCGGTGGCGAATGTGCCGGACGTATGCGACACCAAGCAGACGTAGGTTTCGCCAGCTTGCACGACGGCGCTTGCCGGTGGGCCTGCTGCGTATGCGGTGCCCGTCACCCATGCTGCCGGCGGAGTCCAGGCCGCCGGTCCGGTGTCTCCCTTCTCCCCTTGTGCCGCCAGCACCATCCAATAAGTCGCATTCGGCGGCGACTGGTTAGTATTAGCCAGTAGCGCCACATACGACGAGCCGTTCAGCGACACGACGTCGCCAATCTCATAGGCGGTCGCCGCGCTCCATGGACCAGTGACGCGAAATCCTTTGTACACACCCTGAAACACCCACACGCCGCCGGTCTTCAACCAAAGTTTGCCAGTGTCGGGCTGCAGCGCGAATTGACCCTCGCGACCGAGCGACGGATCCGGCGCAGTCGCACCGGGATCAACGAAAATATAGAGGCCCTTTGTCCGGAGACCGGAAAAGACCGCGGAGACATCTTCCATGGCATCGCCGCCGGCGGTGCGGCGGAAGGATGTCTGGAGAACCGCGTAAGACGTGCCGGCTGGAACGGTGGTGAAGGGCCAGGGTAGGATTGAAATATGCGTCGCGTCGATCACATCCAAGACGGTGACCGTGTTCCCCGCGATAACAACGCTGTCACCCGGCTTGACGTTCGGGTTCGACCAATTCGCGCCACCGGCACCGACGATCTGAGTGTCGCCATTCGCGACGGAAACGGTACCAGTGGAATATGTAGCTACGGCAGCCATTTATGCGAAATCCTTATGCTCAGGCCAGGTTCGTTCGAATTCATTGACGAAAGCCAGCCAACGCCGGCCGGACGCCAATTGACTTGGGATGCCGCTCGCAATCATCTCTGCAGCTACCTTCCGAAAATCTTCCGCGTGCTTCGGCCACAGCTCAACTACATCTGTGAGCGGTCGACCTTCCGCCAGCGCCCGCTTGAATGCTTCCGCAGCTTCGCGTCCCCACGTGCGCGCTTCGGCTTCACTCGCAATATCATCTGTCGCGACGATTTCACGAAGCGACTGCGAACGTGCGCTATCGCGCATGTCTTCGGTGGTTTCTGTCATTGGATTCCTGGTTGGTGGAATAGGTGAGATCAGCGCTGCGCGCCGAGCGATCCGAGACACAAACGCAATAGGAGTTTGGACGCTACGTTCCCCAATAGCGCCCGCCCCTGTCGCGTCGGTCTGAAGGAACGCCGACGCGACGCTACTTGCGCCGTGCGGCGAACTCATTGCGCAGAAACTGCGTAACTGCCGCTAGAGCGCTCGGCTTCGCAGGCTCGCGCCGCTTCGCTGGCTTCATGTCGTAATAAACACAACGCGGATCATGCTTCTCCGTACCGGCAACATCAGCTTCAGCACGCTTAAGCGCAACAGCACGAGCGGCGCGCGTCTTCGGCTTCGCGGCATCTCTCACTTCAGCTTCGGCCCTCGCGAGACGTCGGCCGCGCGCTGCAGCCTCAATGTCTTTCAGCAGAACTTCGGCCTTATCCAGCGTGGCTTTGGTATTTTTCTTGGTCATCTCAGTAATTCTCCACAATATCCAACGGCGCCGGCATTCGCCAATCCGGGCGATCTTTCTCGCTGGCGTGACCTTTTGTGATCGCATCTTCAATCAGCCACAACAAAGGTGTGTGCTGCTCGTGAAGTTCGCCGAACGCCCTCAGCGTTAGCGGTCGCAGGTGTTTTCGCTCGATGCCATCGATGCGCATTCCATCGAGGAACTCATGCTGCGCTAGCAGCGCGTCACCGAGATTTTTAGCAGCAGCCACAACCTTGCTGGCAACGGCTGCATAACCTTTTCGCCGTTGTTCGGTGGCCTGCTTGCTGTACTCGGCACGCGCCCTTTCGATCTCAATAGACAGCAGTTTGCGCGCCTCGGTAAGAGCCTCCACCTGCGCACTCACCTCGCGCAACTCAGCGGCACCACTCCAAGCCTCTGGCAACGGAGGCGGGTTAAGCTCTTCTGGCGGCTGCTCTGGGAGCAGACCCTGCAAGAGTGCCTCTGCGCCCTCGTGCCGACGGACTGGTTGCGCTTTTGGCCTCGGAGCCTCGCCGCTCCATGTCGGAACGCCATTCTTGTGCTTTTCCTGGGTCAGCGCTCGGCCGCGCTGCGACAGTTCGTGCAGTTGCGCCTCTAGCTCGCGGTCTTTTCGCAAGAGATCAGCGTAGCGCTGATGAGTCTTGCTGATAACTTCGGTAACGTCAGGCAAGTGTATTCTCCAGAATTGCGCACGGTGGCGCGTTGGTGGGTTAGTCTTTCCAGGTCTTCAGCCGCCTTACGCTCTTCACGCGTGGCTGCCCCTTATGAAGTTCGGTCTCGAACTCCAGGGTCGTGCCGACGATTGGCTCAATGCCGGCGCGACGAAGAACGATATTGTGTACGAACACATCCTCCATCACTGGATAGTCGCTCTTCACGAATCCAAATCCTCTATCGGTCCAGCGAACCAAACTACCCCACGGCATTGAAATCCCCGATGATTGCGCGCAATGCTTCTCCGCTGATGGCCGTAACGCGAGTCGTCGCAACGTCTGAACGCGGCCCGAAATCAAGTTGCGATGCTTCCGTGATAACGCTCACGGCAGGCGGATCGAGTTGGAAAATCACCGAGACAATCGGCTCTGCATTGACGCGGCCGGCAATCAGGGACTCGAGCCAGTCATCAAATCGAAGTCCGTTGGAGTCGAGCGCGGCGAACTCCCGCACGGCCTGCGCCGCATAATGTAGTCCTCGATCCGCAACGGCCCCGATAAGGACTCGCGCTAACTCGCGATGACTAAGATCGTGCCGCCCATAGCCGGACGGCACCAAGCCGGCCTCGGTCAAATTTTGAATCAACCGAACAACGCGGCGTTCATCGATGCCGAGGCGCGCCGCGACGGCCCGACACGCGGGAGATTTCTTCATGGAATTTCCGAATTTGGATTTTGGAGGGGAAATGAAGAGCGGCGCGCTTGCCGCTGACTGCTGAAAAGAGCCGACGCCCGAAGGCGTCAGCTAGTCGTCACGTCGGGCTACAAATTGTGGCCTTCAACGTGATACGTTCCCAACTGTGGCGAAATCTGGATTTTTACGCAGCCCTACGGCGTGGGCGGTTTCGCCGAATCTCTGTCGGTACATTGTCGTTAGCTGCCAGCAGCCGCTTGGCGTCGATTGCCCGGATCATGGCGTCTTCAACGGCACCGAATTGCATAAGCCGACTGCCGCTTGTCGCCGGGGCGGTGCGGCCCGCAAGAAATTCAGCGCCCTCCGCAACTGCATGCGACCACCTGGAGTACGGCGCGCCCACGTCCTGCTGCCAATCCAGTAGCTCTGGCTTGGCAGGCTTGCCGGGCTTGTTGGGTGTGGCCGCATGTTTGGTGCGGCGTTTGCCTTTGCTCTGGCGGTATTGCTCGCCGCAAGGGTGCCAGCGATTGTCCAGCCCTAACCATTGCGTCATGTCGGCGTTGAAGGTTTTTCGCGCGGCCTCGTCCAGTTGGCGGCCATGGGCCGGTCCCATTCCTGAAAATCGGCGATGCAGGATGCGGTTCAGTTCCTGTGGCGATGGGCGGATCTCCATCACGCGGTCGGCTGCTATGTTGTCGTTATCGTGGTGCATTGGTTGTCTCTTCGTAACGTGACGTACCTTGCCGTTTGGGCCTTCTGCGCCGGCATCTGCGTGCCGCTAGTTTTGATGCCCGCCTTACGGCAGCGCCTTCTCGCCTATCGCTCGCAGCAGTTGCGCCTGCAGCGCTAAGACGACTTCGACCGGCTCGCGGTCGTCGCCGATCAGCGAATATGGCTCCCGATCAAGCGGGCATGCGCGGAACTTCGAACGGCCAAGCGCTGCGGCAAGCTGGATCTTGATATCCCTCAGCTCGTAGTTGTCCGCGCTGCGTTTGAGCATATCGAAGCCCCGTCTGAACAATTCGACTGCCTCGGTGGTAACGTGCGCAGAGCGGCGCCGCTTATCTCGTTTCAATCTCGCCGGCATCAGATCGGCTCCCCAAGCGTGCGCAGCGCCCACGGCGTGAAATGCGCGCCGCGCGGATATCTCGCGTTGAAGTCGGCCATGAACGCTTCGCCGAACTTCCGCCAAGCAACTTCGGCGTCCTGCCGCGAAGGGCGCCCATGGGGATCGGTCTGCACCAGACCATCCAAATCGCCGAAAAGGTCGAATTCGGACTCGAATGCGCACGACCACTCGTCGAGACCAGCCGCCGCATGCCGCTTATTCGCTCTCGCTCTGACGGGCATTATCGACGCGCTCCGTAAGTGGCGTCTCGCGGCATTCGCGGCCCGTCGCCAGGCTGAACGTCCAGGCCGAGTTCACGGCAAAGTATCCGGAAGCGGTTCTGGGCCTTGTGCTCGATATCGCACCACGGCGAGGATTTCTGGCAGCCAAACCGGTCGAGCACCACGTGGCCATGTTCAGCCAGCGCTGCACGCGCCTTTTCGGCCTCGTCCAAGGATTCACAGGCGAGGCGCAGCAAATGCCGGTGATGCTCGTCCAGATCGTAACTGTCGTGAACTTGCCGCCACCATGCTTGGGCGGTGCGCGATAGATGGTCAGGTGGTCGAGGTGTGGTCACAATATGATCTCCAAATTTTTTAAACTCTGGGGCAAGCCCCGCGCTTGTTCGAGGCCAACACCGGTAGGCGGAAACGTTTGCGCTACACTTTGAGTCGCCCCGTACCCCCCGATTGCTTTTTTTCTTATGGTTTTGGATTACTGATGGATGCGGCTGGTGGGCACGCGATGGCGTTTGAACATTTGACCCCGTACCCCACGGTCATGCCTGCCTGCGCTTCGCGATGCCGTTGCGGATCAGCGCCGAGAAATCGCGTGGCGGAGTCTCAATGATGCCAAGCCGATCCTCCAGCCACACCACCGCCTCGCTGGCTGACATGCCAAGACACGCGCCAGCCAGGTCTATCGGCGACATTCCGCAGGCCGCCGAATGGTCGTAGATGCCAACGGGCTGGATGGATAGCGCCCGACCGCGCTTGGCGCGCCCGTTCACCGAGGGCCGAAAGCTGGCAATGCTATGGTACCCGTTGGCGTAGCGCCGCAGATCCTGAAGACCGAGATCTGGAACCCACGCACCGAGGTTGGCTAGGGCTTGAGCTTTGATCTGCGACCAAGGATGGTAACCGTCACCGGCGGGCGTCTGTCGCGCCGGAGGTGGTTGATAGCCGAACGGCTGCAGCGCTGCTATTAGCCGCCCCACGATGTCGTCCGGCAACTCTGGCAGTCGCTCGGGCGGCGTGTCTTCCAAGGTGTCCTCGGTGATCCATATGTACGGCTGCCCCGTTTCAGGGTGCGTCGTCGGCGGGACAACGGTTTGCCTGCCGTATGCAAGTAGATCGATGGCCCGGCCTCCGGTTATGTTGAAGGCCGTCGCAACGATATCGGGAGAGCCACGAAAGAACGCGCTGTATCCCTTCTTGCCGCGCTTTTTGACGGGCGAGTCCGGCAGCACTGCCTCGATTGCGGCTCGGATTTCAGTGTCGTCTGTGTCGATGTCGACAACCTTGAGCGCGTGATCGCAAACGACACAGATACCTGCGGCTGGCCAGCGTGACCAAATGGCGGTTTCGTAATGCGTGGGTAGACGGTCGCAGTACCGCGACCAGGCGCGCATGTTCTGCCATTCGCCGAAAGTGTGTAGGCCGGGCACCTTGTCTCCCGGCCGGCAGGGGATGGCGCTGTACCCCATGTCGACCAGCTTGGGGCCGATGCGGGTGTAGGTCATGCTACAAAGCCCGGCGAAGGTGGGGGATGGGTTCTAGGTTCATTTCCAAATTTCTATCCAACCCTCAATTTTCAAACCACGCGGGGTGCAGGTGCACGCATCCCCTAAAGGGGGATATGCATGCGCACCTTGCACCCCGCGTAAGAATGGTCGCTAAGTGCAGGTGCAAGTGCACCTAGGTGCATGCACCTAGGTTTGCACCTCGGTTGGAACATAGACTTTGGGCTTGCCGGATGGTGTGACGCTGCCGTCCTTCTCAAGCTCTGCGACGGCCCGCTTAAAGGTCTCCCTCCGGTGAGGGCCGCCTTGTCGGGTTAAGACGAGTGCTGTGTAACAGCCCTTATGGACAGCAATAAGTTC
>NZ_JCAMOT010000044.1:0-61270 GCF_059512425.1 Bradyrhizobium sp. Leo78
TTCACCTTGGCAGAATGGCTTCGCCGAACGGCTGATCGGATCGATTCGGCGGGAATCTCTGGACCACATCATTGTCCAGGGCGAGGTGCATCTGCGCCGCATTCTGAAATCTTACGCCCATTACTATAACGGCACGCGTACTCACCTATCCTTGAACAAGGACGCGCCGATATCACGTTCCGCCGAGGCGCAGGACGCATTCTGTGCCGTCCGATCCTGGGTGGACTGCATCACCGATATGCGCGCGTTTGATTTGCGGTAGGCACAGGCAGGTTCTGCAACTCGACGGGGGGCGGAGGGGGAGTTGCGCCATTTAGAGTTCTATAAGCAGCCACGCTAGAGTCATCGGGCGGTTTAGCGTTGCGACGTCCGCTCTTGAAGGGAACGTCGATACCGAGCGCGTGATTCGCGACTTCCGTGTTTGGACCCTGAGCTGACCTCGTCACACATCCGAAAGCCGCGGCGCGTTTGGGTGAACGATTTCGGGTTCACGGAAGAGACGGCTCTGCCCCTCGGGTTAGGGAACGATGCCCCGGCAGGCCCACGCGATGTTTGCAAACGACCTCGGGCCATCGGGCTGGCCGGCCTCGTAGGCATCGCGCACGGCGGCGTCGGTGCGCGCTCGCTCCGCAGCGTCGAGCGCTGCCACATACTTCCCGTGCGGCCCTTCGCCAGCGGCATCGGCGCCCAATAGTCGGCAAAGCTTTTGTAGTCCATGCGGATCATCAGCTCCATTTCCGCAATGTCCACGAGACCCTGTTCGGCAAACGTCCGTCTCAGTTCGCCGGGCTGCATCATCGGTTGAAAGCAATAGCGACTGCGCAGCTGGCGCCCGCTTTCACCGAGTGCCGCCACCGTATCGACCATCATGCGCAGCCGGGCATGCCGCCGAGATGATCCCACACCGCTGCCGCGACCACGCCGCCCGACCGAACGGCGCGGCGCATCTCGGCTACTGCCTTGCCGGCTTCGGGAACGAAGTGGAGCACGAAAAGCGCCAAAGCGCGGTCGAACGTGCCGCCCTCGAAGGGCAGGGCGCAGGCATCCGCCTGTCGGACTTTTATTCGCGGGTTTGTGTTGCGCCGGATCACCTCCTCGACAAAGACTGGTGAATAGTCGACCGCGGCAATCTCTGCGAGATCGGCTGCTTTGGCTAGCGCGAATGTCAAGCTCCCGGTGCCGCAGCCGACGTCGAGAACCCTTTCGCCGTCGGCAACTCCTGTGAAGTCGATGAATGGCCGCGCCGGTCTCCGGCTCCAGCGGCCCATGAGCTGCTCATAGCCCGCGGCGTTGTGAACGCTGAATTCCGAGGTCATCGAAGTCTCCGTGCACTTCCCAGATTTTTAGACCTCGCCTGCATGGCTACCAAGCCGCTAAAGCAATCGCATTGCAATCGCGGTGAATACGCCGTGTGGCTGCTCTATGATATGTATGAGAAGATCTGCCACGGCGAGCTCCTTTCGACGGCTACCATGCCTCTTCGAGGCCGAGATGCTCGAACACCTCGCGACGAAGCTCAACAAAGTGCGGGTCGCCCCGGTGGCGAGGATAGGGTTGGCTGTTGACGACTTCGGCCTTGATCCGTGCCGGTCGCTCGCTCAGCACGATGATACGGCCGGCGAGCAAGAGCGCCTCCTCGACATCGTGCGTGACCAGCAGCGCCGTGAAGTTCGAGCGCTGCCAAAGTGATACGAGTTCCGCCTGCATCGCGATGCGAGTCAGCGAGTCGAGCTGGCCCAAAGGTTCGTCGAGAATGAGCAGCTTCGGGTCGTTGACAAGCGCACGCGCCAGAGCCGCGCGTTGCGCCATGCCGCCGGAAAGCTGGTGCGGGTAGGCATTGGCGAAGCCCGTGAGACCCACCAGGCGCAACGCGTCCTCGATACGTCCGCGATGGGTGCGCAGCAGCCCGCGGGCTTCCAGACCGAGCGCAACGTTGCTCCACACCGTCCGCCATGGATAAAGCGTGGGGTCTTGAAAAACGACGACGCGCGACGGATCGGGTGCTTCGATCTCGCTTCCCTCCGTTAACAGGGAGCCGGCTGTTGGAGTGTCGAGCCCCGCGACCAGCCGCAGCAGGGTCGATTTTCCACACCCACTCGGTCCCAGGAGAGCGACGAATTCGCCGCGGCGGACCTGCATGCTGATGCGGTCCAATACCGGCAAGGGCTGCCCTCCGAGATCGAAGCTATGGCTAACTTCGCAGAGCGTTAGGGTCGATCCACGGACCGCGCAATCGCTTGCGATTGCCGCTACCATCGCACGACACCTTTCTGCCAGGATAGCAGGCGGTCCCGCAAGCGGAACAGCAGCGTGATCAGCCCGGAGCACAAGAACGCCATGAGCAGCAGCGCGGCGTACATATTGGCGTAGGCCGCCCAACCCTGCGCCCATTGCAGATACCAGCCGAGCCCGGCCTTCACGCCCAGCATCTCGGCTACGACAAGAACCGCAAACGAGTTGCCGAGGCCCATGAACAGGCCAACAAAGACATGCGGCATTGCCGCCGGAATGGCAACCTTGAGCACGAGGAAGCGCTGGGTTGCTCCCAATGTCCGCGCAATGTCGTAATAGGCGCTCTTCACGCAGGCGACGCCCGACCAGGTCAGCACGGTGACCGGAAACCCGGTGGCGAGCGCGATCAGGAAAATGCTGGCGCTGAAGCTCGACGGGAAAATGAAAAATGCGAGCGGCAGCCAAGCTGTCGCGGGCAGCGGCCCGATGAACCGCAAAACTGGGTGGATCCAATAACCGGCGAGCCGCGACCAGCCGATCGCGACGCCGGTTACGAACCCCACCGCCGCACCGAGAAAATAACCGGTCGCGAGCAGACGCGCTGAGGCGAGGATACCTTCAGCCAGCCGCCCCCAATCATCGATTGCGACTTCGACAATGGCCTGCGGCGGCGGAAAAAACGGCAACGGCAGCAATCCAAGCTTTGCTGTGACGGCCTCCCATGCAGCCAAAAACAGCGCGAGGGCGAGCAGCCACGGAGAAAGCCGCTGGAGACGCTGAAACGCAACGAAACGAACGCCGGCAAAGGCCGCCAAGGCAAGGGCAAGGGCCAATGCGCCGCAGGCAAGGGCGAAGCCCCCCGTATACGCCCAATCGCTCTCGGGCTTATCTGGCCAGAACGCAGTGAGCGCGGCGACCGTCAACCATGCGACGGCAACAGACAGTCCGCCGATCAACGACCGAGTGGTCGAACTTTCAAAAAAGCCGAAACCCGATTTCTCTGATGGCCTCGGCACTTCATCGATGACCGAGCTCACTGCGGATCTTCCCAATCGGCTCAGCTTAGAACGTCAAGATAAATCCGGTCGGCGAACTTGGCCGGGTCAGTGCTTCGCTTGATGACGTTCACTGCCCTGAGTTCATCAGTGTAGAGTAGAAGTTGTTTCTTGAGCTCCGCCCCGACGGGATGCCTGTGGTGTGTATGGCTACGATACATAGTGGCGAGATCCTCTACGGACCCTCTCCCGCCGTAGCCCGAATAGATTGCTGCGGCATCGGCGGGATCGCTGGCAACTCGATCTGCCGCTTCCAGTATCGATCGTGTCAGAGCGGCCGCCACCGGCATTTCGCTTCGGGTGAGGCTGCCACGTATCGCGAGAACGCAGCAGGTGCGGTCGGCGAATTCACCCATCAAGTTCGTCGCGATCTCGTTAAGTTTGCCTTCCTTGAGCCAGAGGTAGGGCAGCGGATCTATCTCGGCCAGCGCCTGCACTTCGCCCTTATCGACGGCAAGCGAGAGCAGATTGGCCGGGTACTGGCGCCACTCTACTCCTTGGGCCGGATCGATGCCCTTCTTGGCGAGGTAGATCGAAAAGAAGTTCTTCGCGGGGCTCGCTTGATCGCTAATCGCGATAGCCTTGCCGCGCAGGGATTCCAGGCTGTCAATATTCGCAGCCTTGGAGCCGAGGAGCCGGATGCAGCCGCCGTGCACACCCGCGGTGATCCGAACGTCAAAACCTTGCTCCAGCGGTTTGAGCCAGCGCAGGGCCAACCCCAAACCGGCATCCGCCTTGCCAGTTGCAATCGCCTCCAACAACTGGTCGGTCGAACCGCCGAAATTGACGAAATCGACATCGAGGTTGTGCTTGGCGAAGATACCCCGTTCCTTTGCGACTGGCGCAGCGACCGTGCATGCCGCGTTCGCGTTCCAGGCGAGTTTTAGTTGACGGGGTGGGCCTTGCAGCTCTTCACTGTTCGCTGCGGTGCGGCAAATAAGGGGCTCGCCAGGAATATAAGACAGCGATCCTGTCCCGGATGCCGTCAGCGCGCGAGCCGCTCCGAACATTCCAAACGGCGCCGCGGCGCCGAGGGTGCAAACCAACGTCAGCGCCGAGCGGCGGGAGAAGGCGCCCCGCTTCGCTTCAGTCAGACCTTTCGTTAAGCCGTTGCCAATTTCGCGCTTTTCCATGTGTCACTCCCAAACTCGCGTGTGAATGGAATAGAACCGGGCGGCGCTTTGCGGTGGCCTTAGCTCACCTCTCCGCGGGCATCATCGGAGCCCGTCTGCTACACAGGTGTGAAGACGGTCACATTAACGCAAAAAATTGGAAGGAGATAGCGGCGCAGCTATTAAGGCTCTTGTCAATCGTGTTGACCTACTCACTCGCGATTTGGTCGCGATCGGCGCGAGTAGATGATCAATATTTCGCTCGAGCGCACGCTCCAGCATGGAGCTTGCGTTGCGCGAATTGAGCGACGCCTACATCGAGATCATGCAGGATAAGGCTGAACCTCTAGCGCGAAGTCCAGCATGCTATGGAATAGTTGGCTTGTTGCAGCAGAACGGAAGCTACTGGTTGGGCTTTGCGCCTTTGACCCATGTTGGCTTCCCGCTTCACTTGCTTGATCCCGGAAGTGCCATCAATGTTGGGCCGGGGCATACCTACGTGGAGGTCGCATGATTACCGCTGTTGTACGATACAAACTGCCGCCGCAGATCGACTGCGTCGCGTGCCGCGAGCACTTCCACAAGATCGCACCCGGCTTCCGCGACGTGACGGGGCTGATCAGCAAGCACTTTATCTGGACCGAAAGCGGCTGGGCGGGCGGCGTGTACCAGTGGGAGCGCATCGAGGACGCCAAGGCGTTCTACACCGGACCGTGGCTCGAGGGCATCATCCAGCGCTACGGCATGAAGCCGGAGATCGATTTCTACGAGGTCTTTGCGGTGACCGACAACACTCACGGCAAGATTGAACTGTTCAAGGAGACCGTTCCCTCCAAATGACCCTGAGAAGATCTCGCTCATATGCGGCCTAGGGTCCGTGCTCAATAAGGATTGAACCAATCAGCTCAGGACCGAGCTAGTCCGCATTAGAGCGCGATTTCTTCGTACCGTCATCCCGCTCTATGTTTTTGTTGGAGCATGATCCCTCGGGCGGAGCCCGAGGGCATGCTCTTCGGAAAACCGCCACACACGTTGCACTAACTCGGTCCGATCATGCTCCGTCATCCGTGATCCGGCAGCGATTTAAGAAATTCCAAGAGCGCGGCGTTGACCTCTTCAGGCCGCTCCTGTTGGGTCCAATGGCCGCAGCTTGCCAGCATCTTGATGCCGCGCAAACCGGGAACGAGGTTTTGGAGATTGGCGAGCACCTGTTCCGTGCCGGGGAAGGAAATCACCAGGTCATGATCGCCGGCCATAAATAACGCTGGCACCGACACCCGCAGGCCCGCCATCGCGCCGAGCAGCTCCCAATTTCGATCGATGTTGCGATAATAGTTCAGGCCTCCGCGGAAGCCGGTTCGCCTGAATTCCTCTCCATAAAAGTCGATATCCTTTTCGGTGATCCAAGACGGCAATACTGCCGGTGCGCTGGAACCTCGCAAGGATTCACCGCCGTTCGGGACCATAGCGAAATTTTCTGACGACCCGCCGCTTGCCTGAGCGGCTCGTGCGAGCGCCACACCATGGCCCGACCCAGCAAACAGCAGGTTGCGTAAAGTGGTCCGCGGATCGCGCCCGAACTCCGCTTCGGCGAGTCCTGGCTCCTGGAAGTAAAGCATGTAGAACCGCGCGTTTTCCGTGCGCGGCATGAGCGCGGTTCGAAGCGACATGCCCCGTGGATAGAACGGGACGCTCATGGCCGCCACAGCCCTGAAGCGGTCAGGCCGCAGCAGCGCCGCCTGCCAAGCGACGATCGCCCCCCAGTCGTGACCGACAATTACCGCCTTCTCTGCCCCGAGAGCGTCGAGAACGCCGACCATATCGCCGACGAGATGAAACAGCGTGTATTTGTCGATCGCCTCGGGCGCGTCGCTCTTGCCATAGCCGCGCATATCCGGGGCTACGGCGTGGAAGCCGGCTGCGGCAAGGGCGCCCAATTGATGTCGCCACGAGTACCAGGATTCGGGCCAGCCATGGGCCAGCAATGCGACCGGTCCGTCGCCCTGCTCAGCGATATTGAGGTGGATACCATTACTTTCGATAATTCGTTGCTTCGGCTCGCTCATCTTTCCCTCTTGCTCGATTGTGACTGCAGAGGCTTCTGCCGACAGCCAGTCGAACAAGCGAAAGCCGGAACGACATCTTCAGGATAAATTAATTACGCTTTGGGCGCGCCGGAGCTGAGGATTCTCAGGCGGCCTCAATCGTGATTCCAGGTCTTCCGATTCGAACAGGCCTTGATGCGCAAGCAACTTTACTGGTTGAGCGACGCGGAGTGGAAGCGCCTTGAGCCCCTGTTGCCGCGAGGACGGCGTGGTGCGCACCGGGTGTACGACCGACGGGTGATCAGCGGGATCGTGCATATGCTACGGCCGGGAGCGCGCTGGCGGGATTGTCCGCCGGAATACGGTCCCTACACGACGATTTACAATCGCTTCAACGGCGGGAGCCGACAGGGTCTCTGGTTCGAGTCAGTCGAGACTTTAATTGGCAAGACCGGCATCGTCGGATCGGTCGCCATCGACAGTTTCCTACATCAAAGCGCACCGCTCGGCCGCCGGCGAAAAATGGGGTGCTGGAGCAGGCGACCCGCACCCGGCTGGATCAGCTCACGGAATATTTCACAGCCATGCCGTGATCGACCGCGTCGACGCCGCGCACCGCGCGTACATTCCGCTCGACCGGCCTGCACCGGCTGCTCGAGCGTTATCCCGGCAAGTCGTTCTGCAACGTGCTGCATCCGGAACTTGACGGCTACTGGAAATTCTTCGGCCGCGTGGATCTCGGCACCACGTGGTTCTTCCATGCGCCCGTTCCCGCCGACATCACGCGCGACAATTTCGACTTCCGCCGCCTCCTGCACGAGACCGCCGGTGCGAAGTTCGAGATCGAGTTCAATCATATCGGCTTTTGGGACCTACGCTTTGCGCTGGCCGACAGTTATCGCGCGGGCCGTGTCTTCATCGCAGGGGACGCGGCGCACAGCCACCCCCTTACGGCGGCTATCGGATCAACAGCGGCCTGGAGGATGCCGCCAACCTGTCCTGGAAGCTCGCGGCCACCCTGCAGGGCTGGGAAGATGAAGGAGCTGCCGGTCAACGATTTCATGACGAAGGACGGAACCATTCGTGATGATGGGCGCGTGATCAGGAACATGTACCTTCTTGCGACCAAAGATCCTTCCGAATCCAAGGGCGAGTGGGATCCTATGAAAGTCGTTACAACAATGCCCGGCAAGGACGCGTTTCGGCCGTTGGCAGATAGCGAGTGCCCTTTGGTTCAGCGAAAAGCAATAGCTCGAGAGCTGTCGCGTGCTCCGCTTCGTCCCATACAACGGAACCTGTTGACTCTGAAATGCGCGTAGCACTTCGCTAGCCGAAAGGAGACGGCTTCCTGCCGGAGGATTTCTTGGAGTGTGGTGTCGCTCGGCTATCGAAAATCGAAGAGATGGCGCGATACTGATGCTAGCGGCGGAGTCGCCGCGCCGTCTTCGTGGCTGCTTGAACTGCAGCCGGAGAGGCGAGGGACCTTATCAGAGACGACTTGACGCTGGCCACATGGTCTCGCATCAGCATCTCGGCGCGCCAGGGCTCGCGCCCGACGATGGCCTCGAAGATGCGATGGTGATCTTCGTGCCGGCGGCGAACGTCGACTTCTTCAAACGCCACGACATTGCGTGGCGACGAGACCGGCACTTGTTGACACAGATAGACCATGTCATTGAGGAGCCTCGAACCGGCAGACGAATGGATCGTGACGTGGAAACATGCATTGATCCGGCTGTACTCGGATCGGTGCTCGTCGGTGATATGCCCATTGCGAAGCAAATCATCGCCGTCCCGGAGCGCCTGTTGTAGGGTCCCGATCTCGCCGACGTTCAGCCCGCGCTCGGCGCTGAGCCGTGCCGCAAGCCCTTCGAGCACGGCGCGAACGTCATAGGCGCTGATCACCTCGTCGATTGAGAATTCCCGCAAGGTGTAGCCGCGATTAGGGGTGTAATCGAGCAGGCCCTCGGATGCGAGCTTCTGGAGCGCTGCGCGGACGGGTGTGCGCGACACGCCCAGCAGAGTCGTTAGCTTGATTTCATGCAGGCGTTCGCCCGGTTCGAATTCGCCGGCCAGGATGGCGGCGCGAACCGCCTCGAGCACGGATTCGAACCGCGTGGAGAATGACGTTTCTGGGGCTGGCAGGGCGGCCATGCGAAAAGGGTCCGAAACTTGTTTGTACACAATCTAGCGAAACGTCAGTGCCGTTCAAGCGCCGTCTGGCGTCACGTATGAACGTGATCTTGTGCAGAGCTTGCGCATTTCCAAGCCGGATTGAATATGGATTGACCGTGCTCCGCACAGAATCCAAGCACAAAATGTATACATTATCTTTGACTCGCCGCGAGAATGTATTGCAGAGTGAGGGCAGGCGAGTTTGTCTCCTGCCCAACAATCCGGATGCCAAGGAAGCGGCACATGAATCTCGGCGTCGACCAACCCAAGGCTGCGATCATCGCGATCGATTTGCACCGCGGTCATCTGGATATGAACGTCGCGACCATGCCGACATCGCCGGAGGTTGCGCAGCGGGTGATCGCGGCCAACAAGCGCCTGTTCGATTGGGCGCGTAGCGCCAAGATCCCGGTCATCCATCTGCTTACGCAGTATCGCGATGTCGCTGAAATCGCCTCCAATCCGTTCTGGCGAACGCGCGCCGAGGATCCCAAGGCGACGCGCAAGAATGTGCTGCGGCATAATATCGCCGGGATGCCGGGTGTTGCCATCATCCCCGACCTCTATGACAGCGAACGGGACCTCGTTGTCGACACGAAGAAGCGCTACGATTGCTTCCTCGGCACCGATCTCGATTTCACGCTGCGCGCGCACGGCGTCAACACGCTGCTGGTCACGGGCGTCAACACCAACTCCTGTGTGCTCGCGACGACGACTGCAGCCAATGTGCGCGACTATGCCGTGATCGTCGTGAAAGATTGCGTCGAGACCATGGACGGTCCGGCGCTGCATGAGGCGGGCCTGCTCTGCGTCCGCACCGCGTTTGGTTTCGTGCTAGACACTAGTGAAATCCAACAACTCAGCCTCTTCAGCCCGGTCGCCAAAAGCGCCGCTTAGGAATCCGCGATGACGTCGTCTGCGTATGCTCCGGATCTTCCAGTTCCCGTCGTCGCAGCGGCTTCGCTGCCAATTGCAGGGTCGTCGCAGCGTTTTCCGGTACGCCGGATCTATTGCGTCGGACGGAATTATGTCGAGCATATCCGCGAAATGAAGGAAGGCGACGAACGCGATCCGCCTTTCTTCTTCCAGAAGCCGGCGGACGCACTCGTTGAAGACGGAGCTGTCGTGCCCTATCCGGCCGATACGGAGGATTTTCAGTTCGAGATCGAACTCGTGGTCGCGCTCGGCGCCGGCGGCTGCAACCTGTCGCGCAACAGCGCGCTGGCGAGCGTTTATGGTTACGCGGTGGGCATCGACCTCACGCGCCGCGACCGACAGCGCGAGATGCGAGCGAAGATGCTGCCATGGGAACGGGGGAAATCGTTCGACGCATCGGCTCCCTGCGGCGCCATTCACGGCGTTGCAGAGGTGGGGCATCCCGCACGCGGGGCCATTACGATCGACGTCAACGGGCGTGAACGGCAGCGCGGCGATCTTTCGCAGATGATCTGGAAAGTGCCTGAGATCATCGCCAACCTGTCGTCGTCCTATCGCCTCGCGCCTGGTGACCTCGTGATGACGGGCACCCCCGCGGGCGTCGGGCCTCTATTGCCCGGCGATCAGGTCACCGGAGCGATCGAGGGCGTCGGCAGAATTGCCATCACCATTGGAGCGCGCGAAACGTGAACATGCTGCCCACCGACCGTCTGGCCTATTCGTCAATCGCGGACCGCCCGCGGCTGGTGCTTCCGGATGCAGCGCGCGTCGCCGTCTGGGTGATCGTCAATGTGGAGGAATGGGACCCGAAAGAGACGATGCCGCGAACGGTGTTGACACCGCCGGCCGGTGGCGCGCCGATGCCCGATATCCCGAACTGGGCCTGGCACGAATACGGCAATCGCGTCGGATTCTGGCGCATGCTCGAGGTGCTGGACCGCTTCAATATCAAGGCGGCTCTCGCCATCAATGGCAAGGCGATCAGCACGTATGAGCCGATCGCAAAGGCGGCGCTTGATCGGAGCTGGGAATTCATCGGTCACGGCTTCGGCCAGAAGAACATGCAGAAGGTCGCGGATGAGCGCGAGGACATCCGCAAGACGCGGGATGCGATCCGCGCCTACACGAACAAGAATCCGCGCGGTTGGCTGGGTCCCGGGCTGACCGAGACCTGGGAGACGCCGGATATCCTGGTGGAGGAAGGGTTCGACTACGTCTGCGATTGGGTGCTCGACGATGAGCCGGTGGTCCTGAAGACCCGCACGAAGCCGATCGTGAATGTGCCGTACACCCAGGAATGTAACGACGTGGCGATGATGCTGATCCAGCATCACAAGGCGTCGGAATACCGGGATCGTGCCATCGACCAGTTCGACCAGATCTATGCCGATGCCAAAACCTCATCGCGTATTATGGCACTGGTGGTTCACCCTTACATCATGGGAGCGCCGCATCGGCTCAAATATTTCGCGGCTGCAATCGAGCATATCAAGCGTCATCCCGATGCGACGTTCTGGACCGGAGAGCAGATTTACGACTGGTACCTGTCGCAACGTCCGAACGCGCTGAAGGGCCAAGCTCCGGCATGATGGGGATCAATCTCTTTCAGATCCTGAACGGCCTGACCTTCGCGGCCCTGATCTTCATCGTCGCGTCCGGCTTTACCTTGATTTTCGGCTTGCTGCGCATCGTCAATCTCGCTCACGGAGCACTCTATCTGGTCGGAGGTCTCGCCGGCTATTCGGCGGCAAAGGCCAGCGGAAGTTTCGTGGTGGGAGCGTTGGCTGCGATGGCGCTGGTCGCAGCGCTAGGGGCGGTGCTCGACCGTGGCCTGCTGAGCTTCGTGCGCGGCGTCGAATTGCGCCAAGTGCTGCTCACACTCGGCGTCGCGTTCATTCTCAACGACATCTCGCTCGTGATCTGGGGCGGAGACACGTTCTCGGTGCCGGTCCCGGAGGCCCTGAGAGGCGCCATGTGGATTGGCGGCGTGATGTATCCGAAGTATCGCGTCTTCGTTCTGGTTCTCGGCCTGCTGGTGTTTGCCGTGCTGTGGCTGCTCCTCAACAAGACGCGGCTCGGCGCGCTGATCCGCGCAGGTGTCGACGATCCCGAGATGGTCGAAGCCATGGGCATCAACATCCGTCGGGTTTTCCTGGGTACATTCATGCTCGGGGCGGCTCTGGCAGGCCTCGGCGGGGTGGTGGGTGGTGCCTTCCTGACTCTTTACCCGAGTGCCGACGCAGAGATCCTGGTGTTCTCGCTCGCAGTCGTCATCATCGGCGGACGCGGCAGCCTCGTGGGCGCCGCGCTCGGCGCGTTGCTGGTGGGCCTTTTGAACGCGATCGGGCAGGTGATGTTTCCAGAACTCGCCTATTTCGTGATCTTCGGACCGATGGCGCTGCTGCTGGCATTCCGGCCACTCGGCCTGTTCGGGAGGGTAGCGTGAGATCGGCTCCGCTCACCACTGTTGCATCGTCGGCGGCCCGCTCGCTCCGCCAGCCGCGCGCCGTTGGCTGGATCGCGTTGGTACTCCTGGCCCTGACCGTCCTCCCTGCTGTCTTGCCGAGTTACCAGGTGTCTGTCGTCACGCAGGTCTTGATCTTCAGCGTGCTGGCGATGTCGATCGACATTCTCGCGGGCTTCGCGGGGCGCACCTCGCTCGGTCATGGTGCAATTTTCGGCGTCTCCAGCTATGTCGCGATCTACTGGACCTCGACGCTTGGCGGCGACATCTGGATCGGCATCGCCCTCGGCATTCTGGCGGCGACGGCGCTTGCCGGCGTGTTCGCGGCGCTGGCCATCCGCACGTCTGGCGTCTATTTCCTGTTGCTGACGCTGGCGCTCGGCATGATCGTATGGGGCGTCTGCTTGCGCTGGACGACGGTCACGGGCGGCGAAAACGGGCTGCGCGGTGTCGGTCGTCCCGCCTTTATCGCAGACCATGCCAGCTTCTATTACGCCGTGCTGATCATTGTCGCGCCACTGACCTGGCTGATGTGGCGGCTCGTCCACTCGCCGTTCGGGCTCACCTTGCGCGGAATCCGCGATTCCGAAAGTCGTATGCGAAGCCTCGGCTACAACGTTCCGCTCCACCTGTTCGTGGCATTCGTGTTGTCCGGATTCTTCGCAGGCGTCGCCGGCGGCCTCTACGTCTTGTTCAACAATTTCGTCAGTCCCTCGACCGTGCAGCTGTCGCAGTCGGTCTCCGCTCTGCTGATGGCCATCACCGGCGGCGTCGGCACGCTGCTCGGTTCCTTCGTCGGAGCCGCCGGCATCATCGTCCTGGAAAACGCCGTCAGCGCCTACACCGCGCGGTGGCCGACCGTGCTCGGAATCGCCTTCGTGCTCATCATGATCTTCGCGCCGGAAGGCGTGGTCGGCCGCGCGCGCCTTCTGCTCGCACGCCGGCGTTCCCGTTCCTCGAAACCAAATCATTCCGGAGGTTAGACGATGGACCGCAGACGCTTCCTGAAAACGACCGGCCTTACGCTCGCAGCCGGCACCGGCGTTCTATCCGCCCCCTTCCTGGCGCGGGCCCAAGCAGCGCCGATCCGTATCGGACTGATGGCGCCGCAGACCGGTGTCGTGGCAGCCGGCGGCCGCGAGATCATCGATGGCTTTTCGCTGTTCTGGGAGAGCGCAGGCAACCAGGCCGGCGGCCGCAAGGTTGAGATCATCGTCGAAGACGACGCTTCCAATCCGGACACGGCGCTGCAGAAGGCGCGACGCCTCGTCGAGCAGGCGAAGGTGGACATGCTCTTCGGCAATCTTCTGGCCAACACCGGCCTTGCCGTTGCCAACTACGTCAAGGGCAACGGGACGCCGTACTTCATTCCGGTGATCGCGGCCGACGATCTCACTCAGCGCGCCAGGATCAAGAACGTGATCCGCGCCGGCGGTTACAGCGCCAGCCAGTTCTCGCGGCCTCTTGCGGACTGGGCGCTGAAGCAGGGCTACCGCAGGGTCGCGATGATCTCCCAGGACTACACGTTTGGCCACGAGCAGTGCGGCGGCTTCGCACAGACTTTCACGGAAGGCGGCGGCACGGTGGTCGGCCAGTTCTGGCATCCGCTGAACACGTCCGATTTCAGCCCCTATCTTGGTCAGGTGGCGGGTGTGAAGGCCGACGTGGTGTTCGCGATGCAGACCGGCGCAGACGCCACGCGCTTGATCCAGCAATATGCAAGCTTCGGTCTGAAGGATCAGATACCGCTGCTGGGATCGCAGAATGCGACCGACCAGTCGGTCATCCGGACGATGGGCGCCGAGTGCGAGGGGATCGTCACCTCCGCCCATTTTGCCGAGGGCGCCGATCTGCCGGCGACCCACGCGTTCGTCAAGACTTATTCCGACAAGTTCAGCAAGATCCCCTCGCTTTACGCCTTTTCGCATTATGTCGGCGCGATGTGGGTGGCCAAGGCGATCAACGCGATCAACGGCAAGGTCGAAGACCGCGATGTCTTCCTCGACACCGTGCTCAAGACCGACCTTCCGGACAGCCCGCTCGGCAAGGCGGTTCGCTTCGACGACTACGGCAATCCCGTTTACGACGTCGTCATCCGCAAGACCATGAAGAACAAGGACGGCAAATTCTGGAATGTCCCGATCGGGGGTTATCCGCAGGTGTCGCAGTTCTGGAAGTACGACCCCGCGACTTACATGAGGCAGCCGCCCTATTCGCGGGATTTCCAGGGCATCAAGAAGACCTGAGACCATCAAAGACGGCCGGCTCGCCGGCCGCTACGTTCCGCCTGTTGACGAGAAAGCGCGTGCCGGACACTATCCTCAAGCTCGACCACGTCGGCGTCTCCTTCGATGCGTTGAAGGCGGTTGACGACGTGACCCTGCGGGTCAAACGTGGCGAGCGACGAGCCATCATCGGCCCCAATGGGGCCGGCAAGACCACGCTGTTCAACGCCATCACGGGCGTGGTACCTCCGACGTCCGGCCGCGTCGAATTCGATGGATGCGACATCACGAGGATGCCGCCTCACCGCCGAGCCGCTTGCGGCATCAGCCGCACCTTCCAGATCACCAATCTGTTTCCGAGCCTGACGGTCGAGCAGAACATGCAGCTCGCGCTTTGCGGCCTGACGCCGCGCAAGTTTTCGCTGCTCGGTTCGGGCGGGCTGACCGATACCGAACGCGGCCAGGCTGACCGCGCCCTCGGTTTATCGCGGCTCGGTCCACGTGCAAGATCGCTGGTGAGCGAATTGTCGTATGGCGAGCAGCGCCAGCTCGAGATGGCGATGGCGCTGGCGCCGAATCCCCGGCTGCTGCTGCTCGATGAGCCCGCCGCCGGCCTCTCGCCGGCCGAGCGTGTCATCGTCGCCGACGTCATCCGCAGTCTGCCGGCGGAGATCACCATCGTCCTGATCGAGCACGATATGGACCTGGTGCTCTCCCTGGTGGACTGGGTGACCTGCCTCAACAACGGCCGGTTTCTGGCCGAGGGGGCACCGGCAGAGATTCGCGGTAACGTTGACATCCAGGACGTCTATCTCGGCAAGGCACACCGTCATGCTTGAGATCCGCGATCTTCATAGTTTCTATGGCGAGGCCCATGTGGTGCAGGGGGCCTCGCTCACGGTGCGTGACCGCGAGGTGGTCGCGCTGCTCGGCCGTAACGGCATGGGCAAGACCAGCCTGATCCGCTCGGTGATGGGCTTGTCGGCGCCCCAGGTGCGCCGGGGCAGCGTGGCGTGGAAGGGCGAAGTCCTGACCGGTATGACGTCGCACGAGATCGCCGGGCGCAAGATCGCGCTGGTGCCGCAAGGGCGGCGGCTGTTCCCCTCGCTCACCGTTACCGAACATCTCACCATGATCAAGTCCGTCCGCGCTCGCGAAGGCTGGACCGTCGATCGCGTCATGGAGCTGTTCCCGCGGCTGGCGGAGCGGCGCCAGCACCGCGGCAACCAACTCTCGGGCGGCGAGCGACAGATGCTCGCCGTGGCGCGCGCGCTGATGATCGACCCTGAACTCATCCTGATGGATGAGCCCTCGGAAGGACTGGCGCCGGTCATGGTCCAGCATCTGGAAGGGATCATCGCGCGGCTGAAGGAGGCGGGTCTGGCGATTCTGCTGGTCGAGCAGAACCTCTACAGCGCGCTTGCGGTCGCAGACCGCGTCTACGTCATCGAGACCGGAAAGATCGTCCACGAGGCGGATGCGTCGGCTTTGGTCGATAATCCCCAATCGCTGATACGCTTCCTCGGCGTGCATTGAGGCCCGACTGCATGAAGATCGACATCCATAGCCACGTCATTCCCGATCGCATCGTCAGCGCCATCGCCGCCGATCCCAAGCGCTTCCGTGCGCGTGTCGAAGGCGAAGGTGCTGCGCGCAAGATTATTCATGACCAGGGCTACGTCTATCCCTTGTTCGAGGAATTTCGTCAGACAGAGGCCAAGCTCGCCGCCATGGACCGCAAGGGCATCGACATCTCCGTGATCTCGCCGGCGCCGCCAATGTTCTATTACTGGGCCGATGCCGATCTGGCGCTTGAAGTCGCCGGCCTCGTCAATGATGGCGTGGCAGACATGGTCGGCGTCCAGCCGGCCCGATTGCGCGGCATGGCGACTGTGCCGATGCAGCATCCGGATGCCGCCGTCGCCGAACTCGAGCGCGTCGTTCGCGCCTACGGGTTCAGGGCCGTGGAGATCGGCACCTCGATCGAAGGCGCGCAGCTCGCCGAGGAGCGCTTTCGTCCGTTGCTGCGCCGCGCCAGCGAGCTCAACGTCTTCGTCTTCGCGCATCCTTATTATGTCGGGGCCAAGAGCGGGCTCGAAAACTACTATCTCACCAATCTCATCGGCAATCCGCTGGACACGACGGTAATGCTGGCCAATCTCATGTTCTCCGGCCGGCTCGATGAACTGCCCGACCTGAAGCTCGTCCTGGCGCATGGTGGCGGCTTTGCGCCCTACCAGATCGGACGGCTCGTCCACGGACACGCGGTGCGCAGCGAAGCCAACGGCATCAGCAAGTCCTCCCCGAAGGAGCTGCTCAAGCGGATCTATTTCGACAGCCTCGTTTTCGAGCCGCAGGCGCTGCGTTACCTCATCGACCTTGTCGGCGCCGATCACATCTGCATCGGAACCGATGCGCCCTTCGATATGGCCGATGCTGATCCCGGTGCGACGATAGACGCGGTTCCCGCGATCGCACCGCAGGAACGTCAATGCATCTGCTGCGGCACGGCGCTGAAGCTGCTGTGCGAAGGTTGAAAGAGAGGAAGAGATGTCCGAGCCCGTCGGCAATAGTCTTCGCAACCGGCTGTCCTACAGCCCGATCCACCGTAGACCGGCGCTCAAGCTCCCTAACGATGCGCGGGTGGCGGTGTGGACCATCGTCAATGTGGAGAACTGGAGTCCTAACGGTGCGATGCCGCGCGCCGTGCTGCCGCCGCCGATGGGGCAGCCGCTGCTGCCTGACGTTCCCAACTGGGCCTGGCACGAATACGGCATGCGTGTCGGTTTCTGGCGATTCATGGAAGCGCTGGGCAGCCGGAATCTGAAGGCGACGTTCGCGCTCAACGGCTCCGTCTGCGAGGTTTATTCCGAAGCATGCGAGGCGGCGCGGGACGCGGGATGGGATTTCATGGGGCACGGCTTCGTGCAGAAGCCGATGCACAAGGTCGAGGACCAGAAGTCGGCGATCGCCGACACGATCGCTGCGATCACGAAATTCACCGGCAGGCCGCCCCGCGGCTGGGAAAGCCCGGGCCTCACCGAGACCGACGAGACGCTGGACCTGCTCGCTGAAGCCGGCATCGAATATGTCGCCGATTGGGTGCTCGACGAGCAGCCGATTCCCCTGAAGACGCGCCACGGCGACATCATCTCCGTTCCCTACACGGTCGAAATCAATGACGTCGTCATCAGCGCGGTACAGCAGCAGCCCTCAGACGAAATCCTGCGCCGCGGCCGTGATCAATTCGATCGGCTCTATTTCGATGGCGCCAAGGCGCCGCGCGTCATGGCCATTTCCATCCACCCTTATCTGACGGGTGTGCCGCACCGGATCAAATATCTCGAGATGCTTTACGACTACATTCTCGGCCACGACGGCGTCGTGATGTGGACCGGGGCCGAGATCCTCGATTGGTACCGCTCACAGGTGCCGGGATAGGACGGCGCCGGTGCGGGCCTGTCATGACAGGAAATCTTCGATCGACCGAATGAAGGCCTCCGGCTGCTCGAGGGGCGGACAGTGCCCGCATCCCGGCAGTTCACGATAGGACGCGCCAGGGATCTTGTCGGCCAGCAACCGGCAGAGGGGAGGCGGGGTGGCGGCATCGAGCTCACCGCACACGACGCGCGTGGGTTTGCGGATCGCGCCGAGCTGCGGCGTCAGGTCCGCCGTCATCAAGCTGCGACAGGCCGCGATGAAGCCGTGGGGATCGATGCCGAGCAATACGCGTCGCCGCTCGTCGACGGCACCGGGATGCGCGGCGAGATAAGACTCGTGGAAGACGCGGCTGGCCGAAATCGTCGCGACCGAACCGATACCCTCGTTCGCCACCTTGGCGGCCATCAGTTCAAAGGCTTTGCGGCCTTCCGGCGGAAAACCGGCAGCTACGTCGGAAAGGACGAGCTTGCCGAACTTCGCGCCGTGCCGCAGCGCCATCGCGACTGCAACCGTGCCGCCGAACCCGTTGCCGATCACCACGGTCTGTTCAGACAGGCCCTGAGGTGTGAAGAGTTGGGCGAGATGATCTGCGTAGCCCTCGATGCCCGGCGGGATGCAGGCCGAGCCGTGGAAGCCGGGCAGGTTCACGAGGGTGACGCGAAAACGCTGCGTGAGCCAGGGCAGGACGGGATTGAAGGCCGTCCGGTCCGCCAGAAGCGAATGAATGACCAGAAGATCGGGGCCCGAACCCGCCTGAACCGCCGTCAGGCGATCTGCGGCAAGGGTGACTGGTTTGAGCTCCACGTGCGACTCCTTGGAATATTATGGCAAGAAAAAATCTAGCCTATACCTATCCCGATCTAGCTTATCCGAGCGCAGACGGAAAGTATTTTCAGTGGCTTGTCAGTCACGGCAAGAAGTCTATAATATATCAGATGAACGAAATTCCCTACCAGCTGATGCGCTCTGATATCTATGGTGTTCTCCGCCGGGAGCTGTTGAGCTGCGCCATCCGCCCCGGCGCCGAGATCAGGGACGCCGAGATCGCCGAGCGTTTCGCGGTGTCCCGCTCGCCGGTCCGCGACGCGCTGCTGCGGCTGGAGGCTGAGGGGCTGGTGGTGATCAGCCCGCGCAAGGGCTATCGAGCCGCGCCGATCTCGATTGCGGACGCGCGCGATCTGTTCGAATTCCGCGCTATCCTCGAACCTGCCTGCGCGGCGAGCGTGGCATCCGAGGCGACCGATGAGGCCCTGCGTGGCCTCGATCACTTCCGCTCCATCGACGGTTTCGCTGCTGGGGTAGCGGAGGCCGAGCCGACCTTTGTGCAATACAACCGCGAATTTCATCTGGCAATCGCGGGTCTGTGCACGAACCAGCGCATGCGGGACGCGGCCATCGATCTGATCGAACAGTTCGATCGTCTCGTCATTGTGAGCATCAGCAGCAGCGAGGCCGGCGGCCAGCAGGAGGCGCTGATCGCCGAGCACTGCGAGATCATCACGGCGCTGCAGGCGCGCGATGGCAAGCGGGCGGG
Source organism: Bradyrhizobium sp. Leo78 (assembly GCF_059512425.1). Taxonomy (NCBI): domain Bacteria; kingdom Pseudomonadati; phylum Pseudomonadota; class Alphaproteobacteria; order Hyphomicrobiales; family Nitrobacteraceae; genus Bradyrhizobium; species Bradyrhizobium sp. Leo78. Next base: position 19,220 of record NZ_JCAMOT010000044.1, read on the forward strand.
GCGCATTCTGGCGCGCCACGCCGGCCGCGCGCGCAAGCGTGTGTTGTCGGCGCTCTCGCGCTCGCCGATCGTGCCCTAGGGAGAAGGCGATGAAAGCGCCTCCGTTCGCCTATCACGATCCGCGCAGCCGCGATGATCTGATCGGGTTGCTCGCAGAGCTTGAGAACGCCAAGCTTTTGGCGGGTGGCCAGTCGCTGGTGCCGATGTTGAATTTCCGTGTGGTCGCGCCCGACCACCTGATCGACATCAACCGCATTCCGGATCTCGCCGGCATCCGCCTTTCCGCGGACGACGTTGTGCTTGGGGCCATGACGCGGCAGTGCGATCTGCACGCATCCGCGGAGCTCGCCGCAACGGCGCCGATCATTCGCCAGGCGCTGGCTCATGTTGGTCACTTCCAGACACGTTCACGCGGCACGATCGGAGGAAGCTGCTGCCATCTGGATCCAGCGGCGGAATTGCCGGCCCTGTGCGCGCTGCTCGACGCCGAGTTCGACGTCGCGGGGCCAAACGGCGCGCGCATCGTGAAGGGCGGCGACTGGTTCAAGGGCTATCTCGAATCTGCGCTCGAAGAACGGGAATATCTGCAGTCGATAAGGTTGCGCCGCTGGCCGGCCGGCCACGGCTACGGTTTCAGCGAATATGCGCGCAGGCGCGGCGATTTCGCCATCGCCGGCGCGGGTGCGCTGCTCGAATTTGCGGAAGATGCTCGCATCGGGCGCGCTGCGATCGTCGTGTTCGGTGTTGAGCCTGCGCCGATCAGGCTGGTTGAAGCTGAGCGGACGCTGGTGGGGCAGACATTCAGCGAGGCGCTGCTGGCCGAGGTGGCCGTCCAAGCGAGCGCGCTCGATGCGATGGCGGATGTGCATGTCTCCGCCGCTTATCGGCGGCGCCTTGCCGGCGTCGTGACCCGGCGCGCGCTCGCCGAGGCCGCCCGCCCCGCGAGGGAAGCGGTATGAGCGCCCGGAAGATCCATCTGACCGTCAACGGCGAAGCCGTCGAGGCCGAGGTCCAGGCCCGCGTCAACCTTGCCGATTTCCTGCGTCAGGCCATCGGGCTGACCGGTACGCATGTCGGCTGCGAACATGGGGTGTGCGGCGCTTGCACGATCATCGTGGACGGGCGGCCCGCGCGCGCCTGCCTGATGCTCGCCGTTCAAGCCGATGGCGCGAAGGTGGAGACTGTCGAGAGCTTGGGAACGCCAGAGTCGCTCTCGGAGCTCCAGCAGGCCTTCCGCGATCGTCACGCGCTGCAATGTGGCTTCTGCACGCCGGGCATGTTGATGACGATCGAGGCTCTTCTGCGCGTCGAAGCTTCGCCGACGCGCGAGCAGATCAGGGACGTGCTGTCGGGCAATCTCTGTCGCTGCACCGGCTATCAGGCCATTGTCGATGCGGCGCTGGATGCAGCCAAAGCGCGCAGGGGGACGCGATGAGCACGCGCTATTTCGGCGCCGCCGTTCCGCGCCTCGAAGATCCCCGTCTTCTCACGGGCAGGGGGACCTATGTCGACGACGTCGTCCTTCCCGGCATGCTGCACGCCGTCTTCCTCCGTTCGTCGGTCGCGCACGGCCGGGTCAGGAACCTCGATCCGTCGGCTGCGCTGTCGATGCCGGGCGTGCGCGCGGTCTATGCGATGGCGGATTTTGCCGGCTTCGGTTCAGGGCCGATGCCGGCGATGGCGCCTCATCCCCTGCTGAAGAGCCCGGTTACCTGCAGCCCGCTTGCCGTTGACGAGGTTCGCTATGTCGGTGAGGCGATCGCTATGGTTCTCGCCGACAGCCGCGCCGAGGCCGAGGACGCCCTGGCCGCGGTCGAACTCGACATCGAGCATCTCCCGGTGGTCGCAAACGCACGCCAAGGCGTTGCGGACGGCGCGCCGCGGGCCCATTCGGGCCGGGAGAGCAACGTGATCGCCACGCTGCGCGGGTCTCATGGCAATGTCGACGCGGTCTTCGCCGCAGCGGCGCATCGGTTCAGCGAGACGTTCGAAATCCATCGCGGGGGTTGCCATGCCATGGAATGTCGCGGCGTTGTCGCGGCGCCGGAGCCCCGATCAGGCGAATTGTCGCTCTGGACCTCGTCGCAGTCGCCCTACATGGTGCGGCGGCATCTGGCGACATATCTCGGCCGCGATGAAGCCGATATTCGCGTCACGGCGCCGGACGTCGGCGGCGGGTTCGGCCCCAAGGCCAATGTCTATCCGGAAGAATTCGCCGTCGCGCTTGCCGCGCTCGCCTGCGGCCGTCCGGTCAAGTGGATCGAAGACCGGCAGGAGCACTTCCTTGCCACCACGCAGCAGCGCGACCAGTTCTGGTCGCTGGAGGTCGCCTGCGATGCGACCGGCCGCATGTTGGGCGTACGCGGCCACTGCATTCATGACAACGGCGCCTATGCGCCTTATGGACTCATTCTGCCGGCCACGGCCCTGGCGTCCTTTCCGGGCCCTTACGCCCTTGCCGCGTTCGATCTGTCGATCGACGTCGTCCTGACCAATCTGGTGCCGACGTCGCCAGTGCGGGGCGCGGGCAGACCCAACGCCGCCTTCGTGCTGGAGCGCCTTGCCGATACCGTTGCCCGACGTTTGAATCTGCCGCGCGAGGAAGTGCGCCGCCGCAGTTTTGTCCGCGCCGAGCAGATGCCCTATGTGACGGGCGGAAAAATGCGCGACGGCTCACCGGTCGCATATGACAGCGGGGATTACGCGAAGGCGCTGTCGCTCGTGCTCGACAAGATCGGTGCCGCCGGCTTCGCGCGGCGCCGCGCCGAAGCTGCGGCTCGCGGCCGTCTGCTTGGACTCGGCTTTGCGTCCTGCGTCGAGGACACCGGGCTTGGGCCGTTCGAGGGCGCCTCGGTCCGCGTCACGCCGGCCGGCAAGGTTGTGGTCGCGACGGGCGCTGCGAGCCAGGGCCAGGGGCATGCGACGACGTTGGCCCAGATCGCCGCCGATGCGCTTGGGGTCGATCTGTCCCAGGTGACCATCAAGGCCGCCGACAGTCGCATCTTTCCGCTTGGGATCTCCACGATCGCGAGTCGCGTGGCCGTCACCGCGGGGTCTTCGGTCGAGATCGCGGCGCGCAAGGTGCGCGACAAGGCGATCAAGGTTGCCGCTCACATGCTGGAGGCGGGCGAGCACGATCTGGAGATCGAAAACGGGCAGGTTCGCGTGGTGGGCGTGCCCGACATGAACGTGCCGTTATCGACCATCGCGCGGGTTCTGTCCGGCTCCGCCGGCGTGCCCATCCCCGCCGGCGTCGAGCCGGACCTGGCGGCGACCGGCTATTTCGAAGCGAACCAGCTCGCCTTCGCCTACGGGTCTCAGGCCTGCGAAGTCGAAATCGATCCTGAAACCGGTGATACCCGGATCACCCGCTACGTGGTCGCGCATGATTGCGGAAGATTGATCAATCCGCTGATCGTCGATGGCCAGATCAGGGGAGGGGTCGTGCATGGCGTCGGCAACGCCTTGTTCGAGCATATGCGGCACGACGAGGCGGGGCAGCCGTTGACCGCGACCTATGCGGATTACCTGCTGCCAGGCGCTGCCGAGATGCCGGATATCGAGATCCATCACATCGAGACGCCGTCGCCGCGCAATCCGATCGGAGCCAAGGGCGCCGGCGAGGGTGGCACGATACCCGCGGCGGCCTGCGTGATCTCCGCCATCCAGGATGCGCTCGGACCAGAAGCGCCCTTCGTCACGATGCATCCGCTCTCACCGGAGCAGATTGTGGAATGGATCGACCAAACTAGAAAATAAAACAGGGGGAAACGATGAGTGTAGTGGCAGAGACGACGGCTTTGACGGCCGCCTCAGCAACGATGTCGGTCCAGTCGGGAGCCAGGCTCGACCGTTTGCCGATTTCAGCGTTCCACACACGAATATTCTGGCTGATCGGGGCCGGGATGTTCTTCGACGGCTACGATCTGTATGTCGGCACCAGCGTGCTGGGCGCCACACTCGCGAGCAAGTTTTCGACCCTGGCGCAGAATGCGCAATTCGTGTCGGTCACCTTCATGGGCATGACGATCGGCGCTCTAGCGGCGGGTTTTCTCGGTGACTCCTATGGACGGCGCTTCACCTACCAGTTCAATCTGCTCCTGTTCGGGATCGCTTCTCTAGGGGCCGCGTTCGCGCCGTCCATGGAATGGCTGATCGCAGCCCGACTGCTGATGGGACTCGGCCTCGGCGCCGAAATCGTCGTCGGCTACTCTTCGCTCACGGAATTCGTGCCCCCCGCGTCGCGTGGCAAGTGGCTGGCGCTGATGGCCATGATCGTGGTGAGCGGCCTGCCCGCCACGACCCTGTTGGGTTCGGCCCTAATTCCACTGGTCGGCTGGCGCGCGATGTTCCTCATCGCCGGCGCTGGCGCGCTGTTTGTCTGGTACCTCAGAAAGGCCTTGCCGGAATCGCCGCGCTGGCTCGAAACCAAGGGTCGTACCGAGGAAGCGGAAGCCATCGTCGCCGAAATCGAGAAGGAGTGTGGTGCGTCCGCCTTGCCGCCATTGCCGCCCCCCGCCGCGGTCAAGAGCTTCAGCGCGGCGGAATTGTTCGGGCCGGTCCTGCTGCCCCGCTTGATCCTCGGGTCGATCGTTCTGATCGTGATCAATACCCTGATCTTCGGCTTCGTGACTTGGCTGCCGACCTTCTTCGTTCAACAGGGCATAACGCTGGCGAAGTCGTTCGCTTATACTCTTGTCATGTCGTTGGCCGCGCCGATCGGTTGCGCATTGGGGAGTGTCCTGGCGGACCGTGCCGGTCGACGGCCAACGATCGTCGGCGGATCGGTGTCCACGATCGCGTTCGGCCTGATCTATCCCATGCTTTCCGATCCCGTGGCCTTCGTCGCCATCGGGTTCTGCCTGCTACTGTCAATCTATGTCCTGGTCGCGCTGCTCTACGGCGTCTACACCCCCGAATTGTTCCCGACCGAAGTCCGGCTCCGTGCCAACGGCATTTGCAACATGCTCGGGCGCGGTGCGACTATCGTGTCTCCGTTCATCGTGCTCGGATTGTTCAGGGCCTATGGCATAGGTGGTGTGACATCCCTGATGATCGGCCTTCTGCTGATTCAGATCGTCGCGGTGATGGCTTGGGGGATAGAGCCGGCAAAACGGGGGTTGGAGGAGCTCGCCGACGGGCGCTGATTGTTTCGCTGTCCCGGCGAGGGCGCTGATCGGCCGCGCAAGCCCTGGGCGCTCGCCTTGGGGGCCTGCTTCACCTTTGGATTTTCATCGTTGGGATAAGCAACTGAAATCGCAGCAAACGTGAACGCGCTCCGAGCGCCAATAGGATGGCGTCGTCGCTATTGCACTTCTATGCATAGCGGCCGCTTCACTGGCGTCGCCGGCGCTTTCGGCCCTGCTGACTTAGATTGACCAATCTCGGCGTGGCCGTTGGCTGGGTACGCACAGCAAAACTCGGCTATTGGTCTCGGCATCAGCAATCTTCTTGGTGACAAACTGCCAACACTTCTCTTGTGCGCCGAGCGGACTGAGATGGGCGCATGACCGCCTCCGGTGTTCTAACGGCGGGAAGCCTTCAGCGCAGCTCCTTCAACGGCCGGGCGATCTGGTTCGCGCAGTTGAGTAGCACAGGTAGCAGACGTTTGCGCAGATCGTTGACTTTGACGCGGGCCGTGGCCGCACTCACACTGACGGCGGCGACGATGTCGCCGTCCGCGGCAAGCACCGGGACGGCCATTGATCTGATGCTCGGCGCCAGCTCCTCGTCGCTGATCGCATAGCCGTTCTTCGCTGCGGTCCGGATCGCAGACAGAATGTCCGGGATAGTGGTCAGCGTCCGCGGCGAGCGTGCGCTCATCGGTTGCCGGCTCAGTCGTCGCGTGATGTCGTCATCAGTATGGCCGCCGAGCAGGATGCGGCCTGTCGCCGAGCAATAGAGCGGAAGATAGGCGCCGACGCGAACGCCGGTCTGGACGTAGTGCTCGGCTTGCGCGCGCGCAATGAAGAGCGATTGATTGTCGTCCAGCACCGCCAGCGAAATCGATTCCGCGGCTTCATCGCGGGCGCGCTCCAGCAGCGGCTGTGCGATCTGCACGAGCTTATCGCGGTCGGACATCACGCCGCCGAGCCTGCGAAGACGAGGAAGAGGACGGAAGTCTCGTCCCGACAGCTCGAGGTAATTCAACTCGACCAGGGTGAGGAGGCATCGGCGCGCGGCTGCGCGTGTAGCGCCTGAAGCGCGCGCGGCGTCGGCGACGCTCATCACGGGGTGAACCGAGAATGCCTCGATGATCGCGAGGCCTTTCGCGAGCCCCGCCATCCCTTCACGTCTCTCTTGGGTTTCCGCGATCGCCATAGCTGAGCTCACCTTGACAGCCGTTTTAGAGTGGCTCAAGGTGTTCGAAATAAAGATACTTGTTCGATATTCGAACAGACCGAACGTGAAGTCAAGCGTGAGGAAGCGCTGATGAACAAGATCGTTTTGCCGCCGGAACGAGCAAATCTGGTCAACTGGCCGGAGGGGCTCACCCGCGTTCCGTATTGGGTGTTCCAGGATCAATCGATTTACGCGGAGGAGCAGCGCAAGATCTTCCAGGGGCCGAATTGGCATTATCTCGCGCTGGAAGTTGAACTGGCGGAGCCGGGCGATTTCCTCACGGCGCACATCGGCGATACGCCCGTGATCGTAACGCGCGACACCGACAATGAAATCTACGCGTTCGAAAACCGATGCGCCCATCGTGGCGCGTTGATCTGTCTGGAAAGCCGCGGCAAGCATCGCAAGGATTTCAGCTGCGTGTATCACGCCTGGAATTACGACCCGCAGGGCAATCTGACGGGAGTCGCCTTCAAGGACGGCATCAAGGGCAAGGGGGGCATGCCCGACTCGTTCAAGATGGAGCAGCACGGTCCGCGCAAGCTGCGCATCGCGATTATTCACGGCCTGATCTTCGGTTCATTCTCTGAGGACGTGCCGTCGATCGAAGAATATCTCGGCGAAGAGATCTTGAACCGCATCGAGCGCGTGCTCGGCGGTCGCACGCCCGTGGTGCTCGGGCGCTTTACCCAGGTGCTTCCAAACAATTGGAAGCTCTATATGGAGAACGTCAAGGACTCCTATCACGCCAGCATTCTGCATCTTTTCTTCACGACATTCGAATTGAACCGGCTGTCGATGAAGGGCGGCATCATAGTCGATGAAAGCGGCGGGCACCACGTCAGCTATTCGGCGATCGATCGCGAGGCCGAAAAGGACGTGGATTACGCCAAGCAGCAGTTGCGCTCGGAGAGCGAGTACAAGCTCGCCGATCCCAGCTTGCTGGAAAGTTTCGACGAATATCGCGATGGCTGCACGCTGCAGATTTTGTCGGTGTTCCCGACCTTCGTGCTGCAGCAGATCCAGAACGCCATTGCGGTTCGCCAGATCGTGCCGCGTGCGGTCGACAGGACCGATCTGAACTGGACCTATCTCGGCTTCTCTGATGATACGCCCGAGCAGCGCCTGACACGTATCAAGCAGGGCAACCTGGTTGGGCCGGCCGGATACATCTCGATGGAAGATGGCTGTGTCGGCGGCTTCGTGCAGCGTGGCGTTGCCGGCGCAAGCGACGATCATGCTGTCCTCGAGATGGGCGGAGCCGATGCCAATAGCAGCGAGAGCCGGGTGACCGAGGCGTCAGTGCGCGGCTTCTGGAAGGCGTATCGCGCCAACATGGGACTCTGAGGATACGCGATGACCAGCAGCGTTCTGCAATATATCATCGAAGCGCAGGCGAAGTACTCGCGCTGCATCGATGACGATCGCCTCGAGGAATGGCCGAGCCTGTTTCATGGCCCGTGCCTCTACAGGATCACGACCGCATCGAATTATCGCGAGGGGCTCGAGGCCGGCATCGTGTTTGCCAACTCCCGCGGCATGCTGATTGATCGCGTCTCGGCGCTGCGCGAAGCCAATATCTATGAGCGGCAGACTTATCGTCACATCCTCGGACAGCCGTCGATCTTGTCGGAAGACGGAGCAAAGGTGCGTAGCGAGACCTCCTTCTTGGTGGCGCGCATCCTGCAGGATGGCGACACATCGATTTACGCCACCGGTCGCTATTTCGATGTCTATGAGATCGCGGACCGATTGGCGCAACTGCAAGAGCGGACCGTCGTATGCGACAGCTCCCGGATCGACACGCTGCTGGCGCTGCCGTTATGACCTCGAGAGCTGTTGCGCTGACCATTGGCGATCCCAATGGGATCGGCCCTGAAATCGCGGTGAAGGCTGCGGTGCTGTGTGCGGAAGCGCAGCCCGGCTCATCTCCAATCCTGGTTGGCGACGAGCATGTCATCCGCTTCTACGCGGACAAATTCGCACCCGGCCTGACCCTGACGCAGGCCGGGGCATCCACTGACAAGCGGCCGTTGCTCTATCATCCTGTTGCCGCGCTTGACCCAAGAGCCTTCACGCCTGGACATGGGCGTGCGGAGGGTGGCCGCGCCACCGTCGCCTATGTCGAGGCGGGACTCGACCTAATGAAAGTGGGGCGGGCTCATAGCATCGTGGCTTGTCCGCATTCCGAAACCAATGTCAACGCTGCCGGCATCAGGTTCTCCGGCTATCCGAGCCTGCTGGCACGGCTGAAGAAGGTGCCGGAGGATGAAGTGTTCCTCATGCTGGTCGGTGCGGGGCTGCGGATCGCTCATGTGACATTGCATGAGCGGCTTGCCGATGCGCTTGAACGGCTTACGCCAACGCTGATCGAGCGCGCTATTCGCACAACGATCGATGCCTTGAAGAATCTCGGCGTTGCACGCCCCAAGCTTGGTGTGTTTGGCATCAATCCTCACGCAGGCGAGGGCGGGCTTTTTGGCGACGATGACGATCGCATCGTCAAGCCGCTGGTCGAGCGACTGAAGGCGGAAGACATCGATATCGAGGGGCCGGTGGGCGCCGATCTGATGCTTGGTCAGCAGGGCTTCGATGCGTTCGTGGCGATGTATCACGATCAGGGACACATTCCGATCAAGCTGCTGGCGGGCCGGAATTCGGCGGCGATTTCGATCGGTGCGGGCCTGATGTTTTCAAGTGTCGGCCATGGCAGCGCCTTCGACATTGCGGGGAAGGGCATTGCCGATCCCACGCCCGTCCTGCGCTGCATCCAGCTCGTCGCAGGTGCCAGTCAATTCAAGGCAATCCCATGACCCACACAATCGCAGTCGAAGGCGCCGACATCAACTTCACGTGCCATGACGGCGAAACCATTCTCGTCGCAGCGGAGCGTGCGGGCTACACGATGCCCTACTCCTGCAGAAAGGGTGTCTGCGCATCCTGCGAAGGCTTTCTGAGCAAGGGCGATGTCAAACAGCGCTCGAAGGAAATGACGGGTCCGGCCGGCAAAGTCCTGTTCTGCACGGCCACGGCCAAGAGCGATCTCACCATCCGGGCGCGCCGCATTCAGCGTCATGATCCGTTGGCGCGGAAGAAAATCCAGGCGCGGGTGTTTCGCATGTCGCGCCCGGTCGATGATGTCGCCATCCTGCAGCTGCGCTTTCCGGCCAGCATTCGTGCCAAGTTCAAGGCCGGGCAGTATCTGCGCATCCGCATGCCGGATGGCGACGAGCGCAGCTTCTCCATGGCTAACGCGCCGCAGGAAAGCGACTGCGTTCAGCTCCACATCCGGCATGTGCCCGGCGGCGCGTTCTCCGAGAGAGTGCTGGCTTCCTTGGAGCTCGACGACAAGCTCGAGGTGGAGGTGCCGTTCGGCGATTTCTACCTGCGCGAGGACGATCAGGCGCGCTACGTATTCGTCGCGACCGGTACAGGCTTCGCGCCGTTGAAGTCCATGCTCGATGACATGATCCGGCGGCGGCTCAACCGCGAGGTACGTTTCTATTGGGGCGGACGCACCGCCGCCGATCTTTATCTCGCGGAGACCTGCGAAAAATGGGCGAAGCGCTATCCGTGGTTCACGTTCATTCCGGTGCTGTCTGAAGCTGACCCGAACTGGGCGGGACGTCGTGGACTGGTTCACGTCGCGGTACTCGAGGATCTTATCGATCTGTCGGACCGGCACGTCTATGCCTGCGGGAATCCGATGATGATCGAAGCCGCGCGCAATGAATTCACGACGCGCTGCGGATTGCCAAGTGATCGCTTTTACGCCGATGCGTTCATCCCGAGCGGATCATCCGACCCAACATTGGTTCAAGTCTTGCAAGCTGCCGGCTGACAATTCTGCGCGCTCTTCGTGTCGGCATAGCCGCGCCGTTTCAAGATCAAGAAACAAATTGGACCAAATCATTTGGCCAGCAAAGGTGAGGAAATGAGCAGTACGGAGGTTGCTTTTGACGTCCCATCCTTCATCAATTCGCGCCGCACCGGCGTCACGCAATACGGGATTGTGGTGTTATGCGGACTCGTCATGTTTCTCGATGGTTTTGACACGCAGGCCATTAGCTACATGGCGCCGTCGATCGCAAAAGAGTGGGGGCTCTCTCGAGAATTGCTCGGGCCGATCTTCTCGTCGGCGCTGACTGGATTGATGGTGGGCTATCTGCTGGTATCGCCGTTATCGGACTGCTTCGGCCATCGCAAGCTTGTGGTCATATCGACGTTTGCGTTCGCACTTCTGACGTTTGCCACCGTCTTTGCAACCAATGTCACTGAATTAATGGCGCTTCGTTTCGTTACCGGTACTGCGCTCGGCTCGGTGGTGCCAAGCGCCATCGCGTTGACGACCGAGTTCAGTCCTGCTCGCTTGCGCGCCACCTTCGTGCTGGCGATCTATTGCGGCTTCTCGCTAGGCTTCGTCGCAGCCGGCGCCGTCGCTGCGTGGGCTATTCCTGCATACGGCTGGCACTCGATGCTGTGGATCGGCGGCGCGGCGCCCATGCTTGTCGCGATCCTGGCGCTGATGTTCTTGCCGGAGTCGATGGATTTCCTCATTCGCACCAAAGCGAAGCCGGAGACAGTCTGGCGCGTGGTGCGCCGGGTGGATGGCGCGCTGCCGGTGGAGGGACCGACAAAGTTCGTCACCGAGGTGGGCGAGCGGCGCGGCGCAGTCGGAAGCCTGTTTTCGTCCGGGCGCGCAGCAGGAACGCTGGTGATCTGGATCGTGTTCGTGCTGAACCTTGCGGAGTTCTACGCGCTGCAAAGCTGGCTGCCATCGATGCTGACGAATGTCGGCCATTCCCTCAGCACAGTGGCGCTCGCTACCACCATGACCACCGTTGGTGGCATCGTCGCCGCATTCGCGATCGGACCGGCGATGGACCGCATTGGGCCCTATGGCTCACTTGGCACTGTTTATCTGGCGGGCGTCCTGTTCGTTCTGTCGTTCGGCTATTCGATCGACAAGCCAAGCTGGATCATGATCGTGGCTGGGTTCTGTGCCGGGTTTTGTGTCAGCGGCGGACAGAAGAGCGTGATTGCGTTGGCGGCGATTTATTATCCGACCGCGATCAGGTCAACCGGCGTGGGTTGGGCGCTTGGCATCGGCAGGTTAGGGGGCATTGGTGGCCCGCTGTTGATCGGCGCGTTGCTCGCGTACCACTTGAGCCCTCAACATATTCTCTATGTTGCCGGGATCCCGATGTTGCTCGCCGGATTGCTCATCTTGCTGCTTGGCCATTGGTATGGGTGGGACGCAGCCAAGGGAGAAGGTTGAGAAGACCTTCCTCAACCTCCTTGTGTCCCAGAAATCTGTCGGAATGTGCGAACGGGCGGTTGGATCAGAACCGCCCGTTGCTGGAACTGAGCCCGTTGCACCCAAAGGCGAGAGAGCCTGTAGCAGAGCGAGGGACAGCTCCGGCGTCTTCCTCAACCCGAAAAGTTGCAAGGGCTTCGAGCCCGGACCGAGCAAGGAAGGGAGTGGATGACCGATGGCGACGTGGGGCAGAGGCCGGCGTTCCGCTGCCGCGATCCTGACGCCCACATCATCGAGCTCTATTACGACACAGAGTCGACCAGGTAGTTCGTCGAATAGGCGAAACGCTTGGCCGCCGTGCGCCCCCCGTCGCGCCGCCGGGTCGGAGGGCGATACGAACTTCGGGGTAACCTCGGTCGCGGCTCCGAAAGCGGCATCATCGAGGACAGCCAGATACTCATCAATTGCTCGGCCGGTAGCCTCCGGCGGAAGTCCCTTATCGCCTTCGATCCCCTTCTGCCGATTGGCATCGGCCTTGATTAGGCTCGCATCGACTGCAAATCCTTCACCGCCGACCAGTCGTTCCTCGATGCAGCGGCGTAGCACGCTCTCGAACACGCGACGGAAGAGATCGCTCTGCCGGAAGCGGCCATGCCTGTTCTTGGAGAATGTCGAATGATCCGGCACCGCCCCATCCAGACCGAGCCGGCAGAACCACCGGTAGGCCAAATTGAGGTGAACCCCATCGCACAGGCGCCGCTCCGATCGGATGCCGAAGCAGTAACCGATCAGGAGCATCCGGATCATCAGCTCGGGATCGATCGAAGGCCGACCGATGCTGCTGTAGAAAGGCGCCAAGTCCCGCCGGACCTGTTCAAGGTCGACAAACCTGTCGATCAACCGCCGTATCTGTCTGCTCGGGGACGCAGCGCACCCGATGCTTCCCACGTTTGGCCAGGGTGCCGCGCAGTCCTTCGAGGACGCCGCCGCGATCGCCTGTGCCTTCGCCCTGCACAAGCGCGATGTGGCTACAGCGATGTTGCATTACGAACGCGTGCGGCATTACCGCGCCACCCGCTTCCAACTCGGATCCAAATTTGCCTTCGATCACTTGCGGGCCAAGGACACCGCTGCGCGGAAGGCGCTACTCGAGACGCTCGACGAGCGGAGGAGCCCGGTCTTTGCCCACGACAAGCGCGGCGGTGATGACGACTCCTGGATCTACGCGTACGACGCCCGCAATATCGGTACCGAATTGCCTTCCAAGAGGCTAGGACCGTGGGACTTCCGCCGAGCCGCCAAGGCCAACTACGCCGCGATCACCTCCAAGCTCTGGAAGCCAGCTGCTCCCGCCAAGGGTACACGCCCGGTCACGCGCGAAGAGGTCGCCCTGCACAACACGCGAGACGACTGCTGGATCATCATCTCGGGAAAAGTTTACGACATCACCGAGTGGGCATCCCATCACCCTGGTGGCGCTGGAATCGCCCGAATGTACGCCGGCAAGGAAGCCACTGCCGAGTTCGGTGACTACCACAGTGCAGAAGCCGTCGCGCACATGGCTCATTTCTGCATCGGAGACCTCGTCGAGGCTCCAAGCTTGCCGTGACTGGCATCTTGCTGTGACCAGACGTGATGGGGCACTGCTCGCAACTCGCTCAGGCACGTTGCGGCTGCGAGGCCCAAAGGTGAACCCGGTGAGCGCTTTGGGGGCGGGCGACAGTTTTGTTAGCAAGCGTTTTGGCGAGGCCTGCTGTCTCGAAAAGAGGAGTCTCATGTTGATGGTGCCGAGCGTCATCGCGCCGGTGGACCACAACACGCTAATCAATCCGGCCCACCCGGAATTCCGTCACATCACCACGGCAGTGCACGAGCCGGTGTTTTGGATCGCCGGCTGTCCGCCGCCGTCATCGGGTCGTGAAAGGCGGATGGTTCGATCGCAGGCTATCGTTGGGGCGTACAGCGCAAGCGACCTCTGATCAATTCGGAGGGAGTGGCATAATCCCTTATGTATACGGGGTCGATGCGTTCGACCGAGACGGTGTGCGGGAGGCGCGGCTTGGGGAGTTTCGAGGAAACACGTCAGGTAGGTGCATGCCGGCCTTGGGCGTTCAGCGGGGCACGGAACGGGCTAGGAAAAGCGCTGCCGTCGCGGCGATCAGCGCCGGAATGGCGGCTACGGCAAACAGCGGCTGTGGTTCCATGTTACGGGCAAGCATGAGGCCGCCGATCAAAGGACCGACGATCGAGCCGATGCGGCCGATGCCTAGCGCCCAGCCCACACCGGTCGACTTGATCGCGGTCGGGTAAAACGTTGCAGTCAGCGCATTCGAGGCGATCTGCCCGCCGACGATGCAGAATCCGGCAGCAAAGATCGCGACGGTGATGAGGCTCGTCGAATGACTGCTCAAGCCGATCGCCGCTACCGCGACCGCAGCGCACAGATAGGTGAGCGCGAGCGCGCGGAACGAGAAGCGGTCGATAAAGTGGCCGAGCGCGAAGGTGCCGACCACGCCACCGACCTGCAGCATCGCGCCGATCGCCGCGGCAACCGACACCGAGACACCGAGATCATGAAGCACCGTCGGCAGCCAGTTTGAGAGAAGATAGAGATCGAGCAAGCTCATGAAGAATACGATCCAGAGCAGTAACGTGACGGCGCTCCGCTGCTCTGTGAAGAGATGGACCACCGGCAGGCCGGCCAGCTTGGGCTCCTGCACGGCGAAGCGGACGTCGCCCGCAAACGTCGCCTCCGGCGTGATGCGCCGCAACAACCCGGCGACCTCGCGATCGCGCCCGCCCGTCAATGCGAGATAGCGGATCGATTCCGGCAGCGAATGCACAAGAACTGGCACGAGCAGGAGCGGCGCGATGCCGCCGACCAGAAACACCGAGCGCCAGCCAAAAGCGGGGATCAACGCAGCCGCGAGCAAACCGCCGAGCGCCGCGCCGACGGAAAACCCGGCAAACATCGCCATCACCATGGTTGCTCGACGGCGGTGCGGGCTAAACTCGGAGGTCACTGCAACCGCGTTTGGCATCGCGCCGCCGAGGCCGAGACCGGTGAGGAAACGGAGCGCCATCAACCATGTGGCATCCTGGGCCAGCATGGTTAGCAGGCTGCCGATGCCGAATGCAGCGGTGCTGGCCACGATGATCCGCTTGCGGCCGATCCGATCGGCGAGCGGGCCGAAGATCAAGGCGCCGATCATCAGGCCGAATAATCCGGCGCTGAACACTGGTCCAAGCGCATCGCGCGGCAGCTTCCATTCTTGCGCCAGGGCGGGCGCAACGTATCCGATGGCCTGCGTGTCGAATCCGTCGATAAAGAGCACCGCCGCACAAATCAGCAGCACCTGAATTTGAAATGTGCCGACCGGCTGTCGGTCGATGTAGCTGGGGACATCGACGACCATCGGGTTGGACTCCTCGTTCACGCCGGTGGCCATGGTGCGATTTCCTCCTGGCGGATCCAAATGTCCCACCGTCTTCTATTTTGAAATCTCTTATAGTGAGATTATATCGAAGACAATCCTGCTCCGATGTCCCATTCCCGGAAGCGCGGGACCGCGGTACAGGACGGGCGACATTGGAACGGATCGACAGGTGGAGAAGAGAAACAGCCAAGACCGGGTGCTCGCCGTGCTGGAACTGTTCAGCGAAACGCGCCCGCTCTGGACGCCGGACGAACTGATGCGCGAACTCGGCTACACGCGTCCGACGCTCTACCGCTATCTCAAGAGCCTCAGGGAAAGCGGGCTGTTGATGTCCGTCCGTGGGGGCCGCTTCGCCCTCGGGCCTAAAGTCGTCGAGATGGACTATTTGAACCGGCGCGCAGACCCGCTGGTCGCCGCCGCCGCGCCACATCTGGAGCGTCTCACCGCGGCGCATCCCTGTACCGCCCTGATTGTCCGCTGGTATGGCGACAAGATGCTCTGTGTTGCTTCGCAATCGTCGGCGCCCCATCCGGTGAGCAGCTATCCGCGGGGCCGACCGATGCCGATGGGTCGCGGCGCGATTGCCCGCTCGATCATGGCATTCCTGCCGAAACGCAGTCTGGTCCCATTGCTTGAGCGTTATGCCGATGATCTTCGCAGCGTCGGCCTCGGTGCGACGGCCGAGGAAATCGCAGTGGTGCTGAAGCGCATCCGAAGAGCGGGCGTCGCGGTCGCCTTTGGTGAAGTGACCCCCGGGGCAATCGGCATCGCCGCTCCTATCCTCGATGCAAACTATCCGGTCGCGAGTCTCTGTCTCACTATCGCTGGCCAGCATGCGAATGGTGGCCTGATTGATCGGATTAGCGGGGAAGTGCGCCAAACGGCCAACCTGATCTCTGCCGAGATCTTCGAGGAAAATGGATAGAAATCTCAAAATATGAGATTTTAACTTGACCTGAGCCGCGATGCTCTGCATTGAATTACGGTCCCCCTGCGGCCGGCATTGATCGACTAGCAGTGCGCAAGTGAGGTCGGTGCGAATGCAGAGTCCGGGTAAAGCTGTTCCGGTGGTGATCGTCGGCGGAGGACCCGTCGGGACCGGACTTTCAATCGATCTCGGTCTGCGGGGCATCAACTGCATCGTTGTCGAACGCTACAGCGAGCCGCAGCCGATTCCGAAAGGACAGAATCTCACCCAGCGTACCCTCGAGCATTTCCATTTCTGGGGCGCTGAAGGGGAATTGCGCGCCGCCCGAACCATACCGAGTGATTACGGCATCGGCGGCATGACCAGCTACGGCACCTTGCTGAGCGGTTACCGCTACGACTGGCTACAGCGCGAACTCGTGCGGCCGTTTTATTTCTGCGACAATGAGCGCCTGCCGCAATACGCCACCGAGGCGGTGTTGCGCCGCAGGGCAGCGCAGATCCCAAACATCAATACCTTGTTTGGCTGGACCTGTGAGCGGATACATCCCGACGAAGGCGGGGTGGATGTTGAAATCACCAATCGCGACGGAAACAGGCGAAGCTTGCGCGCCGACTATGTCGTAGGTTGCGATGGGAGTCGATCGATCGTGCGCGACCAGGCGGGCATTCGCCAGACCAGGTCCGACCACGACCGCTTGATGGTGTTGCTCGTATTCCGTTCGACCGGCCTGCACCGGCTGCTTGAGCGCTATCCCGGCAAATCGTTCTACAACGTGCTGCATCCGGAACTCGACGGCTATTGGAAATTCTTCGGCCGTGTGGATCTCGGCACCACGTGGTTCTTCCATGCGCCCGTTCCCGCCCACACCACGCGCGATAATTTCGATTTCCGACGACTCCTGCACGAGGCCGCCGGTGCGGAGTTCGAGATCGAGTTCGATCATATCGGCTTTTGGGACCTACGCTTTGCGCTGGCCGACAGCTATCGCGCGGGCCGTGTCTTCATCGCCGGGGACGCGGCGCACAGCCACCCCCCTTACGGGGGCTATGGGATCAACAGCGGGCTGGAGGATGCCGTCAACCTGTCCTGGAAGCTCGCGGCCACCCTGCAGGGCTGGGGCGGCTCCGGCCTGCTCGACAGCTATGACGCGGAGCGGCGGCCGGTATTCGCTTCGACCGCGCGCGACTTCATCGAGAAGTCGATCTTCGATGATCGCGATTTCCTGCGCCGGCATAATCCATCGGTTGACCGCGCCGACTTCGAAGCGGCCTGGCGCGAGCGACAGTCCGGCGCGCGCACTGAAGTCAACGCCTTCGAGCCGAATTATGAGGGCTCGCCGATCGTGTTCGGGCCGCCGGGTGCCGTGAGCAGTGCGATCGGTTCGCATGGCTATGCGGCCCGCGCCGGTCACCATCTCACGCCGCAGCCTTTATCCTCGGGCAAGAACATCTACGAAGAACTCGGCAGCGGCTTCACGCTGCTTGATCTGGGCGCGCCGAACGCTTTTGTGCAGGAATTCCGGCGCGCAGCCCACAGGCTGCGCCTTCCGCTCAAGGTGATCCAGGACAGCCGTGCCGACGGCCGGGAGCGTTATGACGCTTCGCTCGTGCTGGTCCGTCCCGATCAGTTCGTTGCCTGGGCGTCCAACGAGGGCACCGGCGATCCGGCCGATATCCTCCGACGGGTTGTGGGTGGGGATCCGTGAAGTCGGACCGCGTCCAAGCCAGAACAAGAAACTGAAAAGCCGAAACCGGCAGGGAAACGACAGGGAACCAGAGCATGAGCTCTTACAGCGCTGCGCATTATTTCCTCGAAGGTCTCGTGGACCTCGGAGTGGACTATATCTTCGCCAATCTCGGGACCGACCACGTGTCCCTGATTGAGGAAGTCGCGCGGTGGGACAAGCAAGGCCGCAAGCGTCCGCAGATTATCCTCTGTCCACATGAGATCGTCGCCGTCCACATGGCCGGCGGTTACGCACTGGCGACGGGGAGGGGGCAGGCCGTTTTCGTGCATGTCGACGCCGGCACCGCAAATGCGTGCATGGCGATCCAGAACTTGTTTCGGTACCGTTTGCCCGTGATGCTGTTCGCCGGCCGCGCGCCCTACACCTTGCATGGTGAACTGCCAGCCTCGCGCGACACCTATGTCCATTTCGTGCAGGATCCGTTCGACATTGCGAGCATCGTTCGTCCCTATGTGAAATGGGAGTACTCGCTGCCGTCCGGCATAGTGGTCAAGGAGGCTCTGGCCCGCGCCGCCGCTTTCATGCACAGCGATCCTCCCGGACCGGTCTATATGATGCTGCCGCGCGAGACGCTGGCGGAGACATGGGACGAAACGCGGATGCCGGCCTACGACCCAGCACGGTACGGCGGCGTTCGGTCCGGCGGCATCGATCGGGCAAGAGTCGAGGCCATCGCCGACCAGCTGATGGCCGCGGACAACCCGATTGCGCTGACCGCCTATCTCGGTCGTAAGGCAGAGGCGGTTGCCGTGCTCGATCGATTGGCGCGGACCTGCGGCATCCGGGTCGCCGAATTCAATTCCATCGATCTCAATATGCCGCAGGGCTCGCCCTGCTTTGCGGGCTTCGATCCTCTGCCCCTGCTGGAGCAGGCGGATCTCGGGCTTTTGCTGGACACCGACGTCCCATTCGTTCCGCAGTACGCCAAGCGCATCGATGCGATCCGGTGGATCCAGATCGACGTCGACCCCCTGAAATCAGACTTTCCGATGTGGGGCTTTCCAACTGACATGAGAATTCAGGGCGACTGCGCGACCGTGCTGCAGCAGGTGCTCGACGTCGTCGAGGCGCGCGCCGACGATGGCTATCGCCGGCGGGTCGCTGAACGCATTGCGAGCTGGAGTGGGGCGCGCGAGGCCGCAGCGAAACGCCGGGCCGCGGCTGCCGCCAACAAAGGGGTTCTGGGTGCGCTCAATCCCAGCTATCTGTTTGCTGTCCTGAACAGCAAGTTGGCGCAGGACGATATCGTTCTCAATGAGGCGATCCGCAACGGGCCGATGCTGCAGGAGCAGATTCATCGCACGCAGCCCCGAAGCTATGTCGGGCTCGCCGGCGGCGGCCTCGGCTTCAGCGGCGGCATGGCGCTGGGATTGAAGCTGGCGCAGCCGCATCGGCGCGTCGTGCAGATCATCGGCGACGGCGCTTTTCATTTTTCCTCGCCCGACTCGGTCTATGCAACTGCGCGGCAGTATGAGCTTCCGATCCTGACCGTGGTGCTGGACAACGGCGGCTGGCAGGCCGTGAAATCCGCAGTTCAGCGCGTTTATCCCACGGGTGTTGCCGCGGAAACGAACTCGTTCCAGTCCAGCTTGAGGTCGGACCGTCAGGGTGAGCAACGCCGTTTCGCCGACGTCGCACGTGCTTTCGGAGCTCATGGCGAGAGCGTGACTGAACCCGATGAGCTTGCCGGGGCGATCGATCGGTGCCGGGCGGCGGTGGACGACGGCAGGGCCGCAGTCCTGCATGTTCACGTCACGCCGCTTTAGTTCACAATGCTGGACAGTGCCGTCATCACAATAGGAAAACAGACGCGGCGATTGCGAGGGAGAAACGTCACCGTGAAGGTTTTGAAAAGGCGATTCCTGGCCGGCATCTGTGTTGGATTGGTCGCATTGATTTCTCCTCGCACCACCATTGCGGAGCAGGCCACAAAATATCCGTCGCGACCCATCCACATCGTCGTCGGTTTCACGCCTGGCGGCGGCAACGATATTATCGCGCGTCTCTTCGGACAAAAATTGTCCGAGAGCCTTGGTCAACCAGTCATCATCGAAAACAAGCCGGGCGCCGGCGCGATTCTCGCCACCGATTATGTTGCGAAATCAGCACCCGATGGCTACACGCTCCTGATCGGTGCCAGCGGCGCCATGGTCATCAATCCGGCGGTTTACGCGAGATTGCCGTACGATCCTGTTCGCGATTTCATTCCAATTTCGGAACTCGGGTCGTTTCCGCTGATCCTGATCGTCAACGCCGCGTCGCCGCTCAAGTCCGTATCCGGGCTCGTTGCTTACGCAAAGCAAAATCCGAACAAGGCCAACTATTCCAGTTCGTCTGCGGCGTTTCAGCTGGCTACCGAGCTATTCAAGCAGAAGACCGGCGCGCCGATACAGATGATCCCGTACAAGGGCGCCAATGATTCCGTGGTCGCGGTGATCGCGGGCGAGGTGACAACGACGATTGCCGATGCCGGTTCGGTCTGGAGCCAGATCACGGGCGGCCAGGCGCGCGCGCTCGCCGTTGCGGCGCCGAAGCGCATGGAGGAACTGCCTGACGTTCCAACCATGAAGGAAGCAGGTGCAGACGTCGATGCTGTGTTGTGGAGCGGCATTCTTGCGCCCAAAGGGACGCCGCCAGATGTCGTAAGGAAACTGCAGGACGAATTCATGCGGATCGCCAAACTTCCAGACGTGGTTTCGCGATTGAAGCTACTCAACATCGACTCGGTCGGCAGTTCGTCGGACGAATTTTCCCGAATTATCGCATCGGATATCGCGCGCTGGACCGAGATAGCACGGATCGGCAACGTCAAGATCGAGCCGTGAACGGCTCAGGCGGAGAGTGGTGCGATGGCTGGGATGCTTGATGCGGACGTCGTGGTTGTCGGCGCCGGGCCGGTTGGGCTCACGCTTGCCATGGACCTGGCTTGGCGCGGCAGACGCGTGATCGTTCTGGAGACGCGCAGACGTGACGAGCCGCCCAGCGTCAAATCCAATCACGTCTCGGCGCGCTCGATGGAAATCTTCCGGCGGCTTGGCGTCGCTCTAAAGGTGCGCAACGCCGGACTGCCGCCAGACTATCCGAACGATGTCGCCTATCGAACGTCGTTCCTTGGCCGTGAACTGACCAGGATCAAGATTCCCTGCCGCGCGGAGCGATATACGTCCAAGGACGGCCCGGATACGTGGTGGCCGACGCCGGAGCCGCCGCATCGGATCAACCAGATCTATCTCGAGCCGGTCCTGTTCGATCATTTGTCGTCGATGCCCGGCGTGCGCATCCTGAGCGGAACATCGCTCGTCGATTTTCGGCAGAGTCCGGAGGGTGTCATCGCATCCGCGCGGGAGCGCGATACCGCGGAGGAAATCGCAGCATCCTGCCGGTTTCTGGT
Organism: Bradyrhizobium sp. Leo78; assembly: GCF_059512425.1. Taxonomy (NCBI): domain Bacteria; kingdom Pseudomonadati; phylum Pseudomonadota; class Alphaproteobacteria; order Hyphomicrobiales; family Nitrobacteraceae; genus Bradyrhizobium; species Bradyrhizobium sp. Leo78. The sequence continues at coordinate 40,325 of NZ_JCAMOT010000044.1, forward strand.
CGGCTGCGATGGCGGGCGCTCCATGGTCCGCAACACGATCGGTGGGCGGCTGAGCGGCGATCCTGTTCTGCAACGCGTGCAGTCGAGCTTCATTCGAGCCCCAAAACTGCTCGAGATGTTGAGACAACGCGGCGGGACGCCGGCGTGGGCTTCCTTTGCACTGAACCCGCGTCAATCCGGCAACGTATACGCGATCGATGGCAAAGAGACCTGGCTCGTGCATGTTTATCTGAATGCCGACGTGACGGAATTCGATGCCGTCGATCGCGACGGTGCAATCCGAACAGTGCTCGGCGTGGACGGGGATTTTCAGTACGAGCTGATTGCCAAGGAAGACTGGATCGGGCGGCGTCTGATCACGGACAAGGTTCGTGACGGCCGCGTCTTCATATGCGGAGACGCTTGCCACCTGTGGGTCCCTTATGCTGGCTATGGCATGAATGCGGGCATTGCGGACGCGGCAAACCTGGCGTGGTTGCTTGCGGCCCATCTGGAGGGTTGGGCCGATGAGCGAATTCTGAACGCCTACGAGGCCGAGCGGCTTCCGATCACGGAGCAGGTGTCACATTTCGCCATGGACCACGCCCACGCCATGGCGAAAGCGCGGAAGTCCATTCCACCCGACATCGAAGTGGAGGGGCCGGAAGGTGACGCCGTTCGAGGCTTGATTGGACAATCGGCCTATGACCTCAATGTTCAGCAATATTGCTGCGCGGGGCTCAATTTTGGCTACTATTATCGAGGTTCCCCGATCATCGCTTATGATGAAGAGATTCCGCCGCCTTATACGATGGGTGACTTCACGCCATCGACCGCTCCCGGCGCGCGCGTCCCGCACTTTTGGCTCGCCGATGGCCGCTCCTTGTACGACGCGATGGGACCTTACTACACACTGCTTCGCAGCGATCCAGGCGTCGATGCGTACGGCTTGACGACCGCTGCTTCGGCGGTCGGCATGCCTTTGACAGTTCTCGACATTGCCGCAACGGAGTTGCCCGCCGTCTATCAGCACCCTCTCATACTGGCTCGTCCGGATCAGCATGTCGCTTGGCGTGGCGATCGGCTGCCGAACAATCCCGCAGCGCTGATGAACATTCTTCGCGGCAGCCAAGGCGTCTAACACAGACAAACATGACCATTGGCCAACGCCCGGCTCGCCTGCGGTCACCGCGGATGCTTCCTCCAAGCGCGACCGCTTGGGCTTCGGTGTCTCCCTGACCGGACCTCGCTCGTCGGGCTGGTTCTCTTGAAGCCCGTAAGCCGGAAAAAGTAGGCACGTCGCCGCGCCATCTTGCGTTTGCTCAAGGCTGTCCTAGCCTGCGGGTCTCTCCTAACAGCTAACGGAGGAGAACACGCGCACCCTCAGAATGGCAGTGGTAGGCGGATTTGCCGGAGCCTCGATGGCCGGCAACGTCGCGACGCTCTATGCGGCTCCTTTGCCGACCAACGTAACAAGCATGAAATCAATGGTTGTCGACAATTCGATCCAGATCCGGTGGGGCGGCTGGCGCGGCGGCGGATGGGGCTACAGAGGTTTCGGAGGCTGGGGTCCTCGAGGTTGGGGTTGGGGAGCAGGCGCGCTGGCTGGTGCCCTAATCGGTGACGCGATCGCGAGCAGCGCCTATGGCTATTATGGCGGCCCGTACTACGGCAGCTACTACCCCGGCCCGTATGACGGCGGCTACTATCCAGCCTACAGCTATTATCCGGCATACGTCGACTACGGTTGGCAAGCAATCCAGGAACCTGGAGCCGCCCGTTTCTACAGACCTTATGGATACGGCGGGCGGCCCTGGGGCTATTGGTAAGCGGGCCGGCCTGCGCCGGCCCTCCAACGCGCACCGCTGAGTGCTCGCGCCGAGCGGATGGGGCTAGCCGGTTAGGCGTTATTCTTAGCGGATGTGGTGCATCTTCCGCGGTGGGAGAAGTACAATGTCCATCTCTATCCTCAAGCAACTCGGCGCGGCGGCGGTGCTGACTGCGATAAGCTGCGCGCCGGCTCCGGCCCAGCCAGTGATATCCGAGCCCGGCTATTGCGCACAGTTCTATCCAAATGCCAATTGTCAGAACAAAGGGCCCGGGAACCCCTACACCGACCCGAATTACCGGCTGTATGGCGGCCAGAGCTCGGGACCGTGGCCGAGCGGTGAAACTGTCGGCATGGCGCCGAAGCGGCCCCGCGGACGCGATCTGTCCCGACGACATCCCAGCACTAGCCCCGGGCGGTGAGTGCTAAAGCGGGTGGCGCGTCACCCGCCGGGCCTATGATCTTCGCTGCGTTCGTTGCGCATCTCCGGCTCCATCGCATTCAGGCGGCGGAGATCCTCGAGCAGACCGCGCTGGATTGGATCAAGGCTTTGCGGAATCTCGCCAGATCCTGCTTGGAAGCGCTCCTCGTCGGGCTCCAATCTGCGCCGGAAGATGAGTCCGCCGCAGACAAGCGCGAAGCCAATGACGATCAGCGCGACACCTAGAGCACGCATTTTGCGACCGCCAAAAGGCGCATTCTATCCCGCGTCGCTGCGGCACCCAATGCGCTATTTCCGCTCGGGAGGCTGCCAGAACGGCCGCGCGAGAACCCATCAGCGGGTTTCGCCACCGCGCGATAGCGTGCCACTGCAGCGAGAGGCGACCGGGGCACCAAGTCGAGGCTGATCCCCGGGGCCGCATTTGGGCCTACGGCTTCTTGACCACGGCACCGAGTCCGAGATCGAGCCTAACCATCATGTGTCGCCATGGCTTGCAGGGTTGTTTGTTGTCCCCGAGTATCGGCGAAAAGGAGCAGGTGCCGTATGGTTCGAGCGATCGAGGATCAAGCGCGACAGCGAGGGCTTTCACGGCTCTACCTGAACACCACGGATGCAGGGGGTCTATGCGAGGCACGGTTGGGCGGACCTTGATCGCACTAACTGGAAGGGCTTCGACACAACTCTGATGGCTCGCGATCTCTAAAGGCGCTGCGAAGGCCGTGGCGGAATGAGGCGCTCAAGAGGAGCAGCGGCTGGATCGACTCGGTGAAGCCGTGATCCAGTTCAGCATAATGTTCGATGATGCCGGCCTGCAAGATGCTTCAAGCTGGTCCGCAATCTGAAGCAGATGTATCCGAACACCGACGCGCTTGGGCGAACGGCTCAAGCTGTATGTTGAGGAGAACTTTCCCGACTAAACCCGTCCACCGCCAGCCTGATCTTGTGCGCGGTATGGTCAATGGTGATGCAGTTTATCCTCGTCAGCGCGCCGCTGGTCCTGAAGAACAGTTTGTGGCCGAGCTTTAGCTCGGCGTCGACGCGGTGGTGCCCCTTGATAAGCATGCCGTCGAGGTTGGTCTCGCCGATTGCATCGCCGGCTTCGTTCACGATTGTTCGGATCATTTCGCCTCTGTGATGTGCTCCGGCGCCGCCGCGATGGTTCGCAGTCTACCCAACCTTGTACCGGCCCCGGCGTTCCAACCCAGATGTACCCGAGCAATGATACACTCGGCGAGCGCATCAAGCTTTATCATGGCCGGCGTATGCCAGGCCTCCCGGGCGAGGGGATGTTCGTTGTCTATGGCGCGCAATGCGATGATCATAGCCGGATAGCCTGCACGGCACCGGGCTCGCCTGAAATGGCGCGCTGCGGGCTACCGAAGTGGTCTATCGTGATCCATTCGCGGTCAAGTGTCGGCTCATAGAGGTCGAAGCCGTCAGGGCCGGAAGCGACGACCGGCATCTCCGGATCGAGCTTCTGCAGCTCAGCTATCAGGTCTTTGACTTTCATGGGCTTGCTCGTTGCTAGTCTGCGCCGCGGTGCCGGAGCGGCCATGCTGGCTTCACAGTCCTCTGCGGCCAGGTCGCTACCGAACCGAAGCAACACATCTTCAGCGCGGCGGCCATGAGGCTTACAATGGAGCCGAGGACAGGAAACGCATCGCTAACTTTGGGCTCTGCTCTTACCGCCTCCATCCAACGCGCCCGGCGTTGCTGACGTTCCTATAGACTGGGCAGCCGCTCTCCGCCCAACGCTCGCCGCCCACGTAGATGTAGGCCTTGAGCGGTGGCCGGTCGGAATGGTTCGGGTGTGCAATGACCTCGATGGTCGGGGTAGTTCGAAAGTGACCGGCCGACTTTCTAAACGCCGTTTTAGACCCACAGGCGGCCTCGGCTGCCGACCGATTCCGCTTCACAATGCGCAGTTCCTTTGTCGAAGCGGAAAACTCGGCTCCTCATTGAAGGCAGAGGTTGTTGGCCGTGACCAAAGCAGATATCCGCGCCGGTTTGCCGGCGGATCGGCCTTTCAGCGATGCGCCGCCAGCCAAGCGATGATGCTTGGCCCGTCCTGCAAGAATTCCGAGGTGCTGCAATGCAACGCCGTCTCGCCGAGGTTTTTGATGAGCGAGACATCCTTGGTAGGCAACGCATCAAGCAACGGTTCAATCGAGGCGAGCGGTGCAACCTTGTCTGCCGTGTTGACGGTCGCGAGGGTCGGGACGTCGAGACATGACGGGCCAATCGTGCGACCCAGCACGGTGAGAGTGCCGCGACAGAACTGGTTTTCCCGATACAGCGATTCGGCAATCTGATGGACCAGCCTCCCCGGGAGGGGGGCCTCGTCAAGAGCCCAGCGCGCAACCCGCGCATGGACATCCAGCGCCCGCAAGTCGTCAACGCTCATTGCCGCATCCATCAACCGGGACCATACGAACGTATGAGGGGCGACGAAAGCGCTTGCATGCGACAGCAGCGAGCCCGGGATGATGTCCGCTTCACTCAGATCAGGCGGAATCATCGAGACGAGCGCATCGCGAAATCGGTTCGTCGCTGGTTGAAAGCAAACGGGCGCGCCGAGAAGCAATAGACCGCGGACAGCTCGCGGTTCGCGTGCGCTAAAGGCCGCCGCCAACGTCCCGCCAAACGAGTGGCCGATCAGGAAGAGCTTTGTCGCTTACGCGGCCATCGATCTTACGCGGACGTACGAGCCCGGCGCGTTTTCGATAACCGGTAACTTGCCGCCGCCCGGTTCGCGGGCAGGAACGCGGCCTGCATCAAATTGCGTGACCCATTCGTCCCAAAGCGGCCACCACGAGCCTTGATGAGGCGTAGCGCCGGCGAACCATTCCTCCGGACTGGGCGGCAAATTGTCGTTCGCCCAGTGGCCGTACTTGCTGCCTGGCGCGCTGATCACGCCAGCCATATGGCCCGCAGCGGATAGAACGAATTTGACCGGCCCGGAATACAAGCATGTCGCGGCATAGGTCGATTCCCACGGCGCAATGTGGTCTTCGCGCGTGGCCAGAATGAAGGCCGGAGTCCTGATTTTCGACAGATCGATCGGCATATCCGCCAACGTGATACCGCCGGGTTTTGCCAAGAGATTTTGCTGATACATCTTGCGTAAATAGAATGAATGCATCGCCGCTGGCATGCGCGTCGAATCCGAATTCCAAAACAAAAGATCAAAGGGTATCTGTTCCTTGCCGAGCAGATAATTGTTGACGACGAAAGACCAGATCAGGTCGTTCGCGCGCAACATATTGAACGCCGTCGCCATATCTTGCGCTTCCAGATAGCCGCGCTCGCGCATCCGCCTTTCGAGAGATGCCAGTTGCTCTTCGTCGATGAAGACGGCCATGTCTCCGACTTCGGTAAAGTCGACGAGCGTCACGAAATAGGTGGCGCTTGCAATCCGGTCGTCGCCCTTCGCGGCCAGAAAAGCCGCCGTCGAGGCAAGCAGGGTTCCGCCGAGGCAATAGCCAATCGTGTTGACGCTACGCTCACCGGTCGCGGACTCGATCGCGTCCAGTGCGGCCAACGGTCCCTCGAGCATGTAATTTTCAAAGCTCTTTTCAGCGAGCTTCTCATCGGGATTCACCCAGGAGATGACGAACACCGTATGCCCCTGATCGACGGCCCATTTGATGAAGGAGTTCTTCGGCTGAAGATCGAGAACATAGAACTTATTGATCCACGGCGGCACGATGAGGAGTGGCCGCCTCCGGACTTCTCTGGTCGACGTCGCATATTGGATCAATTGCATAAGCTCGTTCTGGTAGATGATTTTTCCTGGCGCCGTTGCGATGTTTTCGCCGAGGCGGAAAGCCTTCATGTCGGTCATTGTAATCGCAAGCCGACCATCGCCGCGTTCCAGATCGACGAGAAGGTTCTCCAAACCACGTAGCAGGTTTTGTCCGCCAGACTCCAGCGTCGCGGTGAGGACCTCCGGATTGGTCGCGACGAAATTGGAAGGCGACAAAGCATCAACGAATTGGCGCGTGTAGAAATCGACCTTACGAGCGCTGGCCTCGTCCATGCCTTTAGTTTCGCGGATTGCGGAAAGAAGCGACTTCGCCGCAACGAGATAGCTGTCCTTCACAAAGTCGAAGATAGCGTTCTCGCTCCAGTCCGGATGCTTGAAGCGTTTGTCTTTCGGGGGACCGGCCTCCCGTGCACGCAGCATGAGCATGCGTTCCGCGGTTTTCTGCCAGATACCTAGCGTGTCGTAGAATAGGTTGATCTGGGCGCGGGCGACTACCACCGGGTCGGTCATCATCTTTGTCACGAGCTCGAAAAAGTCGAACCCGAGCGTTGACGTGTCGCCCATGCCGAACTTGACCGCGTCCGGCTGATGCGACACAAAGCGCTGCATCAGGAGCTGGCTTTGTTTCGCGATGTTCTGCAGTTGCGCCGCAAGGGCAAGCGGATCCCAGGTGGGCTGCATCTGTTTGTCGGCCATAGCTCCCTCCTGTCATTGTCAGGCTTTACCAGAGCCGTTCGGATAGGCTCCAAGAGACTAACACCCGATTGGGTGCGGTTGGAGAGCGATGAATCACCGTTTCGCCATCAGGCGAACCTTGGGCAATTGGCCAAACGCAAACGCTACCGTTGTCGAGACGATGACCGGCAAGCGCCGCTCAAACGTGCTGCGATGCAGCTAAGCGTTGTGCATTGCGGGAGTTCCTTCTTGCGACGTCATCCCAAATATTTTCTCCAATGTAGGTAAGGGGGAGCGGAGCTTCCGTCTCTGCAATGCTCCAAGGTAGGGGCTCGACGCGCAATTTGTCGCCCGTCGGCTTGCTCGCCGCTGCAACTCTCCAGATCTCAGAATCCGCATTGATACGTCTGAGGGGACTAGCGCGCTCGCTTACTCTAACGCGATTGGCTTAAGGTGCGTTGGCCATTATCAGAGTGTGGCGAGGAAGCCCTCGACATCAGTAAAATAACTGTCCCACGTGGGCCTCTAAACTCGCGCGCATTGCGGACGCATTTTTCGCGCAGTTCAGAACCCTCTTTTACCATCGACGCTTCCACGCATCCCTTGCCATCAAGCGGTGATCTCAAAAGGGCCCTTCCCTGGCTAATCTCCCGAAACACCGGGGATACCGGAGCAAATCACTGGCGTACTGAGCGACAGAGCCTCCACTACAGGAATGCCGCAACCCTCGGCAAAACTGGGCATCAGAACGGCGACCGCGTTCTGCATCAGTGTCCGAAGATGTGCCGAGGGAAGATTTGGTACTTGGACCACGTGTCCCTGCAGATCCGGTGCAAGAACAAGCTCGCGAAACATCTGTTCGCTCTCCCAGCCGCGCTTCCCCACAAGCATGAGTTTTAGAGGTGTGTCATTCGGCTGCAATATTGACCCAGTACCTGCAGACCGATCACGTCGTTCTCAGACCAGGACCGGCAGATGAGCAGGAGGTCGTCCGGGAGATCTCCCGGCGCTTCGTAATCGAAAAATGGCCGGAAGGAGGCATGTTGCTAATCACGCGTCCTGACCGAGGCTCGGCGTGGCCAGCTACGTTTGTCACTCGGGCCGCATTCATCGGCTGTGTGGGTCTTCAAGACGAGGAGGCACGTCACCGTTTGACAGAGGCATTTTCGAAAAATTGGGATCGCGTGCGTTCGCTCCGGCTCGACGGATCACCCGATGACAGCTCTTGGTTTGCGGGTGACGGCTGGTGGCTTTCAACGGCAGATGCCTGATGACAGCAATGCCGAGCAACGTTCCAGCCACGGCCCCGCACTGATCTACGTCCCTTGGGCCCAATGCGAAGTCCAGCGCGGCTTTCAAACTGTCAGCTTCCGGAGGTAAAGCGGAAACGGTAGGCCGACCGCCGGAACGGCGCTTTTGACCTTGAGCGGGAGTGCAGTAGCTTTTCCGTAAGGCCGCTTCAGTGGGATGCTGACGTTCGAACGCGGCCTAGAATGAGCAGCGCCAGAAGCGCAAACGGCCCAAAGATTAAGGTCGTCGAAAGTCAAGCCTTTGTTGATCGGCCACGGTCACGCGCCATGTCATAGGCAGCAGGCATGCAGGCTATCGCGAAGAGTTGGAAAATCAGCCACGTCGGCATGAGCAACTCCTGATTGCTATCCGACCATAGCATTGTTTGGGCTTTTGTCAGCTCTAATGTCACTTATTGGCCCGCAGGCGAAGTCGCAGCATGTCCGCTGTCACGTCGGCTAGCGAGTGACTAGCGGACCTGTTGTGCTCAATTTGAGTTTTGCCGCTCGTGACCCGTTTCGGACATTTTCCTCAAAGTCCGGCCGACCTGGGCAGCGCCGGCCGGCTGCGTGCATCAATGGGCGTCGCTAGGGACGAACGCGGATGATCGTATTCCCCTTACGTCGCTTGGTCGGATTCAAGGCGGCGACGGCATCGTCGAGGGTCGAGTCGTTGCCGATGTTCGTCCGCAGTCGTCCGTCCCGCACCCGCTGGACGATCTCTCTCGGTTGGGCACGATCGGACTCGACGACGAAGTCGACCGCCAGACCGTCGGAGGGCCGCGCCTCGGCCGGCCCGACGACGGTCACCAGTGTTCCTCCGGCTCGTATCAGTCCTGCGGACCGCTTCTGGATGTCACCGCCGATGACATCGAACACCAGATCGACTTGTCCCGCGGCCTGGTCCGTTACAACGATCGCCTTCATGGGAGTTGTCTCCTTGGTCGTTTGTCTCTTCGGTGGAAATGTTGCGCGGAGCGTGGACGCGCCGGCTAGCCACACCGATCTCATGTGAAACCAAAGGACTGGGCGCCATAGACACGGGCAGGGGCGTCTGATTTTCCAATCCTGCAAATGCGTTGATCTTACGTGTGGACCGCGGCAGTCATTCGCGAGCGGGGGATTATTTCGTCTTGTTCACCCTGGTCTTTGGCGAGGAGAGTTTGGCCAAGTCAGCCGTCAGCGACTTCCGCAACCGAGGCGTAGCGAATTCCGTAAACCGCCGGAGCTTGAGGGGCAAGAGCGTCTGTCCCGCGTGCACCAGATGCACCGGGATTGGGTCAGGCTCGTAGTCCTGCAGAATGAGCCTGAGCTTGCCGTCGGCAACCGCGCGCGCGACCTGGTAGGAGAACACGTTCGTGACGCCGACGCCGGCGATCGCCGCGTCGATCGCGGACTCGGCCGTGTTGATCTTCAGCCGGCAGTACGGACGCACGCTCCTGGTCGCCTTGCCGCTCGGGCTGAAGATCCACGGCATCCCTGACGCCAGGGCCGAAAACGTCACACACATATGGTCGGCCAGGTCCTCAGGCGTTTTCGGGACACCGTGGGCGGCGAAATAGTCGGGGCTGCCGCACACCACGCGCCTGATCTCTCCCACCTTCGTGGCGATGAGCGTGCTGTCGGGAAGCTCACCAACACGAACAGCCAAGTCGATGTGCTCGTCGACCATGTTGATTGTGTGGTCGGAGAGCGTTAGCTGGACGCTGATCTGTGCAAAGTGAGCGAGGAAATCGTTCACGACGGGTACGACGTGGAGGCGTCCGAACACAATCGGCGCGGTCATCGTGAGCGTACCGCGCGGAACAGTGTATTCACCGGTGGCCTGAGATTCCGCCTCATCAACCTGTTCCAGGATGCGTTTGCAGGCAGCGACGTAGGTGAGGCCCGCCTCGGTCAATGCGAGTTTCCGCGTCGAGCGGACCAGCAGCTGGGTCTTGAGGTGAGCCTCCAGCTCCGCGACCTTCCGACTGACGGTTGGCAGGGGAACGCCCAGCCGCCGTCCGGCCGCGGAGAAACTGCCGGCCTCGACTGAGGCGACCAAAATCGACATTGCTTCAAGTCGGTCCATCTTCTCTCACATTCCGAGAGGTCATTTCTCAGGATTACCGGATTATGCGGGCATTCGATAAGGGATATCGGAGTGCGCTAAGGCCTCTACCGGCCGGAGTTCAGCGGAGAAGAAAATGTCCCGCATCGCTATCCCGGAGCTGGGTGAGTCACCCGCCGAATCGCAGGCAATTCTGGACAACGTCAACAAGACGCTTGGCTTCGTGCCGAATCACTATCGCCTCATGTCCATCAGTCCGAACGCCCTTGGCGGTTGGGCGGGCCTGATGGGGCCGGCGTCGAGGACCCTCGACCTGAAGACGCGGGAAGGGATCGCGCTCGCGGTCTCGGAGGCTAACGGCTGCAACTACTGCCTTGCCGCGCACAGCTACGTCTCGACGAATCTGGCGAAGATTCCCCCGGAGGAGATCGCGCTGAATCGGCAAGGCGATTCAAGCGACCCGAAGCGGCGGGCTGCGGTGGCGTTCGCAAAGGCCCTCATCGAGACGCGCGGTAAGGTTTCTGACGCGCAGTTTGCGGCAGTAAAAGACGCCGCGTGGACCGACGCCAACATTGTCGAGATGATAGCGTTGACAGCCCAGTTCCTGTTGACCAACTTCATGAACAACGCGGTGCAAACCCCGATCGACTTTCCAGCGGTTAGCCCTGCCAAGGCATAGCGTAAATTCTCAAGCACAATCTTCAATGGAGGGATCGCACTTCTCTCAGCCGGCAGAGATAGTCGCATGAGCGCATCTCGATGAGGCGCGACACGGCCCGCCTTGACTCGAGCAATTCGGGGAAAGTGTCAGAGTGATTGGGTGGCGGACCCATTGCCCCACCGAAAGCCGCAACCATGCCAAGATAAATGCAGTGTGGGTCGCCATGTGCGGAAACGATGAGCTTCACATGCTGTTCGTGGAGAACATCGATAAGTGAGCAGAGGCGCTTAACGTGATTCCGATGACCGAATCTCGCGGGCAGACCCTCAATAATGAGGGTATGAAACCTCTGTGCTATGGTGATGTAATCTACCGCTGCCATGGGGGTGAGGCACAAATCGCGGAAACTGAAGCGAGCGACGCCACGCGCCTGAAGCGGTACGCGGATCGTTCGACCTACTACGGGCAATGTTAACGGCTCGGGTGGAACATTATCGGTGAGACGAGTGAAGACAAGATCAAGTTTAACCTTAGCATTCGCATCCGGGGGCGTATACCAGCCCCCTTCTGCCACCCGTTTTTCTAAACGAAAGTCGGTGCGGGCATCGAGGTTCACGACATCAACATGCAATTTCAAACGTGCCACGAAAGGCAAGAACAATTCACGATAGATACCGCCTTCATAAAGGTGATCCGGATCGACATTGGAGGTCGCAACCAGCACCACGCCTTGAGAAAGCAATTCGGTTAAGGCGCGTCCGAGCATCATGGCGTCTGCGATGTCCGTAACGGCAAGTTCATCGAAGCAAAGAAGTCGTGCCTCGGTCGCGAGTGTTCGAACTACATGTGAGAGTGGATCACCATCGCTCATATCGCGATCTTCCATCTTCTCGCGAGCTTTCCGAAGGCGGTCGTGCACATCCGCCATGAACTCGTGAAAATGTATCCGGCGCTTGGCTTCCAGCGGGACACTCTCGAAGAAAAGGTCCATGAGCATAGTCTTGCCTCGACCGACTCCGCCAAAAATGTAAATTCCGCGCCCCTTTTTGCCGGAGTTGTCTCCCCGATCGAGAAGTCGGGTCAAACCGAAGCGGGTCTGCTTGATGTCCCTGAGTCGGTGTGCCAACGCATCGAGCACGGCCACCACTCCCTCTTGCGCCGGATCACGCTCAATTGTTCCACTTGCGACGAGAGCGTCATAACGCTCGGTGACGGTGGTGGGGCCCGGTGGAACGGGTGGGCTTTCGATCTGGGGCATCGTCATCTGCCTCAGAAGAAGAGTGGGCGAACGACGAGTTCAAGGCCAAGAATGGCAAGGAAGATCAGAAACCAGCGCCGAAAGGTTGCAGCGCTTATGCGCTCGCGGACCGTTGTTCCGACCCACATGCCCAGCAACGAGGGAATGATCGCGAGTGCGGACAAAGTAGTATTTCCAAGATGGAAAGCTCCGCCACGAGCCAAGCCCGCCGCAAGCGCAATTGTTGAGACCGTGAACGACAGTCCCAGTGCCTGGATAAGATCATCTTTGGAAAGGCCGAGGGCCTGGAGATAGGGAACGGCGGGAAGTGTGAAAACCCCAGTTGCTCCGGTGATTGCCCCGGTTGTCAACCCAATAACAGGCGACAGTAAACGCTCAAGGCGCGCAGGAACCGACAATGGCTTCGCCCACAGGCTGTGCACCGCATAGAGAACCAAGGCGGAGCCCAATCCAACACTTGCGTATTCCGTATTGGCGCTCGTCAGAAGCCATGAGCCGGCGAGTGTGCCAACCACGATGCCGAGCATCATCGGCCAAAGCCTTTTCATCAGGGCCAGGAAATCCGGCCCCGTGAACAGCTGCCAAAAATTGGTGACAAAGGACGGAATGACCAGCAGCGAAGCTGCGCTAACTGGCGACGTGATCGCACCGAGGATACCCATTGCGACGGTCGGCAGGCCCATCCCCGTCACGCCCTTGACGATCCCGGCGAGGAAAAACGTCGACGCGATAATCAGAACATGCAGCGAAAGATAACCATTCATGTTGACTCGCTCGGATTGGGCGGTGTTGCATTTGAAAACTTCGCACAAGCCGATGCCACCCGTGCGCATATGGCGTGACAGATTGGCGAGCAAACCTAGGTCTCATCAAGGGCCACCTCTCCAATCCCTTGTGTCAACGTCCAAAATCGGAGAATATGGCGTCGCATGTAGTAAAGTACGCTCGCCGACCAAGCGCCACAATTGGTCATTTCCGATGGAAGAATTCGGCCAAACCGAAGGAAAAGCATTGCGCTTCGATTTGACGGATATGCGGTTGTTCCTGACCGTGGTGGAGCAAGGCAGCCTCACCAAGGGCGCCGAGAACATGAATCTGGCTCTCGCTTCCGTGAGCGAACGCATTTCCGGAATGGAATCTGCGCTTGGCGCGCAGCTCCTGGAACGAAACAGGCGGGGGGTCACGACGACTGCGGCCGGTGATGCCCTGATCCGCCATGCCCGTTTGATCCTGGACCAAGTGGAGCAGATGCGCGGAGAACTGCGCACCTATGGCGCTGGCCTGAAAGGGCGCATCAGGCTCTTGTCCAACACGGCTGGGTTGGCCGCTTTTCTACCGCCGCGACTCCGCCGATTTTTGGTCGCTTATCCGGACCTTTCCATTGATCTCTATGAACGCCCGAGCACCGAGATTGTCCGGGCCATCCTGGAAGGTCGGGCTGATCTCGGTGTTGTAACCTACATGGCTGATCTGGCAGCGTTGCAGACCCGCGTTATTGCGCAAGACCAGCTCGTCGTTGTGGCGAGCGAAACACACCGCATCAGCGATCAACAATCGATAGCTTTTGCGGACGTCGTGGGTGAGCCGTTCGTCGGTCTGGCCGACACTGCACTGGAAGGTTATCTGGGAGAACGGGCTGCCCGCTTGGGCCGCCAGATTTACTACCGCATTCAACTCAGGCGGATTGAGTACATCGCAATGTTGGTCGAGTCTGGCGTTGGGATCGCCATTTTGCCCGAGGTTTCCGCCAAAGAGTTGGGGCACCTCGGCTTGGCGATCGTGCCGCTGCAAGACCGCTGGGCGCTGAGGCAACTTCATCTTTGTGCGCGTGATTTCTCAGCGCTCACGCCGCACGCCGGCTTGCTCGCGCAACAGCTTATGGAGCCGAAGGTCGCTATCCCTTAAGTGCTTCCGGGCGTCGCTCGGTCGGGTTCAAGGCGGCGATGGCCGCCTCGAGATTGAGGCGGCCGATCCCCGCCTCGCCCGATGGCGCCGAGAAGAGTGGCTCCGGCGCCAAGAGCTGTCGTGGCGGTGTCAGGCGGGCTTTCGCAATACCGTCCCTTGATTGTTATCGATTATGAACCGCCAGCGCCCATCCGCGCCGCGGCGCACGATATCGCACGCCGTGCCTTTGAGGTGCACCTCCTTGCCGTCGCGACCCGTGCCATCGATCCACCAGTCATACACGAGCTGGGCGATATCGTCGGCGACGAAAATATGGCGCACCTTTGTCACGAGCGGCACGCCGGGCTCGACAAAGCGCTCGAGTCGGACGGTGATGTCTGCGTGACCAGTGACGGTTCGCCCGTCATCCTCGACGAACACGCACTTCGGGTCGAACATTTCAATCAACGCGCTGACCTTGCCGGAGTTGAGTCGCTCGATCAGCGACGGGACAACGCCTTCGGGTTCAGTAGGGAGTGGAAAGGACTCAGACATCATTGATCTCCTGTTCGTGCTGGTTGAAACGGTTTTTGATAGTAGGTGCTCGGCTGGCGCATATGTCAGGCGGGCTTTCGCACTGCCGTCCCTTGATTATTATCGATTATGAACCGCCAAAATCCGTCCGCACCGCGGCGCACGACATCGCATGCCGTGCCTCCGAGGTGCACGTGCTTGCCGTCGGGCCCTGTGCCATCAATTGACCAGTCCACCACGAGCTGGGCGATCTCGTTGCCGGCGAACACATGGCGCACTACGGTCTTCACCGGCAGGCCGAGCATGATATCGCGCTCGAGTTTGGCGGCGATCTCTGCGTGACCAGTGATGGTTCGCCCGTCATTCTCGACGAACACAGACTTCGGTTCGAACAAGGCCATTACCTCGCTGACCCTATCGGATTTAAACCGCTCAATCAGCGACGGGACAACGTCTTCGGGCTTAGTAGGGAGTGGAAAGGACTCAGACATCATTGATCTCCTCTTCGGGTTGTTGAACCACAATGCGGGACGAAATTTTCCAATTGCCGTATGTATGGTTCCGATTGCAGCTTCGGCGAATATGCCGTCGCACGTCGCAAGTAAGCTCGCCGGCTAGACGCCACAATTGGTCATTTCCGATGGGTGGGTTCGACAGGACCGAAGGAAAAGAATTGCGCCGCGTCGATGGCAATCGATTCAATAACCGATGGTCATTAGACATCGAGTTTCGCGTTCCTATTTTCGTCTCGTCTGGAAAGGAATTCGGAAAATTAGATTATAGTGAAATACACAACGAGATTATTTGCCGAATTTCTTGCGGTTACCTTCGTGGGAGGAATTGGGTTTGCGGTCGATACCACGGGTATATCTCTTATCCTGTTTCCCGAGATGGCCGCTTTAGCGTATGATGTATTCACGCGCCCCCGCGGAAAATGGGCAAGCCAACCAATCAGACTGATTGCTACCCCTACGATCACCGCGATCCTGGGGGTGATGATTACTCGCCACTGGGAATACAGCGCCCTCGCGGTAACTGTTGTTGCCCTCCTGAGCCTATTTGTTATTAAACTGCTCCGATCGAACATCGGAGCTGCGATCTCTGCCGGTGTGCTTCCAATGGCCCTCGGCGTGATGAGTTGGGGTTACCCCGCCGCCATTCTCGCGGGACTCGCCGTACTCGCCATTGCGTTGACGTTCTGGAAGCGCCTTGATCCCGATAGTTACCTATCTGAGGGGGGCAAGGAGAGCCGGATTATTGAGACCGCCGAAACTCCGCCGAGAGATCGGTTCTGGATCTTCGCACTGACGGCATTCGTCTTCGCGCTGGGAGCGGTGGCGCAAACAACGGGATTGCGCTTCCTGTTATTCCCTCCGCTGATCGTCGTAGCCTATGAATTATTTGGTCACCCGGACCTTCCTGGCTGGATGTCACGGCCGGTATTGTTTCCTCTCGTATGTTTCCTGACCGCATCCGTCGGCTTACTCTTGAGCACGGGCTTTCACACAGAATTTTTGGGCGTGACGGTTACCATGCTTTGCTCGATTGCTATTTTACGGATGTTTAAAGTCCATATGCCGCCTGCGCTCGCCGTTGGTTTGATACCGTTCGTCATCGACCATCCCACCTTTTGGTATCCGATCTCGGTGTTCTTGGGCGCCGCCGCACTAATCGCGGCCACCGGAACATACAGCTTTATTACTAGTAAATATTTCCGCTAACGCTTCATGCTGAACCATCAGATCGCCGGTCAGTGTCTCACGTTGTTTTCGTGAGGCTGCAATCTTATTACGCTCAGAAGGCTTACTCATTCGTGTTGCCCCTTGAGTCGGCTGCACCGGACCCGAGGCCACCAAATCGGACGGCGGCGGGAGTGGCGTTGCCGGGCTTGCCGTGGCCGCTCGTCGATCGCCTGTAACGAAAATGACGCCCATCGCTTTTCTTCATCATTTTCCGATTCTGGTTGCCCTGCCGACATGAAAAAGCTGTAGCGCGCCTTAGACGGTTATAACGTAAACGTAGTGCGCATCTTCATCGCTCCCAGCACGCCAGCCGCCGATGTTTGAGCTGGGTCTTTAGCCATCACACGCAACGACGGAACTGAGCAATCGTAGCCCACAGTGACCCCGCGCAATCCTTGCTGTGCTCGCGCGACATCTACGAAGTTCTCAGAGCTCACCGAGCGAAGTTCGCGACGTCGTTTGTGCAAGCACGACGGCATTGATTGCCGATTCAGCGACTGAACGTGGCTTACAAGTCTGTGCAGAAAAAAACGTAGGCGTCGACTGCCATGCGGCTCGTGGCATTCCTCGCTGCGGCATCACGCTGCGCGGCGGCAATAACGATCGTCTATCGAGACTATCACGAGAGTTGATTTCCCTCGCCGGCGCTGCAAGGTCATTCTCGTCATGTGGTGGATAGGTATCTTTAAAACGAATGGGAGCTACGATGAAGATTCAAGTCCGCAGCCTCGCGATTGCGCCGGTGGGGAGTGCCCATGATCAGTTACGCTAAAGACATCTATCCGCTCTTCACGGACAAGGATGTCCGGGGCATGTCCAAGTTCTTCGACCTCCGCAGCTTTGGAGACGTCAAAGCGCGGTCCGAGCAGATCTCCAATCGAATTCGTGGAATTTGGCGGCTCGGTCATACCGCCGCCGCCGCCGAACGGCCATGGTCCTTGGTCGCAAGAGAAGATCGATCTATTTGAAGCGTGGGTGAAAGAAGGATGCCAGCCGTGATTGAGCAACGCTGCTGCTAATTGCGCGTCGGTTAGCCAATCCCACTGCGAGATCATGATCACCGCTTCGTTGGGGTTTTCCCAGCGGGCAAGCCGGCCGTGGAAACAGCGCTGGTTGACCGTTTACGACCCTATGAGCGCAAATCGCGGCGGCATTCGCCGGAGCAAATCGAGCAAATCGCTGCGTCAATCCGAGTTGGATCATTCCGATCTCGGCGCCGATGACGGCGCGGTTCTCGCCGCTCACGGCCGGTTAGCGGCGGGGAAATTGCTCGAGTCGCCGAGGTACCGGTCATCGTGGCGCGCGGCTGGTCGGAACAGCAGAAGCGCGCCTATGTCGTCGCCGACAATCGGCTCACCGACGCGACCGATTGGGATGACGAGATGGTGCGGCTTGAGTTGACCGATCTGCTTGAGGGCGGCTTCGAGCTATCGCTGACTAGGATCACCGAGGACGAGTAGGCAAGATGAGGATAGTTTTCGCGTTAGCCGTTCTTGCAGTGTCGTCATCAGCATTTTCAAAACAATCGCCGCTAACGGGAGAGCCTTACTGACTGCATTTGCTGTGCAATAATTCTGGAGCGAAAATCTCGGGACTAACCAAGATTTGCTACTATAGCTGCGCAAATCCGAGCGTGCCATGACGGCGAGGACGTAGGAGGCCAGCCCGCGTTGGACCACACGCTGGAAGTTGAACCGAAACGCGCAATTCCGCCCAAAGGAGAATTCACAGTAGTTGAGCACGCGATTGCCACTCCACTCAAGACCGCCAAGGCATTCGGCATCGATATCCCGGCGACGTTGCTCAGTCGCGCCAACAAAGTGATCGAATTGAGATGCTGCTTGCTGCGGTGCATAAGTCTCTTGTTGGCCCTAAGCGGCGGTTGGTGGATGTCTACTATTCCGCCGCTGTTAAGGGCTAACCAGACATCCCTCGAACGGGCCGAAAACGACGCGAGTGACCCAACTCGGACATCAGAGACACTGGTTTTGACCAGATTGCTTGTGCGACATTCTTGCCAGTTTGAAGGTCTTTTGGATGAGCGTAGTGTTCTTGAGAGCGGCTTTCCGAGACGGGAGGTGCCGACGTCTCCGTCCGACGCGAATGGCAGGAATGCCATCGGCAGGCATTACACTCTCAATAAAACCGACAGTCCTTTTGTGCCGGTCTCACCGAGCGCTGGCCGTGCGCGCGGACACGCGGGTTCATTCGGGCGCAACGAGGGAGTGCTGCTCATGGTTAGAAAAACTCGTCCCGAACCAGGCGATCCGGCGGCCGGCAATGGTATTCTAAGCCGCCGACTCTTTCTCGAAGGCACGATCGTTGTCGGTGCGACCGGCGCGGGCCTATCCCGCGGATCGGCAGAACCACTTACGGTGCAGCCATGGATGAAGGTGCCGGGTCGCGGATTTGAGGGCTACGGCCAGCCCTCACCGTTCGAGAGCAAGGTCGTCAAAGTCTTTCCGCCGCCCCCCAACCCGGCCGGTGTCGGCGCATCACGCACGCCGCTGCATATGCTCGAAGGAATGATCACGCCATCCGGGCTGCATTTCGAGCGTAGCCATTCCGGCGTCCCAGAAATCGATCCCGCTCAACACCGGCTGTTGATCCACGGACTTGTGAAGCGCCCGCTTGTGTTTACGGTCGAAGCGCTGTCGCGCTATCCGATGCAATCGCGCATCGCGTTCATCGAGTGTGGCGGCAACAGCCAGGCGCTCAACGCGCCTCAGGCCCAGCCGCTCAATGTGGCGGCTATTCACGGCCTCTTGGGTTGCGCGGAATGGACCGGCGTGCGGTTCTCCACGTTGCTCGACGAAGCCGGCATCGAACCTGAGGCGCGCTGGGTGATCGCCGAGGGGGCTGACGCCGCCGCCATGAGCCGCAGCATCCCGCTCACCAAGGCGATGGATGATGCGCTCGTCTGTCTCTATCAGAACGGCGAGCGAGTGCGACCTTCGAACGGCTACCCGGTGCGGCTGCTGCTGCCTGGTTTCGAGGGCAACATGAACGTGAAGTGGCTGCGCCGGCTCAAGCTGATTGCCGGCCCCGCCATGACCAAAGACGAAACATCGAAATACACGATCCTGCTCAAGGATGAAAAAGCCTGGCAGTTCGTGTTCCCGATCGAAGTAAAATCCGTCATCACACGTCCGTCGCCGGGACTCGCGCTGAGGGGACCGGGATTCTACGAGATTTCCGGGTTGGCCTGGTCGGGCAACGGCAGCATCCGGCAGGTCGACGTGTCGGCTGACGGCGGACGAAGCTGGGCGCCGGCAGCTTTGCAGGGCCCGATCCTACCAAAGGCGCCCGTGCGTTTCCGCGCGGCGTGGCAATGGAATGGCGGTCCCGCCGTGCTGCAGAGTCGCGCCACCGACGACACGGGCATGGTGCAGCCAACGCGCGCGCAGTTCGCCGACGAGCGCGGCTTGCGTGGGGTCTACCACTACAATGCCATCGCAAGCTGGCGCATCGACGAGATGGGGGAGGCCAGCAATGTTTACGCTTAAACCCATTGCAGTAGTCTGCGTATCTATGCTGACCATTGCACTGGCGGCCCTGGCTCAAGCCCCGCAGTTCGGGCAACCGATCGCGCCCGCCGATATCGCAGCGTGGGACATCAGCATCGGACCGGATGGCGCAGGTCTGCCGCCTGGTCGTGGCACCGCAATGGAGGGGGAAGCCATCTATGTCGCGAAATGTCAGGCCTGTCACGGCGAGAAGGGAATCAGCCCCAGTGTCCCGCTCGCTGGAGCGCTCGTCGGCGGCATTGGCACACTGGCGCCGGACAAAACACCGATAAAGACTGTGGGAAGTTTCTGGCCCTATGCAACAACGCTGTTCGACTACATCCGCCGCGCAATGCCATTCCAAGAGTCGAAATCGCTCACCGCGGACGAAATCTACGCGGTATCGGCTTATATCCTCAATCTCAACGGGATCGTCGGATCGAACGATGTGATCGACGCACAGTCGCTGCCCAACGTGAAAATGCCGAACCGGGACGGGTTCATCCCGTTCCCGCGCAATCCGAAGTAAGGGGCCGGACGTTGGTCCGCTTCCGTGAAGTTTGAGACATGCCGGGCGGTCTGACGACGTCCGTTCACAGGTGTTGAACGGAAGATCACGGCACGCGGCCAAAGGGACGCGATTGACCTGAGCTGACCTCGCCCATCGGTGACGATTCCGACGACCTCTACGCGCTTAAGTGAACGATTTTGGCACGCATGACCTTGAACAAACCCCTCCAGCGGTCGAGATGCTGGCCTACACGCTACGTGCATGCTGGAATGCGCGGTGATCTTCTGGCACTCAAGGTGGCGCCCCTGCGTGATCGGGTACGCGGAGATCGCGACGCGGCTTGCATCTCGACCCGATGCGGACGCTAGGACGAATTCCTAGCGCGTGGATCGATGAGTATGCCGGCGGGCCATACCAGAAGGTCGCCGCGAAGGCGCGGGCGTCTTTGGAACATTCCGCCGATCTCTACGCCACACCGGCTCGCGAAACAGAGCTGATTGCGATCTTCAAGGAAGCGACCCGGCTCGAGGCAGGCTTCTGGGAGATGAGCTGGCGCGTGGGCCAGCGTGTTGAATCACCATCAGCAATCGTCAATCTCAAGCCCATAGGTCAAAGACTCAAATTCCGTCTTAGCGTTCCTCGATGCTATTGCGAGCCTCGTGGTCGTTTGTCCAGATTTCTAGGTTTGGGCGCCGATGTCGCCTTCTGGCCCATCGCTGCCGCCGACGCGGTAGCGCCACACGTCCTGTGTGTACCGAAAACCTCATTCGAGTTGATGACGTGGTGGAATCGCCTAAGCCGGCGGAATGATCGGGCTGTTT
>NZ_JCAMOT010000045.1:0-60457 GCF_059512425.1 Bradyrhizobium sp. Leo78
GTTTCGATCCCAAGAAGTCGATGCCGACAAGGTAGGCGCGCAGGCTTGAGTCTCCTAACATCAGGCTGGTTGAGCTTGTCCGATTCAACCCGCGGCAAGCTCAGGTGATAGTCGTCGAACGCTCGTGCATGACGTGCCGGAGAGCGGATCGATTTCGCAGCGCTTTTGCAACGCGTTGCGCTTGGCCACCTGAGTAAACCGCCACGCGTACATACACCGTGACCAAGAGATCGTCTGCGCTCCTCGTGCGAGTAAGCAATCTCTCCTTCCCCCGGTTTGAGATGGCCCATCAGTGGCTCGCGGATGCTCCAAGTCCATGAGATCCTTAGAGACGCACTGATCCCATGATCCCATGACCGTTGCTAGCGAAGCTTGGCGCGAGAAACCGCGCAGCGTCACGCTGTCCGATCTCGTGCAAATCCTTTCGAAGGAAACACGTACGGCGCTCTGGAAAGATACGTTCGCGTGGGTCTTAACCCGCGCGGGATGAATGCGCCTCGATTGCCCTGGCAGAATGTTCGCCGCTGATCGTGGCCGGGCCGAAGACAAGGCTTTCGGCCGGCGCAGCCAACGAAAGACCGTTTGCTTTGCATTGGCTGTAAAGGAGGTCGATGACTTCATTGCGGGCCGCTGTCCACCCGGCGGGACTCGCCACACGGAACAACAACTCGACTTCAATCGCGGCTGCGTCCATCGCATTCAGGGCGACAATCGGCGACGGGTCCTGAACGATCCGCGTGCTGGCTTCCAGTACGGACCGCATGACTTGCTCGACGACGTTTGGCGTCGTGGTGGCAATGCGTACGGTCAACGTTATCTGGTGCGTCTCGTCGGGGCGGCTGAGATTGGTGACACCCTGTCTTGCCAGGATGCTGTTCGGCACAACGACGACATTGTACCCTCCGGTGAGCAGATTGGTGGAGCGCCAGTTGGTCTCAACGACGCGGCCTTCCGTGCCGTCCTTCAACTGGATCCAGTCGCCTATGGCATAGGCCCTCCCCAGCGTCAGCGCGATCCCTGAGAAGACATCACCAAGGGTATTTTGCAGCGCGAGACCGAAAATGATCGCGACAACGCCTGAGGTCGCGACCAGTGTGCCGACCGGGACACCAAAGACAAAGCCAATGATCGACAGCGCCACACCGAGATAGATGACACCGACGGCCATGTCCTGGATCAGATGCGCTTCCCGTGGCCCACGATTGAGCAACATATAGATGTGGACCAGACCAATAATGGCCCATGCGAGATGGGTCCACCACAGGATCCTGGCCGATATGGAGAGCAATGCGCCGAAACCCCGCAAGTGAGCGCCATCGACGCGGTGCGGAGAGATGCCGCCCAGATAGAGCACGAGGCTCATGCCGACAAAGAACAGAATCTGGGCGATCAGTCGGCCTGCCGGACGGTTGCTCCCCTGAACATGCCAAACGACGATACCGGCAATTCCGAGGATGTTGGTCAGAACAAGCGGCATCATGTGATCTTCGTTTAACATAGTTTAGACTCAGCAATAGCGGTCGGTTGCAATCGACGAAGGCCTTAGACTCAGGTGAAGCTACGCCTCAATGAGTCCACGCCCTCGTGGTGTGATCAATCACCCCACATGCATTCGAACACCCTTGGCACCGTTGAGGAGCCGCTTCAGATGAAAATTCGCCAGCGGATCGTCGGCGTTGAGACCGACCAGTGCCGCGAAGGCTGGCACCACGTCGGTGTCATTTGCCTCCAACTTGTTAAACGCAGTTGCATACTGTGTCACGGCTAATCCATAACTCTCCGCAGCCGATAAGGGCTCGTGGGCGCGTAGCGCCTCACTTCGTCCCCGCAGAACAAGATCGCCGATCGGCCGCCCCCTGAACTCTCGGGCCTTACACGCGATCGAGTCGCTGACGCAGATTCGCGTACCCAATGTTTTGTTCGCCGCTTCCAGTCTGGCGGCAGTGTTAACCGTGTCCCCGTAAGCTGTGTAGTCAAAGTAACGGCCGCCTCCGAAATTGCCGACCAGCGCAGGCCCGGCATGGACGCCTATCCGCGTGACACCGAAGTCAACACCCCTCTGTTTCCAGCGCTCCCGAAATGTTTCGGCCCATCGATCGAGCGCCTGTGCGCACGCGATCGCACGGGTGGCGTAATCGATCTGGTCGCCGGGTGCATTGAACAGGACCTGAATGGCGTCGCCGATCACCTTCGCCACCGTCCCTTCATAGGCGAAGACGACATCCGTCAGTCCACCGACGTATTCGTTGAGCAAATCTGTCAGCACATTCGAATCGGCCGTCTCGACGAGTGAGGTAAAGCCGGTAATATCGGTGAAAATCACCGCAATGTCGCGCCAGTGGACCTGCATTCCATCGTCGCCATCTACCGCAGCAAGGCGCTTAGCGAGTTCAGGCGAGAAATATCTCGACAGCGACGCATGAGCGCGCTCCGCCTCCGCCTGTCGCCGGCGCGCCTCGCGCAAGACCTCGATGTGACGGATGGTCTTGTGGATCGTGGATTCCAGGTCGGCGAAATCGATGGGCTTGGTCAGGAAGTCGAACGCGCCGCGATTCATTGCGGTACGTATGTTGCTCATATCACCGTACGCCGAGACGACAATCGCCGCCTTCTTTTCCTCTCGCTCCTGCAGTTTCGCCAACAGCGAAAGGCCGTCCATGCGCGGCATGTTGATGTCCAAGACCACGAGATCGACATGCGGATGCTGCTCGATCGATTGCAACGCTTCAAGACCGTCACGCGCGAACACGAAGCTTATCTGCCGTTCGCGAATCTGCCGGCGAAACCTCCGGAGGACGAGCGCCTCCAGATCCGGCTCGTCATCGACTACAAGAACGGTGGAGGTCATGCGACATGTTCCAGTCTGGCCTCGATCGCCTGGCGGACCTGGCCGAAATCGATCGGTTTGGTCAACAGAGCCTGCGCGCCCCGGTCAAGTGCCGTCTTGCGCGTTTCGGCATCGCCGTACGCCGTGATCATGATCACCGGAACGTCGGGCCGCCGAGCGCGAAGCTCCGGCAGCATCTCCAGCCCGCTCATTCCGGGCATGTTGATGTCGGAGAGGATGAGGATCAGCGCTTGCTCGCCGGTATCGGAAATGCGGTTCAGGGCCTGCGCTGCCGAGCCGGCAAACTCCATCACAAAGCGTTGGGCGCGAAGCTCGCGTCGAAATTTCTGGCGAAACAGGACCTCCAGATCGGGTTCGTCATCCACCACAAGAACCGATACAGTCATAGTCAGCCCGCAATACTGTGAGAAAGACCGATGTTGCGCGGCAGCAGGATGGTGAACTCGGTGAATTCGCCGGGCTCAGTCTCGACATCAATCCTGCCGCCATGTTGCTTCACGATGATGTCGTGGCTCATGGAAAGTCCGAGGCCTGTTCCCTCGCCTGGCGGCTTGGTCGTGAAGAACGGATTGAACATTTTCTCCTTCACCTCCGGCGGAATACCAACGCCATTGTCGCGGATGCGGATTTCGACGTAATCGCCGCGATCATGCGTGATGGCGCAGAGCGCGGGCTCAAATCCGGGATCACCGTCGTCACAGCGCTTGGCGACGGCATAGAAGCCATTGGAGATGACGTTCAGCAGCACCCGCGTGATTTCCTGCGGGAACACTTCGGCGATCCCGGTGTCCGGATCGAAGTCGCGCCTGAGGGTGACGTTGAACTGTGGTCTCTCGGTGCGCGCGCCATGATAGGCAAGATTGAGGCTCTCCTCGACCAGCGCATTGACGTCGGCAGGCCGATGCTCGCCGCCGCCACCACGCGAATGCAGGAGCATGTTCTTGACGATGGAGTCGGCGCGCTTGCCGTGCTGCACGATCTTCTGAAGGTTGTCCGTTAGCAGCTCGCTCAGTTCATCCACTTCGCCGCGGATGTCGTCGGGGAGCATGACCGGAGCGAGGACCTCATTCAACTCGCCGGTCAGTTCGACGGAGAGCGCGGCGAAATTGTTAACGAAGTTGAGCGGGTTCTTGATCTCGTGCGCAATGCCAGCGGTGAGCTGACCGAGCGAAATGAGCTTTTCTGTCTGAACTAGGCGGTCCTGGGCCGCCCGTAGATCGTCGAGGGATCTAGCGAGCTCCTTCGTGCGAGCTTCTACTTCTTCGAACAACCGCGCGTTCTCGATCGCGATCACGGCCTGATCGGCGAACGTCTTGAGAAGGTTGATCTGGCTACCAGTGAAGGTTCCTGGTTCAGCGCGCGAAACGCCGATTGTACCGATCGCCACGCCTTTCCGGAGCATGGGCACGACCACGATGCTTCGATATCCCCTCGCGCGTGCCATGCTCCTGATCGCCGGATGGACACCCGGTTCGGTCTCGATATCGGAGCGAAATGCGATCGTCGACGTGAGTGCAACCCGGCTGTGGATCCCGGAGGACGTGAGCGGCGCGGGAAATGAGATTCGGATCTCCTCATTCCCGGCCACGCTACCTGCCGTGCATGCCGCCAGATGAAGCATGTCGCCGACGACACGTGTCACGAGCGCCGTTTGGCCGGCAAGCAACCGCCGCGCGCTTTCGGAGATGACGTCGAATACCGGCTGCACGTCAGTTGGTGAACTGGCGATGACATTGAGGATTCCTGCCGTTACGGTCTGCCGCTCCAACGCGATAGCGAGTTCGCCCTGCAGGCGGGTATTCTCGGCTACTCCGCTCTGCAGTCGTTGTTCGAGTTCATCGACCCTGTTCCTCAGGTCGGCATCCATTGTGCTGATCATCACTTCCGGGTTCAACGCCCGCCCGATCGCGACTAGGCCAACCCCAGGCCGCCGTCGATGGCAACCACCTGGCCCGTCATCCATTCCGAGGCTGAGCCGGCGAGCCGGACAATCCATTCTGCGACATCGTCCGGAACGCCGCGCCGCCCGAGCGGGATGCGCGCACGCTCCTGTTCCTTGACTGCGGCGGCCTGTTCCTGCGTCAGCCCCATCATGCCGGTGAGGGCGCCGGATTCCGTTGGCCCAGCGGCGACAGCGTTCACCCGTATGCCGAATGGCGCAAACTCGAGCGCCCAACAACGGGTCAGGTGCTCCAGCGCCGCCTTGCTCGCTGCATAATGAGACAGTCCGGACGCGGGCCGGTGACCAAATGTGCTCGACACGTTGATAATGGTGCCGCGCCTCGCCT
Source organism: Bradyrhizobium sp. Leo78 (assembly GCF_059512425.1). Lineage (NCBI taxonomy): Bacteria > Pseudomonadati > Pseudomonadota > Alphaproteobacteria > Hyphomicrobiales > Nitrobacteraceae > Bradyrhizobium > Bradyrhizobium sp. Leo78. Next base: position 5,137 of record NZ_JCAMOT010000045.1, read on the forward strand.
TCAGGTGCGGAAGGGCAGCAGAGGCAAGCAGGCTAGGACCGAGCACATTAACCGAGAAGATGTCCATGATCCGATCGGCTGTGGTATCGGCCAATGGAAGGATTGCGCCGGCGCCGGCGTTGTTGACCAAGGCGTCAATTCTGCCCCAGAGATCCATCGCCTTGGCAATTGTGCGCTTGGCATCATCGGTCGAGGCCGCATCCGCAACGATACCCGCGATGTTCGGATGCTCGGCAATCGTTTCGTCCAGAGTAGCCGCCCGACGGCCGGTCACGAGCACCTTGTCGCCCTGATTGGCAAGGCGGATCGCCGCCGCTCGCCCGATTCCTGAAGTGCCGCCGGTCAGGACAATGACCTTTTCTTCGTTATGCATGTTGGTCGCGCTCCTCTGCGATTACTGGGCGGTCCAGCCGCCATCAACCGAAATCGCGGTTCCGGTGATCTGGTCGGCGGCGGACGAACATAGAAAGGCAATGGTGCCGCCGAGCTGCGCCGGAGAAACAAATTCGAGGGACGGCTGCTTCTCGGCCAGGAGTGTCTTGGCCGCTTCCGTCCGGCTGATGCCTCTTTGCGCGGCGATGTCGTCAATCTGCTTGTCGACCAGGGGCGTTCGCACCCAGCCCGGGCAGACCGCATTGCAAGTGACCCCGCTCCCGGCAGTCTCCAGGCCGACCACTTTGGTCAAGCCGACCAGACCGTGCTTGGCCGCGACGTAGGCGGCTTTGTGCGTCGAAGCGACGAGGCCGTGAGCGGAGGCAATGTTAACGATCCGCCCCCAGCACTGCTTCTTCATCTGAGGGACCGCCGCCGCAATGCCGTGGAACGCGGCCGACAGATTGATCGCCAGGATCGCGTTCCATTTGGCGGCCGGGAATTCTTCGACCGGCGCAGTGAACTGAATGCCGGCATTGTTGACGAGGATGTCGAGCCGGCCGAATTTCTCGACCGTCGCTGCGATCAATCCGCGCACGGCCTCCTGCTTCGACATATCGGCGCCATTGTAAACGGCGCGCACACCATGCTCGCGTTCGATACCGCCGCGGATCGACTCGATTTCGCTGGCATCGCCAAAGCCGTTCAAAACGATGTCAGCCCGGAGCTTGGCCAACTCCCTAGCGATACCGAGCCCAATACCGCTGGTCGATCCGGTGACGACTGCTACCCTGCCCTTCAACATGGGACTTCCTTTCGATGGTTTGGGATGAGATTTGCCGCGAGATCAGTCACGACGGTGGATATCGTGGGTGACAATGCCGAGCTCGGGAGCAGGCGGGTCGAGCCGCCGTGGATCGGCCAACGTGCGGCGGATATCCTCCAGGCCGCTCTGCCAATGCGCCCGCATCGCGTTCAACCCGAATTCGTAATCCTTTGAATGGCGCTCGTAGATCTTGGACTGGTAGATCAGATGGATGATGTTGCAGGAGCGATGGCGAGCCATGTCTGCGATGGCGCGGATTTCCGGATCCTGCTTCGCGCTATCCGGCAACATTTCGAGCATTCGCTGCAACGCCTGACGCATCTTCTGCATCCGTAGCGCCTGGTCCGTGATGGCGCGTGTGCGGCTGGAATACTGAATGTCCTTCTGGCGGCTCGACACCTCCATCAGGTCATTCGGCACATGGCCCCGCGCCGACCAAAGATCGACCTGGAAGGTCAGCGTGTCGCGCGGCTCGCTCGACAGCACTCGGGATAGAGGCGTGTTCGAAACGACGCCGCCGTCCCAATAGTGCTCGCCGTCGACCTCGACCGCAGGGAAGCCCGGCGGCAGGGCACCGGATGCCATGAAATGCTGCGGTCCGAGCCGGCGTTCAGCCGTGTCGAAATAGGTCAGGTTGCCCGTACGGACGTTGACCGCGCCAACGCTGACGCGCACCTCCCCCGCGTTCAGCCGATCAAAGTCGACAAGCCGCTCCAACGTCTGCTGCAATGGTGAGGTATCGTAGAAACTCGTCGCTGCGTTGCCCGAGAAGGGCGACAGGAACGGTGGCGGGAAGCGTGGCTTGAAAAAGCCGGGTTGCCCCTGGAGGAGGGCCCTGAGGGCCGCCAGGGCATTGTGCGCTGAGCGGAGATCGAAGGCGAACGGCATCGCATTGGCAAGCTCTTCGCCAACCGGCCATTCCACCGCCGCCGCGCAGATGCTCTCCCAGAACTTGCGTAACCGTTCGATTCGCTCGGCCTCGGGCGAGCCGGCAATAATGGCGGCGTTCAGCGCGCCGATCGAAATGCCAGCCAACCAGTTCGGCCGTATCCCGGCTTCGTGCAGGCCTTCGTAAACGCCGGCTTGATAGGCACCAAGCGCGCCGCCACCCTGCAGCACCAGGGCCACGACATCATATGGCAACGGCTTGGCCGGTTGCGGCGCCGGATCGATTTTCCCGCGCATGACGTTCAACATTTTCTGGAGCTCCGGATGTAGGGCTGATCTCGTCAGCCGGCATTTGCTTCGATCAAGACGTCAGAGACCGAGCCGCGGCGCGGAGTTCCCTGGTCGGCGGCAAGATAGTCATGGACCACGCCGCCGAGCCCGAGCGTCAGGTCCACGACGAGGTGCTTGGCCGACAGAACCTGCAGCACCGGCAACTCGGCGACGGGTGCCAGGGCATGCGAGTACAGATCCAGGGCAGCGGGCCCGGTCCAAGCGCCCTTCACGGTGATGTCCTCGAGGTGGAAGCGCACTAGCTCGCAGATGCGCGGCGAACCATCGACATGCGGAATGATCTTGAGCAGGAAATTGGGGGCTGCGAGCTTGCGGGCTTCCGCCGCCGTATCGAGCGAGCGGTGCTTGTAGCCCATGGTGCCGGTCGCAATGCGGACTGAGCCATAGTTCAAAGTGCCAACCAGCGTATCGATTTCGACCTCCAGCTTCGGTTGCGCCAATTTCTTGGGAAACCCCCATAGTTCGCGCCCACCCGCAATCGGCGGATGGTCGTTCAGGAACATCTGATGGGTGAAGCCACCCAATTGGCCCTTGTAGGATACGGGAATGACCTGGCCGCTCTCGGTGTAGTCGCCGAAACCGGTGGAATCCGGCATGCGGATGAACTCGTAGTTCACCACCGGTTCGGTGACCTCCAGCGGTTCCGGCACCACGCGGCGCAGCGCGTCGGGATCGGTGCGGTACTGGATGATGAAATACTCGCGGTCGACGAAGCGGTAAGGACCGGGAGGAAAGGCCGGACTGCTTAGCGGCATCGCGAACGACGATGCGCGCACGGTCTCGTGTTTCACGAAGGTAAGCTCCAAGTTTGTCAGTGGCGGGCGCGTCGCGCTTGTCAGCACCCGCCCCTGGTTCGGATTTGACTCAACGCGCGGTCAGTAGTCCCAGAAGACCGGCACCCAACGAAACGCGTTGCCGGCGACCGCGACATGACCGACCGACGGGAACGGCATGTGCGTGGCCACCAGCAGTTCGCGGTTCGCCGCCAGTTCGCGCAAAAGTTCGATCCGGACGCGAGCGGCTTCCTCGGGATCGTGCTCGAAGCCGTTGTGCCAATCCGGGTGCTCGAACCCGACGGTGAAGACGAGGTCGCCGGCGAATGTCAGCCGGTCGCCGCCGGATGCCACGCGAACCACGCTGTGTCCGGGAGTGTGGCCACCGGTGCGGCGGACTACGACGCCCGGCGCAACTTCGTGCTCATCTTCGAACGTCCGCAGCTGGTTGTGGTACTCGTTCGCGAACCGCTTGGCGGTGGCCCGAAGCGCGTCCGGGAATCCCGGCGGCATGGAGACGCGGGAGAAATCGGGTGCCTCCCAGAATTTGACCTCCGCGGCCGCCACGTGGATCCGCAGGTCCGGACGCAGCCGGTCCTTCACGCCCCCGACCAGCAAGCCGCCGACATGGTCCATGTGCATGTGGGTCAGCACCACGTCGGTCACGGATGCCAGATCGATGCCGGCGGCTTCTAGTCGCTTGATCAACTGGCCGGCCCGCGGCAGGTGCAGATCCGGGTCCAGTCCGAGACCCGCGTCGATCAAGATGGTCTGCGCGCCGCTGCGTACCACGACCACGTTCAGTGCCCAGTCGAACGCGTCCGGCGGCAGGAACATGTCGTCCAGCCAGGCGGCGCGGACGGCCGGGTCGGCGTTGTGCGCCAGCATCTTGGACGGCAGCGGCAGCACGCCGTCGCTGATCACCATAACATCGATGTCGCCGATTTTCAGCGCGTAGCGCGATGGTACCAATTCGTCGGGCTTCGATCTAACGGAGCGTGCGGCAGTGTCTAAGCTCATGGCTGTCTCCTGTTGAGTATTGCGGATCATCCGATCCATCTTCGAGAACTTCTGCGCTCGATCCTGAGCGGCTCGTGCTTTTCGCGCAGAAAGCACGGTCAATGCTCGTGAGGTGTTCAGAGATCAGTGACACGCTCCGGATCAGCGGACGCAAGAGCAGCGGCACGCACGGCTCGCGGCGGATAGATCCAGACGGTATTGATCTCTTTCTTGGTCTTCTTGGCTTCGTCGCCAACCATTTCGACTTCGCGCTCCCAGCCTCGCGTGAACAGCGCGCCGGCTTTTCCCAGGTCGAGGCAGGTGACGTAGGCCTTCTGGTGGTACCGTTTGGTCGGGACCCCGAGCAACTCGGCGGCCGCATTGTTGCCGGCGAAGGCGCCCATCCGCGTGGCGTGTTGGCAGGACATGAGCGCGTAGTTGCCAACCTCGTCACATGCCGCTCTGGCGGCATCGCCGGTCGCAAAAACGCCAGGCACCGACAGCACGCGCAAGTCGGGATCGACGAGCAGGCGTCCAAAGCTGTCTCGCTCGGCTGGGATCTGTGCGGTTAGCGGAGCGGCGCGCATGCCGGCCGCCCAGATCACGGTCCCGCTGTCAATGTGCTCTCCGCTGGAAAGCGTGACGCCGGACTTGTCGAGCGAGGTGACGCCAACGCCGAGCCGAGTCTCCACCCCCAGCTTATGCAGCGCAGCTTCGATGATAGGACGAGGACCTTCGCCCATGTCGGGGGCGATCGAACTGTTTCGTTCGACGATGACGACACGCGGCTTGGCATCTTTGCCGAGGATCTCACGAAGCCGCGCGGGCATTTCTGTCGCGACTTCGATGCCAGTGAAGCGATTGGCGCAGAGACTCGCGTTAACAGCAATCGCTCTGCAAACACCGCAATCGCTCTGGGGCAGTGCGAATCCCGGTTAGCTAAATCATCCTTATGACAACTGTACGGAGATGAAAATGTCCTGGATCGTCAGTCAGCTTGCAAGTACGTCGCGGCGAAGCATGATCGCGAGTGCGATCGCCGGCGCCGCTTCTTTAACTGTCCGATCCTCCTCGGCCCTCGGCAAAGAAATCAATGCCTCGAAATCGGGCGCTCAAGGAACCGATCTCGTGACCTCCGTCACGACCAAAGACGGAGTGAAGATTTTTTACAAGGACTGGGGGCCGAAGTCCGCCCAGCCAATCGTTTTTCACCATGGTTGGCCGCTGAGCTCTGACGATTGGGAGACCCAGATGCTCTTCTTCCTCAGCAAGGGCTATCGTGTCATCGCCCATGATCGTCGAGGTCACGGTCGCTCGGCCCCGGTCAGTAATGGCCACGACATGGATCACTACGCAGCCGACGTTGCGGCGGTGGTCGATCAGCTTGATCTTCGCAACGCCATTCACGTCGGTCATTCCACCGGTGGCGGAGAGGCCGCGCGCTATGTTGCGCGTTATGGTAGGGACCGCGTGGCCAAACTCGTTCTGATCGGTGCTGTGCCGCCGCTGATGCTGAAAACGGAGGCCAATCCAGGCGGCGTGCCCCTCGAACTTTTTGACAACCTACGTGCTCAGCTCGCGGCGAACCGCTCAAAGTTCTATCTCGATTTCGCGAGCGGTCCGTTCTACGGCTACAACCGTCCAGGCGCCGAGGCGTCGCAGGCGGTGATCTGGAACTGGTGGCGCCAGGGTATGATGGGCAACGCCAAGGCGCAATACGACTGCATTAAAGCGTTCTCCGAGACCGACTTCACCGAGGATCTGAAAAACATCGCTGTGCCTACGCTCGTTCTGCACGGTGGCGACGATCAGATCGTACCCGTTGCCGACTCCTCCCTATTGTCGGCGAGGCTGCTGAAGCACAGCGTCCTGAAGATCTACGATCTCCTGCCTCACGGCCTGTGCACGACCCACGCCAACATCGTCAACGCCGAGCTTCTCTCGTTCATCTCGGCCTAGTGCGTTCCGCCGGCCACTCTGCACCACCTAGATCTACAGGAGTATTACATGCGCCTCGTCATCATAGGCGCCGGCTTCGCCGGCATGTACGCTGCACTTTCCGCCGCCCGCCTGCGCGAAATTCAGGGTGTTTCCCCCAGAGACCTCGAGATCGCGCTGGTCGCACCGGAGCCGACGCTGGTGATTCGACCGCGGCTCTATGAGCCGAAACCGGAGACCCTGACAGCTTCGCTCCTGGATGTGCTGAAGGCCGTTGACGTTGCCTATGTGAAAGGCAGCGCCGAGTCGATCGATACCAAGTCACAAGTGGTAGACATCGTTGCGGCCACGGGCGCGAAGCAGAGACTGACCTATGACCGATTGATTGTCGCCACTGGCAGCCGGCTGTTCCGTCCCAGTATCCCCGGGCTCGCTGAACACGGCTTCAGCGTCGACCAGCTCGACGACGCGATCGCCCTCGACCGGCATTTGCATCATTTGGTGGGGTGGCCGGTATCACAGATGCGCGACACGGTTGTCGTGGCCGGCGGCGGATTGGCGTTTCGCCAGTCAGCCGCATGGATGCTGCGGCGAAGGCTATTTGAGAGGAATGGCCAAGCGCCGCGGCCCCGCCGATCGATCCCTTGTTGCCCGCCGTGTCCGCAAGCCTGGACGTCCACGATTGTGGCAATTGAAGCTCGTAGAGGCCAAACATGGAAAGCGAGAGAGCCACGAACACCAGGCTCGTCGCGATGATGGCTGTGGGCGTCTGCAAGGCAGCCTGAAGATTCTCGCCCGACCATGCCGCGAAGACCCCAAGCGTGCCATAGGACGCTGCCATCGCGAGGACATAAGCCGCCGAGAGGACGAAACTGCGTGCCAGCGAAAGCTCATCGCCGGCGCGCGCCAGCATGCCCGACATAATGGGGATCATGGGGAACACGCACGGTGTCAACGAGAGCAAAATGCCGAAGCCGAGGAAAGCAAATAACGTTGAGATTAAACCGTTGCCAAACAGAGTCGCTGACTCGGCTTCAATTCCGTTCGTCGCTGCGGCAGACGGTACGGCGACGGCAGGCTGGCTCTGGTCTGAGGCCTGTTGAGGTGAAGTAGCCGTGCCTCCTACCTCCGGAGCATCGCTGACCAGCAAGGTCATCAGGTCAACGGCCTTGGAGATAGGCGGGTAACAGATCGTGCCCTCCGCACAGCCCTGATAAGTCACGATCAGACTGCCTTTAGAGGGCAGCAATTCGGCTGCAACGGTGGCCGTCGTGGACAGGTGGTAGACTTCGGTCGGACCAAAATTGGGGTCATCCTTGGGCTCGCCGGGCTGGGTCTCGATCCGAACTCGATGGCCGTCGACGGAGGCGGTGATACGGTCCCGGTAAAGGTAATGCCCCGGCGCAATCAACCAGCCGACCTGTACGCCGCCTTTGTCGGTTGATCGCGCCTGGAACCGAAAGGCCTGATCGGCGGGCGTGACTCCGGCGGCCCCAGCGGGCATCCCCCCAGCGATAAAGGCCAAGAACAGCGTAACAAATCCGAGAGTGCGGACGTATGGCATGGAACCCCTTCTGTTGCGACAGGGGGCCGAAGTGACGTTGCTACCTTAAGGCAGCCTTAAGGTTCGCCTCCGACAGCAAGTTCACGATAAGGAGCCGCTTCAATGCGCATTCTGGTCGTCGAGGACGATGTCGTTCTCGCGGACGGTCTGAAAGTTGGTCTCGGGCTCTATGGAGCCACACTGGACGTCGTCGCGAGCTGCGCGGACGGACAGGCCGCGCTCGCGGTTGACACGTTCGATGCGGTCGTACTGGACGTCATGCTTCCTGATGGATCGGGGCTGGATCTGCTAGCTTCGTTGCGCGCCAAGGGCGATCGGATTCCGGTTCTCTTGCTGACCGCCCTCGACGAGGTGTCGGATCGAATCAAGGGATTGGACGTAGGCGCCGACGACTACCTTGGCAAACCTTTTGATCTGGCCGAGCTTGCAGCACGCGTCCGCGCAATCAGCCGCCGGCAGGAGGGACGCGCGTCGTCTTGCATGTCGTACAACGGAGTGACGCTCGATCTCGCACGTTTGACCGCAACCGTTGACGGCACCACCATCAGCCTGTCGCGTCGCGAGTTTGCAATCCTTTCCGCCCTCATGGATCGCCCGGGCGTCGTTCTTTCCAAAAACAATCTGGAAGGGCGCCTCTATGGCTGGCAGGAAGAGATCGAGAGCAACACCGTGGAGGTTCACGTGCACAAGCTGCGCACGAAGATTGGACGCGCCAAGATCGAGACCCTGCGTGGCATCGGATACCGGATGAGGCCAATCGCATCATGATCTCGCTCAAACGCAGGCTGTTTTCTATTCTGGTCGTCGCAACCGGTCTTATCTGGCTCGCTGCCACGGGCTGGATTTACGTCGGTACGACGAGGGAAGTCGAGAACGTTCTCGACTCCCGCCTTCAGGAGGCCGCACGGATGGTCCTGTCGCTCGCAGCAAGCAACGGCGTCAGCTCGTTCCAAAAGGACGCCGACTCCGGTCACGTTGCGGAATCCCTGAGTTACGAGCACCAGCTCAACTGCCAGATATGGTCTCTTGATGGCCGCTTGGTGGCGCGGTCCAGCGGCGCGCCGAGCGAGAGCCTCAGCGATAGCCGAACGGGGTTCTCCGAGCGCACCATCAATGGCGAAACGTGGCGGGTCTTCACGGCGGAAGATCCGACAAAGAACGTTCGGGTTCTGGTCGGCGACCGCCTGGGTTTGCGGGAAGGGTTCGTCACCGACATCATGAAGGGACTGGTAGCTCCAATGTTCCTGACGATCCCCCTTCTGGCTCTCCTGATCTGGGCGAGTCTCAATCGCGGCTTTCGGCCGTTGCAGATACTTGCCAAAGATCTCAAGCGCCGCAATGCCGACGATATGACCCCGGTAGCGGCTGGAAATATACCGATCGAAATTCAGCCGATGGTCTCTTCTTTGAATAATCTCTTCGGAAGAGTAAGGGACGCACTGCGTCACGAGAGGGACATCACGGCCTTCGCAGCCCACGAGCTCCGCACGCCGCTTGCCGGCCTTCGAACCCAAGCCCAGATTGCGATGACCACGCCTGACGAGAGCGCGCGGAACGCAGCACTTCGTCAAATGGTGTTCTCGGTCGACCGCACGAGCCGGCTCGTGCGACAGTTACTGACCATCGCCAGGCTCGACTCCGGACGTGAGGCGGCGATGAAGTCGGTGCATGTGGGCGTTGTCGTGCAGGAGGTCCTCGATACGCTCTCCCCATCCGACAGGGGAGTGGATGTCACCATCGATCCGGTATTGAGGAATACGTTCGTCACCACGAACCGGGAGGCCCTGGTCCTTGCCGTTCGGAATCTGCATGAGAACGCGGTCCGCCATATGCCGCAAGGCGGGACAATTCGCTGGTCTTCCCAGGTCACCGATGGTGGCGTAACTGTCTTTGTTGAAGATACTGGTCCTGGCATTCCCGAAGACGAACTCAAGCTGGTCGCCGAGCGTTTCTTCCGAGGCCGCAACAAGAGCCCTCTCGGGAGTGGGTTGGGCCTGTCCATTGTCACCCTGGCACTAAAGACGGGCGGTGCCCGGCTGAGCCTACGTAACCGGATTGACACATCAGGACTGCGAGCTGAGATGATATGGGACATTCGCCCACGGCAGGATTCAACCAACGCGCACGACGGATCGATCCCCGCGTATCGGCGAAGGGCAAAGTCCGGTCTCTTGCCGGCATAGCCGATGGAGTCGTAAACGTCGTTCGTGAATGAAGCAACGGACGGGATGACAGACCTTACCCAAAGCGACCCAGTCCCGGCGATCACCGAACAAGCGGCAACAGGAGCTGCTGCAGAGATCTTTGCCGATATCCGCAGTACGCTGAACGTGGAGGTCGTGAACCTAGTCTGGCGTCATCTCGCGACAATGCCGGGAGCCCTCGAATGGGTGTGGGGCTCATTGAAGCCGCTGTATCGGGGCTCTGCCATCACTCATGCCGAATACGTTCGCAAGAATTTAACGCTGCCTCACACCCCTCCTCTTTCGCACGACGCGCTTTCAGCAGCCGGGATCGATGCTGTTGCCCTCTCTTCCATCCGAGTAATCCTGGACAGCTATCAGCACACGAACGCGTTGGCGCTCGTCTGCCTTTCCGCCTTTCTCGCCCGATTTGATCGGGCCGCGCCAACCCGCGCGGTTGTACCTCCAGTCGGCGATGAGAGCTCTTACGTTCCGCCGAACCGCGTGGTGCTACCGCGGCTTATACCCATCGCCGAAATGCCATCGCCGCTCGCCAGGCTCGTCCATGAACTTAACGGTTTCGGTGAGGATTCCGATCCGGCTCTGGTCGCCAGCATGTATCGTCACCTTGCCCATTGGCCCGCTTATCTTGCCCTGATAAGGACGTTTCTTGTTCCGCTTCACGAGTCGGGCAAACTGAGTTCCCTCGTTGGCGCAACCCGCCACCTCGGAGACGAATTCGGAGCGCTAATTGCAGGCGAGATTTCGACGACCGCACCGCGCCTGGAGATCGAGCCGATCCTCAACGCGGTCCGGCGTTTTGTGCGTCACCCGATCGCCCGGATGACAGGCGTTTGCGCTCTCATTCGTCACGCGACGCCACGTTGAAGCTCGTCTTTTGCTAGCAATACGCCCGGCTGCGGGATCTTACCCGTGGCGAAGCCCCGATCCATCAGGAACGTGGATGCCACCAGCGCGGCGATGGGCTGGCAAGCTCGCACCACCGCAATTCTTGGCAAAACGTCATGATTTTTCCTTCCGGGTCCGGGCCCGGTGAGATCATAGAGCAAATGAGCCGCCCGCAAACGCGTACCTGCATTTGTAAGCGAGTCGACTTGAGCATCGAGATCAGTCCGCTATCCGACGACTCCGCGAAGCTACGCCAGGAGCTAACCATCGGAGCAACCAATTGTCCGCTGCGAAGGGACCGGAACCTCCGAGAACAAGCGCAACAAGACAAGCCAAGTAAAGCAAATCCGTTTCATAGCCTGGTTGGCCAAACTGCGCTCCGTTAGGAGTTATCGCTTGAAGCTTTATCGATGAGAATCCGTATGGCAGATGGACAGTGAAGATAGCGACCAGCAACACGATAGCCATCGGAATGCTGACGATCGGAACAAGCGCCCCCAGCAGGATACAAAATCCTCCGACGATTTCCGTTACAATCGTTATCCAGGCAAACACGTGCGGAATGGGCAGGCCCATCGCATGCAGAATGCCCGTGAAATTATCGGCGCCGCGCAACAGCTTTGCAAAACCGTGCTCGGCAAATCCGTACCCGACGATGAGGCGCAACGGAAGCGGTGCCCAGCGGCCCACCGAGGAATAGAGCAACAGCTGGAATGCGGCGAGGTTTCGACCGATGCCGCTGTCAGGGCTTTTCGTGTTGTCATGGGACGTTCCTGAATTAATCATTGCTTCACTTCTCTTTTAGCGGTGACCACTCATAGATTGAAGAGAAGCAAGCCACCTTAAGCGAGCCTTAAGGACACTCGGCCGAGCGAGGGAGAAAATGGATCGCACGATTCTAGCCGGCTCTAACGATGCGCCTAATCTGTAGCGTGGAGAAGGCCCATCGGCGCTCAGCGGTCCGGCCACATTTGAAGCCAGGTGGCACCGGCCACATCTGGGTGACGATACGCGCACGAGGCATGGCAATCCGGAATCTTCTTAAGCCCGATTTAAGCTGAGAGAGGGAAACGCCGTACGCGGGCGCTGTTCCTGAACGGGAAACTAACACTCAAAGCAAGCGCAGCGCGTCACGAGGAAAGCCAAGCATCGTCGGCTTCAGTTTATGGAGAATTGGAATGAGGAAACTGCAACTTCTGTCGGCCGGCTTGGTCGTCGCAACCATGCTGGCAACACCCGCTCTGGCCCGCGAGGCCCACGCAAAATCGCAGCATCGTGCGGAGAACGCCGTCAGCCCTGCGCCAGGAAGCCGTCACAACGAGCATTCGTGCATCCTGGCACCGCGGGTCGGTGCGTTCGCCACGCAGCCATGGGAAAACGGGCCTCCTTGCGAACCCAACCCGGGTTATTGATCCGCCGCCCTGCGGGCTGATCCGGCCAATTGTCACCAGCAACAAACTCCAAATTGGATGTCGGCCCTCCATGGCAACAGTGCAATCACGAGATGACAGACGTCGGGCTGCATCCAACATTCGCAGCCCGACTTCTCTCGTTCTACCCCGATCAGTTCCGCCCGTCCCATGATACTTGGGCCGACTCATAGAGTCAGCGGCGTGACGCGACGAAGGCCACGTTCCCTTACCTCGCACTCCAGTAAACGAGAGCGACTCATGTCAAGAAAGACCATCTTTGGCCCTGCGCTGGTTATATCGTCGTTCTTGCTGGCGAACGCCGGATATGCAGAGCAGGCTCTGCCATTTCATAAAGGACCATGGCCGATACGGAACGGTCACAACTACCAACCTAGGGAGAATGAGCTGAGATCATTGCATCTCCAGGATGTCGCGCCGGACCAGGCGCGCGAGATCGAGCGATTGTACAAGCAGCTCTTAAGGCCACATCCTGGGACCAAAATTGATCGCGCGGCGGAAAAGGAGGTCAGCCAATGGGATTCCCCTGGCGCAAACCGAGCATGATCGCTATCGCGCTCATCATCGTGTTAGGCGCTTGCGCCATGGCTTTGGCTCGACCTCACCCGGTTTCCGAACCCATATTGGGAACGGATTGGCAGTGTAGCCGCGCTGCGTTCGTCGTCACCTGCAATCACGGCTGAGATGGATCCTGGATGCAGGGTTAAACCATCCCACTTCACTTGCCGATATGCCGTCTCAGCGAGGTCCTCCGTCACCATTCGCCTTCCACGGTGGCCTGCGACCGCGTCGGGGCAAATTGACTGGAGACAGTCCATGCGCTCTTTCCTGACATTGTGCTTGATTGCCCTATGTGCTTTTGCGAACGCCGCCGCAAGAGAACATCATGCCGGATCGCGGCAGGTCATCGTTCGTCACAGCCAGCCTGTGATCCCAAACTACGTCACTCCGGGTGGTGTGCGGATCTATCGCGACGACTCCGTTGCGGGCGGTGTGCGCACCGACCACGACGACCCTCCTGCCGACGATGATCCATCCAAGTTTGGCGGCGGCTAAAGTGCGGCGCCAGCAGCGCAACGGTCTTGTTGCTGGGCAAGGCGCACGGTGAGTCCGATGCTTGGATACCCTCGCATCGTCCAGCGTGCATCAGACAGGCTACAGCTACGCGCCAATCGGCCCAGACCTTACCGCTGGCTCGGACCGGAAGCAGTCAATCGCTGGTCAATAGGGCCGCTCTCCAGCGAGTTGCCGGAGTGGCGAACAACACAGCAGGCACCATCATGGCCCAGGATGTCAGCCACGACCCGATCCAACTAAGGAGAATCGTGCCTTCCTTGATAAAATGGCCATTCGCTACACCTGAAGCAATACCCGCTGTAAGACCGGACTGGATTGCGCCGAACGCGAAGTGCTCATACTGCGGGAAATCCGTGGCACAAGATGCGTTTGCGGCCGCGGACCTTGATTTCCGATTAGTCTTCAGCCGTCGATCGACCAGGGCTACGATTTCATCCTCGAGAATTGGATGACTCATGCCCTTCTGCCTCGCGACAAGCTGAACCAGTTTGTCCGTCCGTTCGATGTTAGGAACGCTATCATTCAACACACGAGCGGCTGATGCGGGACGCGATAGGCTGTCGGCGGTTGCCGCGTACTTGTCGAAGCTAACCAACTCCTCACGCGAGGCGCCAATACGCACGCACACGTCGAGCACAAACTCGTAGATGGATCGCGAGGCTTCAAGGTCCGAATGGACAGCATCTCGCGCGGATCCGACCCGTCTTCCGTAATGCAGCGACAGTTGCCGGCCATCAGCATCGCCCACTTTGCCAGTGGAACGAACTTGAAATCGTAGAACCGCAGCTTCACCGGCACTCAATCCTGCCTTCTGGCGCATCGAACCGCGCATCATCGATGTCCTGCTCCAGCTGTCGGCGGATCTCGTTTCCCTTCCCAACGTCGAAACGTGCAACCTTGAAATTGGTCGGAAGCGTGACTTGAAGTACGTTCACCTTCTCTCTAGGTGGCCTTATGGCCTGGGAGTCCGGACTGCAGAGCGTCATGAGCGCCGGATCGAACTCATCCCACGCAGCGGGCGCTGTTCACGCCGGTTTGAGCAGTTCAGAATTCACTGCCGGAATGCGCATCACATAGGGAAGTGGAGGCATATTCATGATCGACATGCAAGGCACACGAGACGTCGCGATCGCTGTCAGAGGTTCTCTAATGCCCGGCGAACCGTATTGTGGCTCCTGCATCGCCAAGCCGATGAGGTCGAATTCTCGCGGATCGACCTCCGCGGCTCCCGTCGCGGACACTCGGCCAGGCAACCGCCGCGAATCGAGTTCGACCGGTTCGCTTCGGCTGCGAACCGGAATCCTTACGCGCAACCCTTCGGAATTGATGAGGTCCGCCTCCGCCGGCAGGCAAACCAGTTTAATTGAATGACCCCCGAAGAGGATCTTCGACGCGAGGAGCGAACCGTACGATGCACCCAGGATGAGTATGTTGTACTTGGACATGGAGAGCAACCTTCTTGCCTGTGATATCCTGATCTCTTGCTCGTGGTTGCTACACCGGGACGGACGAAAGCACCTCGGCAAGTGCCGAGAGCCCATGGACTCGATAATCGGGCACTACTCCGAGCTCGTCCATCTGCATACCCAGAGCCTGGAACAACGTCAGGGGCGGCACCAGATCGGGCAAACTGACAAGCGTCCGCCATCGCTTATCGCGTTGATGTCGCAGCTGGGGTCATGGTCCTTTCTGAGGTCGCGGCGCCTCATGTTGATGTCCGGATCCGATGCCTCAACGTTTGCAGCGGAGTGGGGACAAGCCGCCGCCAGCCGATTGAACGAGGTCGTCGCGATCACACGACCAGACGAGATCGCGCCGCAAGAACGGCCCCGGTCCTTTGGATCTCTTCGCTCTTGACCTTCACTTCTCGGTGCCAGCCAACCCTGACCAGCTCGGCCAGTCCTCGGGCGTCATTCTGATCGCTCTTATTCAAGCGGGTCGAGAGTACGGCATGTGCGTGGCGAGCATCGACACAGACGACAGGAAGGTTAAGGCGTCGGAGCTCGTGCCAAGCCAGCTCGTCGTCGCGCCAGTTTCAAAACCGATACGCTCGGCATTTGGCGCACGCTTGCGAAGTAGCTCGGTCAATGCTCCAGGTTCGGCTTTGGCCTTGCCTCGAACGTTACCCGTCCACTTTCCTCGATTACGCAGACTGAAGTTTCCCTTTGTGAGACCAGCCCGACGTATTGCTTTATGGTAGCGCTCCGAATCGGTTGATTGCGAGAGCTCGACGATAGCGAGAGCTCCTTGGCGCACGAGCGCCGATCGCAATTACGTCATCGTTTGCAAATTTTGACCCCTTTGCGCCGCGGTTTGCTGGTAGCGCTCGTCTCGTCGGAGCTGGCCGGGATTGCGGAGGCGAGACGAGTGCGGGGTGGCGTGATCGTAGTCGCGGCTTTTGAATCGCCAGCTTCGTTCCGGTTTCGACGATGTCGCAGTAATGGGTCAGCCGGTCGAGCGGTGCAGTGGTCATCTTGGCGTCGCCGAACACGCTGCGCCACTCGCCGAAGGCAAGTTGGTGCTGACGATGACGGAGGCGCGCTCGTAGAGCCTGCTGACGAGATGGAACAGAAGCTGGCCGCCGGACTGGGCAAAGGGCAATATCCGAGTTCGTCAGGACGATGAAGTCCATCCGGGTCAATGCTCGGCGGGACGGCTTGCAACCTTACATGCCGAGGCCAACGCCCAGGATGACGCCATAGGCGATATGGCCGATAAGCGTGCTGAGCGGCGTCTGGCGACCATAGTTCAAGCCCAGGAAGCCGGGAGGCTCGATGGCGCGGTCCGATCGCGGTGCGTCATAATCCGAGCTGAGCCTGGGATGGATCAAAGGCAGGTGCATGAGCGCAGCGAGCAGAAACATGGCGTGTCCCGCCCCCACGATCGCGCCAAGCCACCAACTCCGCACGCCGACGGAGACAAATACCGCGTCATAGACGAACGCGAAGCCCCAGCCCCCCGCACCATACAGCAGATAGCCGATTACATAGGCCATGCGCAGGCGCGACGTCACCGCGGTGCCGAACAGGAATGGCAGGCTGAGCCGCGATAGGCCGAGCCCCTGCGCGCCCAGCATCATCGTCGTCATCACGATCGTGGCCACAAAACCCCAGAGGACCACGTGGGCCGAATACATCATCATTGAGATCATTGAGCCGCGCCTCCGCCGTCGCGTGCGACCGCCAGCGCGGCTGCGATGTAGCCCGCATGGGTGAAGGCCTGCGGGAAGTTGCCAAGCGCCTCCCGAGCCACGGGATTGTACTCCTCGGCAAACAGCCCCAAGTCGTTCGTTGTCCGCCCCAAGCGCTCGAGCGCCCAGACCGCGCGCGAGCGCTGGCCGAGTTGCGCCATCGTGATGATCGCCCAGGCGAGGCAGATGCCGAACGCTCCCTCGCGTGAGGAGAAGCCATCGAAGCCAAGCGGATACCGCCACAGCAGCCCATCGCGCCCGATCTCCCGCTCGACCCAGTCCAAGGTCGCTGCCACCCGGCCCGGCCTGCCCTCGTAGCCCACAAAGCCCATCAACAGGACCGCCGCGTCAGGCAGCGGCACGTCTGACTGCAGTTCGCCCGCGTAGGCGCCGACGCGGGCGTCGAAGCCTCGGTCCTCGATAGTCAAGACGAGAGCGTCCCGGTTCGCACGGAAGCGATCGAGGGGAATGCGAATGCGGCCTTGCTCCGCCAGGCGGACGAGCCGGTCGAGCGCGGTCCAGCACATCACCTTCGTGGCCGTGAAATGGCGAGCCGCCCCACGGACTTCCCAAAGCCCCTGATCGGGTTCGATCCAGCGATGGCAGATCACTTCCCCGAAATCACGTAGCAATCGCATCTCTCCGCCGCTCAGCGGGCCTCTTGCCTGGATGTATTCGTACGCCGCCAGGATAACCGAACCATAGGTGTCGAGCTGCAGCTGACTGGCTGCCGCATTGCCGACGCGCACGGGCGCAGAGCCTCGATAGCCTGTCAGGTGGAGGAGCTCGTCTTCGCGCGCACTGCTGCGGCCATGCAGGTCATAGAGGATGCGCAGCTCGGGACGAGTCAGCCGAGTCGCGTGCAGCAGCCAGCCCAGGAAGGCGTTCGCTTCCTCCTTGAGTCCGAGGCCCAGGAAGGCATGGATGGTGATCGACGCATCGCGCAGCCAACAGAAGCGGTAGTCCCAATTGCGGTCTGCCCCGAGCGCCTCGGGCAGCGAAGTGGTCGGAGCGGCTATCACAGCCCCGGATAGCGAATAGGTCATCAGCTTGAGCGTAATCGCACTCCTGACCACTTGCTCGCGGTGAGGTCCGTCGTAGACGCACCTCGTCGACCAAGCCTTCCACCACCGGTCAGTCGCCTCCAGTTTTTTCCAGGCGGACGGTCCAACAGCAGGCCGGATCGCCACCTCGTGCTCGGCGAAGGCGAGGCCGATAATGCGCCGCTCGCCCGCGCGCACGACGCCCCGCGTGAGCATGCGCGAGCCGCCTGCCTCCAGTGCGGCGTCGAAGTCTGTCGATACGGTAAGCAGCGTACCGTGATCCCGGATGACCCAGCCGAACCCCGGGCGCACCTCAAATCCGGCGGCCTTGCGGCCATAGTCGCGGCGCGGTTCGATGGAGCCGATCATTTCGACCTCTCCCTCCAGCCCCTCGACCAACCGCAGCAGCTCCCGCTGGGGCAGGATATCCGCTTGCCATCGGCGATTGCCGTCCCCGATCGGAAAGAAGTCGAGGACGCGCACGCGCCCGCCTCTAGTGGTAAACTCAGTTTCCAGAATAGCGCCGCCTGGCCAATAGCGTCGCCTGCTTGTGCTCGGCTCGGTCGGGCGCAGAGCGAATGCGCCGCCACGCGTGCGGTCGAGCAGCGCAGCGAAGCTCGAGGGTGACGAAAAATTCGGCAAGCAGAGCCACTCGATCGCTCCGGACGCGGCTACAAGTGCGCAGGTCCGACAGTCGCCGATCAGCGCATAATCGTTGATCTTCGGGAAATCGCCCGCGTCGTCCGGCGACCATGCCGACCAGGTCCACTGTGCAGGCCGCATGGGGGCAGCGTGTGAAGTTGAATGTTCCCGCATGACAGATTTCCGGCAAGAGCGATGATGGATAGTTCGGCGTAGCGGCCGGAATTGTTACGCGGACTTCGCCCAAATCGGACGCGACGTCCCGAACACCTTTGCCGCGATCGGCGCCCATGGCACCGACGCACTGAAGGCCATCTCCCTTGTGAATCGGCGTGCAAAAAGGCGGTAACTCAAATTTGATGCAGTTTCAGATTCGCGTGGTGCTTTTTCGGAGACAATCAGCCCATGCAACAGTTACTTAGTCGCTCCAACCTGGTGCCGACCGGGTTTGTCGTCGAAAGTGCTCTCTGCGACGGGACAAGACCATCATCGAGAAGCTTCGGTCTGTGTCCAGCATGCGAAACGGTTTCCCGACGCGTGCACAGTCATTATCGCGGGCCCGTGACCGATCTGCCGCTGTCAGGGCGCATTGATCAGCTCGTGGTGATCGCCGGCCGATCGTCTGCGCCTATTACAGTGTCGGACTTGAAGCCATCCGCTGCGCTGTGGCTGAAGGGGGTGCAGCAAACGTCGCCGATATCGGGCGAGCACTTCGCGCCGGCACCGATTGCGGCTCCTGCATTCCGGTATTTGCAGAAAATTATCAAGCGGACCGCGTCCGCGGTCGGCTCGCGTAGCGCCAGCGAGAACGCGACGGGATTAGGTTGAACCGCCATCGCGCTCTAGATTCTTGTTTTAGCATGATCTTTTCCGAAAACCGCTTCGCACTTTTCCGGATCATGCTGCGTGGGGAAGCAGTCGCCCGCTGTTGTCAAGTCAGCATTCGAACTGCGCTCGCATTTTCACGGTACCGACAGGTGGTGGTATCGATCTGGTAGCCATCGCTGCCACCGGGCCGGTTGCCAGCATCTTGACGTTGGCTTGATCGTCGGCGAACTATTCAAGAGGAGTGCCGGCGTTCAGTTGCGGCAGAACGTTCGGCGCGGCTCCATTGTCCGAGCGACAGCGCGATGCTCATTGCGGCTTCGCGTATTTCGTCGGCGAGCACGCGATCCTCGATCGAGCGAGCCAACACCATACCTCCAACGCAAGTGTTGCAATCGCGCGAGCGCGGGATCGTGCCATCTGTCCAATTACGCTGCATTGCCTGCTCAAAAATGTCGATCATGACCCTGAGGACGGTTTCAAATGCTTGCCGAACACGGTGCTCCTCGCGCAAAAAGTCGGTCGGAAAAGCGATTAGGGGGCAGGTTCCGTCGATATCCTCGAAATGCTCGCGCGAAAGATAGTCGCGGACGAACTGAGCCGCCGGTCAAAAGCACGCGAATCGGTGCTGACCCCGTCGCTGCTTAAAAGCTGCTTTTCATCTAAAAGTTGCGTGACCACTTCGGCATAAAGATCGCCTTTGCTCTCAAAGTAGCTATAGAAACTCCCCCGGGTAAGCCCGGCATCAGCCATAACGTCGTCGATTGACACAGTATCGAACCCGCGGCGGTTGAAGAGTCGCCGTGCGCTCCGAGCAATTTTTTATTTGGTTAGTCGGCGGTGTTCGCCAGGATACGACATCGAACCTCTCTTGCGACAAGCTAGTGTTTAGTGATTAGTGAGTCGCCTTTTCGGGGATGAGAGATTAGAAGAACCGCTTAGCCGCATCACCGCTTCTCGGTCTTTTTTCGTTTCGACCTGGGCACAACTCCTTTCTGACTTTAAATTTAATGAGGCGCGGGCCACGCAGAGTTGAACGACGGGACCCGCCAAGGTCAGTGGCGATTTTTGCAAAACGATTGTCGCCGGCCCCGCGCGGAGCAGTTCCGTTGAAAGGTTGCGCGCGTCATTGTGAACGTTACTGAATTGACAGGACTTTCACTCCTTAATGTACTGCGCGACATGGGGATGCGATCTCCTCACGAGGCGACATGCTCAAGAATCGCGTCCAATTTTCCAATGAGGGCGCGCGATGTCAGCCAAATCCATTCTGTCGCTGGATAGCTTCACTTCCATCCGGCTTCTCCGCCCAGGCCATGCGCAATACTCGACGTGTCGACGAGATTGCATATGGGTGGAAACATGCGCCGCGTTCCTCCGAAATGTCCCGCTCATCTTCATTCGCGCCGTCGAGCCGCGCTCGCATCCGGGCGCGGCAGGGCCGGCTAAGGCGTCGCGATGAACTTGGTGTCGTTTGCACTACGACGCCCGATCTCGCTTTTGACGGTGGTCATAGCCGTTGCATTGGCGGGTCTTCTTGCGGTCGATCGCATGTCTCGGGACATCTTTCCGGATCTCGGGGTGCCCGTCCTGTACGTGGCGCAGCCTTACGGCGGCTTGGACCCGGCGCAGATGGAAGGGTTCATCACCAACTATTACGAGTACCACTTCCTCTACATCACCGGCATCGAGCACGTCGAAAGCAAGTCGATCCAGGGCGTTGCGCTCATCAAGCTCCAATTCCATCCCGGCACCAACATGGCGCAGGCCACGGCAGAGACGGTCTCTTACGTCGACCGCGCCCGCGCCTTCATGCCCACTGGGACTGTGCCACCTTTCGTGGTGCGATTCGACGCTGGCAGCGTGCCGGTCGGCGACCTCGTCTTCTCCAGCAAGACCAAAACGGTCGCCGAGCTTCAGGATGCAGCTCTCTTCAAGGTCCGCCCATTGTTTGCGATCTTGCCGGGTGTCTCGGCGCCGCCGCCCTTTGGCTCGAGCCAGCGCACCATCCTCGTTCGCGTGGATCCCGGGAAGCTACGTTCCTACAACATGTCGCCGGACGAGGTGGTGCGGGCGTTGGCCGCCGGCAACACGGTCAGCCCATCCGGCAACATCCGAATCGGGGATCGATGGCCAATGGTACCGGTCAACTCCGTCGTCGGCGACGCCAAGGGCCTGAACAACATTCCGATCCGCTCGCAGGGAACGCGGACGATCTTCATACGCGACGTCGGATCGGTCGAAGACGGCGCCGACATACAGACCGGCTACGCGCTGGTGGATGGACGCCGCACTGTCTACATTCCGGTGACCAAACGAGCGGACGCCTCGACACTCGCGGTCGTCAATGCCGTTAAAGCCAACCTGCCGCGCTTCCAGTCGGTACTGCCCGACGATGTCAAGGTCAGCTACCAGTTCGATCAGTCGCCCTATGTGACGCGCGCCATCCAGGGCCTGTTAATCGAAGGCGCTCTCGGCGCGGTGCTCACAGGCCTCATGGTGCTCCTGTTTCTGCGGGATTGGCGCAGTTCGCTCGTCGTGGTCTTGAACATTCCGCTCGCGATCCTCGCGTCGGTGACGGCGCTCTGGATATCGGGGCAGACGATCAATATCATGACTTTGGGCGGGTTGGCCTTGGCCGTCGGCATTCTGGTCGACGAGGCGACAGTCACCATCGAGAACATCCACACCAAACTTGCCGATGGCCGCAGTCTTGCCCGTGCCGCGAGCGAGGCGACCGCCGAGACGACCCTGCCTCGGTTCGTGGCCATGCTTTGCATTCTCGCGGTGTTCATTCCGGCTTTCTTCATGACCGGCGCCGCCCACAACCTGTTTGCACCGCTGGCCTTGGCGGTCGGCTTCTCGATAGTGGGGTCGTATTTGCTTTCCAGTACCTTTGTCCCGGTAGCATCGGTCTGGATGCTGCGCAATCCGAGCTCGCACCACAAGCTGCAAGAGACGTTTTTCGATCGGCTGCGGGCAAGGTACGATAGGTTCACACGCGCCGTTATGAAACGTCGACGCATCGTTGTGCTTTCCTATCTTGTCATCAGTGGCGCCATCATTGCCCTGGTTGGCAACTCTCTCGGCACCGAGATCTTTCCAATCGTGGATACCGGACAAGTCCAATTGCACCTACGGGCTCCGGCCGGAACGCGCATCGAGCGCACCGAACAGATCGCGTTGCAGACACTCGATGCGATCAAGCGTGAGGTCGGCCCGGATAACGTCGAAATCAGCCTCGGCTTCGTCGGAACTCAGCCGCCCAATTACCCCATCAATACCATCTACCTTTGGAGTTCCGGCCCCGAGGAAGCGGTACTGCAGGTGCAGCTCAAGCCCGGCGCCGGGATCGGGATCGAGGATTTGAAGGAGCGGCTGCGTCACAAATTGCCTCAAGAGTTGCCGAGTGTACGCTTTTCATTCGAACCGAGCGATATCGTCAGCCGGGTGATGAGCTTCGGTGCGCCGACTCCAATCGAGGTGGCGGCGAGCGGGCCGAACCTCGCCGATAGCCGTCAATACGCCGATAAGCTGAAAGCAAAATTGGCACATGTGCCGGCGCTGCGAGACCTGGGATTCGAGCAGGAGCTAGATTATCCGACTGTAAAGGTCGCTGTGGACCGCGAGCGAGCCGGCGTTCTGGGGGTGACGACTGGTGACGTGGCGAATTCGCTCGTCGCCGGCACGTCATCCAGTCGTTATACCGCTCCAAATTATTGGGCCGATCCCAAGACAGGCATCGGTTATCAGGTGCAGGTCGAGATCCCAGAGCGGCAGATTACCTCGCTCGAGGACGTGAAGAACCTCCCGATCGTTCGTCGGTCGGACCAACAGATTGACTTGCGCAATGTGGCCGCCGTCGCCGACGGCACAGCACTCGGCGAATACGATCGCTACAACATGCAGCGCATGCTGACACTGAGCGCGAATGTCTCCGGCGAGGATCTGGGACGCGCGGCTGCCCAAGTGCGGCAGGCGATCAACGATGCGGGAAAGCCGCCCGTTGGGGTGAACGTGACCGTGCGCGGGCAGGTCGAGCCGATGATGGAGATGTTCGGAGGCCTTCGTCTCGGGCTCTTGATGGCGGTGGGCGTCATCCTTCTGCTGCTGACTGGCAATTTCCAATCGTTCCGTCTTTCGCTTGCCGTGGGATTGACAATTCCTGCCGTCATCGCCGGGGTCGCAATCATGCTTTGGCTCACCCGGACCACACTCAACATTCAATCTTTCATGGGCGCGATCATGGCGATCGGTGTCGCCGTGGCAAATGCCATCCTGCTTGTGACTTTCGCTGAGAGGAGCCGGGTCGAGGGCCGCGAACCACGGGAGGCAGCAATAGAAGGCGCACGGAGCCGTCTGCGTCCGATCCTGATGACCAGTTTCGCGATGCTCGCCGGGATGGTGCCGATGGCGCTGAGCCTGGGCGAAGGCGGAGAGCAAAGCGCGCCGCTTGGGCGGGCAGTGATCGGCGGTCTACTCGGCGCAACGTTCGCCACGCTCGTCATCCTGCCGGCGATCCTGGCCACGCTGCAATCGCAACATGCTCGCATTTCTGCCTCGCTCGATCCTGATGACCCGCATAGCCGCTATTTTGAGCCGGAGCGGCACCAAGCGGCGGGACGTGGGGTCGGGCACGCTGAATATCCTGCTCAGGCGGCGCAATAAGCCGACACCAAAAGGATTTTAGAGGTAAGCAGAATGAAATTCGCGGGAACGGGCGTAAAGATCTTGGTGGTGGTGTTCGGCTTCGGTGCGGTGTGTGTATTGGCCGAGCGGCATCTCGCGGCACTGTCACCGCCAATGAATCTCACCAAGGCGGATAGCCATCCGCCTGTCGAGACTACGTATCCGCGCCGCGTCACCGTGGCCCAACGCCTCCAAACCAACGCCACCCTCGCAGCCTTTGAAGAAGCGGAACTCTTCGCCAAGGTCTCCGGATACTTATCCGATGTTCGCGTCGATATCGGCGATCACGTGAAGGCGGGTCAAGTGCTTGCGGTGATCGACGTCCCCGAAATGAAGCAGGAGCTTGCCGAAGCCGAAGCCCAGCTCGAATCCAACAAAAGTTCGCTGGAGAGCGCGCGCCGCCAAGTGGACCACGCCAATGCGAACCTGGCGCTTCAGACCGCCCTCGCAAAGGACCGGGAACAACTGGGTGAGGGACGAAATTTCATCAGCGACCGGACACTCGATCAGGTGCACGCCAACGCGGACATCGCCAGGGCGGATCTCGGAGTTGCGGAAGGAAACCGCGACCATGCAGCCAACGAAATCGACGTTGCCACCGCGACCGTGGAAAAGATCAAGGCGCTACTCGCCTATACGCAGATCGTGGCGCCTTTCGATGGCGTGGTGTCACGGCGCTTTGTGAACCGGGGCGATTTGGTCCAGGCCGCCGCCACGGCCACGCGGGCGACGCCGTCCGCGGGGTCACTTTTCACAGTGCAGCGGATCGACACGATCCGCGTGTTTTGCGACATTCCGGAGGACGATGTACCTCACCTTCACGTCGGCGATCCGGCAATCGTCAAGCCGGCTGGCTTCGACGGTAAGCCGTTCATTGGCAGGGTAACCCGCTTCTCCCTGCGTCTTGATCCCGAGACCCGCAACATGCGTACCGAGATCGACCTGCCCAACCCCGGGGAGCGGCTCTATCCGGGCACATATGCAGAGGTCTCGCTGGAAATGAACCAGCGCCCTGACGCGCTTACCGTACCCGCCGCTGCCGTAGGATCGGATGGCGAAGGCAACTTCGTATACGCCATCAATGACAATCGGATCACACGCATTGACGTCAAGATTGGGATCACCGACGAGGGGCGCACCGAGGTGACGGCGGGCCTGTCGGAGGAGACACTGGTGGTGGCAAGCACCAAGGGCGTGCCGCCACTGAGATCGGCGGTTCGGCCGCAAATGGCCCGCGAAAATTCCTAGCCTAGGACTTACGATGCCGAGTCCATTTTGCCGGCGACTTCGAGAGGCGATTGAGAAGGAGACTCCGAGTTTGCAGCCAGAAAAGGTACCATGATTCTGCAACACGCGGACTCTACTATTCGGAACAGTTCAACACGTGGAGACTCTTGATGACCTTGAATACCGAACGTCGAAATTTCGTCGCGGGCATGGGGGCGGCCGCCGCATCGACCGCTGTGCTTGCAGGTACGCAAGCACTAGCTCAAGGCAACCAGCAGACTGGAGGCAAGGCGACGCCTTATCAAGCGAAGCCGATGCCATTCGATCCGAAATCTATCACCGGCATCTCGGAAAAGGTTCTCGTCAGCCATTACGAAAACAACTACGTAGGTGCAGTGAAGCGCCTCAACGCAATCGGCACGCAGCTGGCTGAACTTGACTTTGCCAAGGCGGCAAACTTCGTAATCAACGGGCTGAAGCGCGAGGAATTGATCGCCTCAAATTCCATGATCCTGCACGAGATCTATTTCGACGGGCTCGGTGGCGCCTCGAAGCCGAGCGGCGCGCTCGCAGACGCTATCGCGCGCGATTTTGGCAGCATCGAACGCTGGCGTGCCGAATTCGCTGCGGTGGGCAAGGCGGAAGGCGGCGGCTCGGGCTGGGTCATCCTTTCATATTCGCCCCGGGACAAACGCCTCGTGAACCAGTGGGCCGCTGACCATACGACAACGCTTGCCGGTGGTCGTCCGGTCTTGGTGCTCGATATGTACGAGCACGCCTACCACATGGACTACGGCGCGGCAGCTGCGCGTTATGTCGACATCTACATGGAGGCGATTCGCTGGGACAACGCCATAAAGCTTTACGAGCAATATAGCCGAGAGGCGTAGATCAGGAGGTGCCCGTGGAGGACTAAAAGCAACCGTTATACCCGAACTATGAACAGCGCACTGGCGAGAGGTGCACCGTCGCATTTTGCAGCAATGCGGAGCGCGTAAGTGCGGACTTTGCTCTCGCGCTCAAGCTGATGGAGACGCAGGCTGACTCGCTGATGGTGAATCCGGAACCCGATTCGCAGATGCAATGACCGCGCTCCATTGCTATCCTTCGCGATGCGGCCCAAGCCGCTTTCCTCCAAGACGCCACCGCGAGCTGGCGGATTGCGCCCAGGACGAGTTTGTTCTGGCTGCCATCGCTCAAAATCTGAGGCGCCTCGCGTCGTTCGTTGCGCGACCACCGCCCGCTCATGCCACGTGCATTGCGTAGCGTAGGAGTTGCGTTGAGAGCGTCGGGGTCGGCGGATCAAAGCCGGTCGGCCTTGCCGAATGGCTGAAAGACATCCGTCGGTACAGCCGACTTTCGCAACAAAATCGACCGCAAGCTGACGTCCCGAACAACATGGGGTGTGCAACGCAGGCGATCAGGTCAGAGCCTCAACAAGATGGGTACGCGAGGGCGACGGAGTGAATCGGTCTCCGAAATATTGAGTTTCGTGAGCTACACGCCCGTTGCGGAACTCCATGATACTGACGGAGTAAGACGGTATGCCGTCATAAGTCAGGACGAACTCGGTAACCCAGAGGTCGCCGCCCCCGAGGATTCGCCGCACTGCAAAGCGCTTTTTGTTTGGCTGCAGGAACCGGCTTTCCTGGATGTTGCGCCGGCCGCGGATGCGTTCGTCCGATTGCGGATAATCGAGCACCGCATCTTCGCAATAGATTTCATGCTCTGTCTCGAACTCGCCCGCGTCCGAAGCATCCCAATGACGACGCAGGGCAGACAGCTTCTCGCGATCATCCATTCTGGCCTCCATTTGGCGCTCCCATTTCACTGAGCGCGATAATGCGGGACAAAAGCATACCATTTCGGGCCCCGAGTTGTCTGAAGAGATACGGCCGCCTCGCTTCGGTCAGAAGCGACTTCCGCCAGAGCCTTGCAGGTCAGCTAAGGGGTCATTCGCGTCGGTTTGGCCGCGTACCGACGACTTCCGCTCTACGCCCATAAACAGACATCGTTCCCGGGCGTCGGCATGCCTAACTAAAATGGGCCATGTGTGGACGGCTCCGGGTTGGCAAGGGTTTTCTTTACGCCTGCGGCGGTAGTCGGAGCAGCCATGTGTTCGGCCTGTTAGCGCGGTTCACGTGACCGCTGGCCATAATGCCCTCCGCGGATCAGGTCCCGGTCAAAAGCACGCATTCGAAGATGCCATGGCCCAAGTGGGTTGTCCTGATGGCCGGATCGACCGGCGCTGCATTACGTGCTGTTCGCCCTCCCAACCGTTACGTCACACCGGATGTCCGGCGCGATAGGTTACGCCGCGAGCGCGACGGGTTCCTTGTAGCATTCGTTGCTGGCCATCATCGCCCACGCCATCCGAGCAATCTTGTTGGCGAGCGCGATCGCAGCCACCTTGGCGGGTCGGCGCGTCAGCAGTCCCGTAAGAAGGCCGATGCCCCGCGCCATGGATCTTGGCATAGCGGATCACGGCGACCGCGCCAGCCGTGAAAAGGGCGCCTTGCGTATGCTTGAAATGCCTCGTCCGCTGCTTTGTCTGCGCAAGCAGCATCAGCGGCCGCCCGCATCATACTCTTGCCCTTGCCTGAACGCGGCCACGTTTCCCCGTTTAGCCAGGTCCTCGTTTCCAGATGCCGGGCATGGCAGTCAAGCTGGTCGGCCGCGTGCCTTGTAGCGAGCAATAAGCTGATCTGCCATCGTTCAGGTCATTGCCGACAATCTGCGGCTGAGGGCCGACTCCCAGAACATCATTGCCGATGCACTTGACCAGTGCGGCCTCCCAACCGGCTGCCACTGCTCCGAACGTATCCCACGTATGGCAAGCGATGAGACAAAGCTGTGAAGGGTCGACCCCAAGCTCCTTCTCGACGTCGCCATACGTCTGCCGGGAGGGCTTAGAGAGCTTGACGCAATCTATACTGAAGCATCTTTCGAAATGGTCGGAAATCCCTCCTTGCGCGAGCTGATGGGTTTGAACCTCGACCAGGTTGTTCGTGAGGGTGAAGAGCCGAAAGCCCGCATCGCGCAGCTTCTGAAGCGCAGCCGGTACCGCCGGGTATGGCGGCATCGTCGAGAACTTCTCCTTGAGCTCTCGCTTATCCGCATCATCAATCTTGATACGTCGTGTATCGGCCAGCATCTTCATCACCGCTGAACCAATATCCGTGAACGGCACGTAGGATCCGGCCGCGCTCAGGGCCAGTGAGTACATAACAAGGTTGGCAAACCAGAGACGCATGGCTCCCTGGTCGCCAAAGATGCGCGCGAAAGTCGGCTCCATGGTTTCGAGATCGAGGAGCGTCTCATTGACGTCGAAGACGATCAATGGAAGAGCGGACATCGTAGAGGCTCCAATTCTGCCTCACCGGCACTCGAACCGTTCATGGTCCTCTCCTGGGGAAGATACCTTGGAGCAGCGCGCCAAAGGCGCGCGCCGGGTGATCCAAAGAAAAGCGACCGGCCGAATGTCGACCGGCCGCAGTGGCCGCGAAGGACGGGAGGACCATTGCGGTGGCTCAAGGTATTTCATGCAAGCCAAACGCGCTTTTGTTCAATTGCTGCGGCTAGAGCGCTCCTGCGATGATCTCGCGGTCGCCCTGAGGATCCACCACGCAACGGTCGGGCAGGCAGCTGGATTTTGGGACTCATAAGAATGTCCACATTCCGATCCCGTTCGTCATGCCTTCGTTGAAGTAATGTGGCGGTGTTCGCCTCGCTGCGCCGAAGACACTTCACGAGTCTACGCCGAACCGTGTCAATCGCGGGCAAGCGAATGGTGCAAGGTCCGGGTATGACGGACGCATCATCGGACGCTAGCAAGGCTCAATCCGGCGCAACGCCGGTGTCGAATTCCGCAAGGCCAGCGTTGCCGACGGAAAACATGGAAATGCGTTTCGAAAGGCAACAGGCTGGGCGGCGACGTGTCTATCGCAGAGAGTTCAAATGAGCCGATAGCAAGTCAGAGATGTCACCGCACGGAGCCGCTATCGGGCGAATGACGTCTTCGCGAGTTTGTAACCGAAGCAGAGCGACGCGCGAGAATTGCTGCGTGTGACCAGGCTCGATGTGCTGGCCGCTGCGCATGATGAGTGACTATCTGGCGCGTCCCGGCGCCGATGAAGTCCAGCTCGACCTCTTTGGCGACTACAAGAGCAACGTCGCCACGTATCCGGAATTCCAGGCCTACTTCCGCAAACACAAGCCGCCGTTCCTGGCGGTCTGGGGCAAGAACGATCCCTTTTTCCTTCCGCCGGGTGCGGAGGCGTTCAACCATTTACGTGCTGTGGTGGCGCCAGGTCGGCGCAAATTGGCGGAATTTGTGAGACTATGGGACGGCCCCGCTGCGTTCGTCGGAAGCGGCGGTTAGGGCCGAGAGGACGAGGATGAGTGATCTGGTTAGGCGTCGTGGCCATCCACCTATGATCGGCGTTGATGCGCCGTATCAGCGAGTTGCGGGACAAATACGCGCTTCTGACGGCTCGCGAGCGGCAAGTAATGGCGCTCGTCGCTTCAGGACTGATGAACAAGCAAGTCGCTCAGAAGCTCTCGATTAGCGAGGTCACCGTCAAGATGCATCGCGGCACCGTGATGAGCAAATTGGGAGCGAGTCCCTAGCGATGCTCGCTCGGATGGCCGCGGCGCTCGGCATCGAGAAGTGAGGCGACAAGCTGCCGCTGCCCAAGGCAGCGTAGTTCGGGGAAAGGCCCATACCTAGGTATGGGTCGAGGTATCACAACCGAGAGATTGTGGGCGCGCGCAGCCGAAAGCATGGTAGCGCTGAAGGCCTGGCGATTTCTTTCGGCGGAGAAAGGATCCAGATCCCTCGCTGAATTTGAAAACTCTTCCAGTCTTGAAGGGTAAGAGGCATGGCTACGTGCGCGTTCAATGCAAACGTAAGCAGGATGACGAAACCAGATGGGATCAATCAGCCTTTCGGCTTGCCATCGCCTCCAAAAGGAGCTGACGCGATTTCCAGCCCATCATTTGGCATTGTGGTTCGTCCGACTGTCGAGATAACTCCCGCCGAGCCTGCAAAACGGCTTGGTACCGGTTGCCATTGGTGGTTTTCCGAGAGTGTCCACGTTCCCATCGGTCACAAGATCGAATTTCGCTTCCGGGGTCCGCCTCATCTGCTCGTATTGTACAATGAAGGTTTGCGGCGCAGCGGCGAGACGTCCATAGATGGTCTGGAGACTTCAAAAATTCGAAGCCTGGTTCATAAACTCACTTTCGTGCCGGCGGGACGCAGCTATAGAGAATGGCATGAGACCGCAGCGTCCACCCGCATAACGTTCCTCTATTTTGATCCAGCTGCATTCCGCAAATCGGACGAGGATGTAGGCGGCTGCTTACCAAGAATCTGCTTCGAGGATTCCCGCGTCTGGGAGACGGCATCGAAATTGAAGAATGCGATTGAGAGTGGCCGGGCCAAATGCACTCCGTACCTGGAGGCACTCTCTGGCGTGCTTGCCCATGAGCTGTCTCGCGTGGACCAGGACTCGCTTCGCGAGCCGGCAGTAAGCCGTGGTGGCCTCGCAAGCTGGCAACAACGAGCTGTCATTGACTACATTGAAGCGCATTTGGCAGAACAGGTCTGTCTTGTGAAACTTGCCGAACTCGCGCGGCTAAGCCTGCATCACTTTTGCCGAGCGTTTAAACAATCGTTCGGAATTCCGGCGCATCAGTATCAGGTGCAGCGGCGCATGGACATCGCCAAGCTGCTGCTGGCCGATGGAAAGACGTCCGTTACGGAGATTGCGCTCACCTTGGGCTATGCGCAAACCAGCTCATTCAGCAAGCCGCTTGCGTGCCCGCAGTGCGCATGCAGCTGCACTCTTGGCCTTCAATTTGGCCTTCAAGTGGGAAGGAGTGATCAAATGAACGACGACGCCTTGGTTTCAGTGCCGCGCCGCAACCTCCTTACCGGAATCGGAGCCACCGCAATTGGCGGTGTGGCGTCAAGTGTTGTCGGGCGAGCTGCGCCTATTCAGGCTCGGGAAAACAAGAGCGGCGCGGTGGTGCCGTCCATTCTCGCGTTCGACGTCAACGAATCGATGCTCGACATCCGACATCTGGGGCCGCTATTTCATCGGTTATTCGGCGATGAGAAGTTCGTGAACGAGTGGTACGCACAGCTCGTCCTCTACTCGGAGGCTGTAACCCTGGCCAGCGGCCCCTATACGCCATTCTTCACGTTGTCACAGGCCGTGCTGAAATTGATGGGTTCGATCCACAATGTCTCGATTGGTCAGGGCGATATTGACGAGTTGGGAATGCTGTCCGCGACAATGCCTGCGCATCCCGACGTGCCGGCCGGACTGAAGCAATTGAAGGATGCCGGCTTCCGACTGGTGACGCTGACCAACTCGCCGTCCGATGCGCAAGTCAGGCAATTGAAGTCAGCTGGCATCGACGGCTGGTTTGACAAACTGTTGAGCGTCGATCGCGTGCGCCGATACAAACCCGCACCACAAGTATACCACATGGCCGCAGAGGAGTTGAATGTACCGACGGCCGCGATTTGCTTGATCTCGGTCCACCTGTGGGATGGCCTTGGGGCGCAAAACGCCGGCTGTCAGTCAGCGCTCGTCGCGAGGCCCGGCAATGCACCGCCGCCCACGCTGGACGTGCCAGGGTGGCCTGCCCCGGCAGCGGTCGGGCCGGATCTGCCGAGCGTGGCCACGCAATTGATCAAGCTCTGGCGTTCATAGCGCTGCGCCGAAATTTTCGCGTGCCAGGAAGCGGCGCGACGCAGCAAGAACAACAACTCGAGATCATAGAACAGGCGCCGCCCCATGAAGAAGGACAGCAACCGATTGGAGATTCGCCGGCGCGAGCTTTTGGCCGGAGCGGCATATCTTGCTCTTAGTGCGTCGCGCTCCAACGCAACCGTCATCTTCGACCATCTTCCGTGGACACCAAATGCAGGCAGTCCGCCGACTGCCGCCACAATCGGACCGTGGCTGTTCTTCACTGGCGAGGAAGCCCGAACAGTCGAAGCGCTGGCCGATCGTATCATCCCTGCCGACCCCGAAACCCCCGGCGGAAAGGATTCGGGCTGCCCCGTATTCCTCGATCGGCAGCTCGCCGGTCCCTACGGTCGTCAGGATGGTCTCTACGTTAAACCGCCCTTTCTGAAGGGAGACAAGAACCAGGGTCACCAATCCGAGAAAGGTCCTGCGCAGCAGTACCGCGAAGGTCTCGCGGCGCTCGACAAGGTTTGCAAAGCGCAATTCGGCGGCAAGGCCTTCTACGAACTTTTGGATGCCGAGAAGGATCGTGTACTCGGAGGCCTCGAACGCGGAGAGTGTAAGCTCGAAGGTGTCGACGGCAAAACTTTTTTCGAACAGGTGATCAAGGACGTTCAGATGGGGTTCTTCGCCGATCCCATCTATGGCGGCAACCGGGACATGGTTGCGTGGAAGATGATTGGGTATCCCGGCGCCCGCTACAATTATCTGGATTGGGTCAGCCGACATAACGAGAAGTTTCCATTGCCTCCGGTCAGCCTGACTGGGCGCGCCGAATGGACGACGCGGACGAGGTGACCCATGGTAAGACGGCTTCCCAGCAAAGACGTCGTCATCGTCGGACTCGGCTGGACCGGGTCGATCATGGCCAACGAGCTCACCGACGAAGGTCTCGAGGTGATGGCGATCGAACGCGGACCTTGGCGCGATGCTCCCACGGATTTTCCTCCCACATATATGCAGGACGAATTGCGCTATCGGGTTCGCCATGAGTTGTTTCTTCGCCCCGACCAACTGACCTTCACCTTCCGGAACCGGATGGACCAGACCGCCCTTCCGATCCGCAGCTGGGGCGCGTTTATGCCGCCGAACGGAGTGGGTGGCGGAGGCGTGCATTGGAATGCCGAGATGTGGCGCTTCCTGCCATCCGATTTCGTGCTCAAGACGCATTTGACGGAAAGATACGGCGCGTCCTTCCTTCCCGAGGATATGACCATCCAGGACTGGGGCATAACCTACGACGAACTCGAGCCGTTCTACGATCGGTTTGAATATCTCTGCGGGACCTCCGGTACTGCGGGCAACCTTCGTGGCCAGATCATGGAAGGCGGCAATCCGTTCGAGGGCCCGCGATCCCGCCCGTATCCGACATCCGCACAGGCTCAACCGTTCAGCCACACCCTGTTCGGAAAGGCGGCGCGCGAACTCGGCTACAAGCCTTTTCCGCAACCCTCGGGCAATCTCTCCCAGGCCTATACGAACCCCCTCGGACTGAAGATGGGCCCGTGCACCTATTGCGGCTTCTGCGAATGGTTCGGCTGCAGCAATTATTCGAAGGCAAGCCCGCAGACTACGATCCTTCCTTATCTCGTGCGAAAGGCGAACTTCAGCGCGCGCGATAACTCGGAAGTCATCAGGATCAACGTCGACAAGTCAGGCAAGAAGGCAACGGGAGTCACGTTCGTCGATTCAAGCGGTCAGGAGTGGGAGCAACCGGCCGAACTGGTGATCCTTTCGGCCTTTGCTCTATTCAACGTGCAGCTCCTGCTGCACTCACAGATCGGTCGTCCGTACGATCCCATAGCGAAGACTGGCACTGTGGGAAGAAACTACACGCACCAGACGGTTTCGACCGTGAACGGCTTCTTCGACCCGAAGAAATTCAACTTCAGCCCGTTCATTGGGTCGGGCGCGATCGGTATGTGTATCGACGAGTTCAATGGTGACAATTTCGATCATGGGCCACATGGGTTCGTCGGCGGTGCGTATCTGGGGCAAGTGCAGACCGGCGCACGCCCGATCGAAAGCACTCTTGTCCCACCAGGTACGCCGAAATGGGGCGCAGCCTGGAAGAGCGCCGTGAAGGAGAATTACTTGTCAACCGTCAAGCCGGGTGCGGGCGTGCACGGGAGCTTCTACGCCTATCAGGACATCTATCTCGACCTCGACCCGACCTACGCCGACAGATTTGGTCGTCCGCTGATGCGCATCACAATGGATTTCAAGGAAAACGAGATCAAGCAGAACAAGTTTCTGACTGACAAGTTTGCGGAAATCATCAAGGCTATGGGAGCAAACAAGCTCGCAGTGCTTTACCGCAAAGGGCCATACGACATCACCACCTATCAGACAACGCACTTGAACGGCGGCGCTGTGATGGGGAGCGATCCCACCTCCAGCGTGATCAATCGCTATCTTCAAAGCTGGGACGTATCGAACCTCTTCGTCCTCGGCGCCAGCGCATTTCCGCAGAACCCCGGCTACAACCCCACGCTCACCGTTGGAGCCCTCGCCTATTGGGCCGCAGCAGCAATCCGAAGCAAATATCTGAAGAGCCCGGGGAGACTTATCGATGCCTAGCCGATTGCGCTACTCTCTCGCCACGGCTGCACTTCTCTTGAGCACGGGCTCATCCTTCGCGGGCGACGCCGACCCGCAGGAGTTCACGCGGATCGAGCGCGGACGATACCTGACGATCCTTTCCGATTGTGGAAGCTGCCACACGGTGCCGGGCAGCAACCAACCTTTGGCCGGCGGCCGCCCGATCGAAACTGCCTTCGGCGACATCGTCGCGCCGAATATCACACCTGACGTTGAGACGGGCATAGGCAGCTGGACCGATGAGCAGTTCGACAGGGCAATCCGGGAGGGGATACGACGCGACGGTTCGGGTCTTTACCCGGCGATGCCCTACAACGCTTACACGAAGATGTCGCGCGACGATGTGCTCGCGATCCGTGCCTATCTGAATACGGTGACGCCGGTCCGCAATGCCGTCATCGCAAATACTCTGCCATTCCCGTTCAACATCCGCGCATCCATGCGCGTGTGGAACGCCCTTTACTTCACGGAGGGCGACTACCGGCCGGATCCAAAGAAATCCGTCGAATGGAATCGGGGAGCATTTTTGGTCGATGGTCCAGGTCATTGCGGCGCTTGTCATACGCCGAAAACCTTTCTCGGTGGCGACAAGACCGATCAATACCTCCAGGGCAGCTACCTTCAGGGGTGGTCGGCTCCCGACATAACAAAGGACACGCGCCTCGGCGTGGGTAACTGGTCGAGAGAAGAGTTGGTTTCCTATCTGAGGTCCGGCCACAATCGCATCACGGCGGCGACCGGTCCGATGGGCGAAGTGGTGACTCTGTCGACCGCGTATATGACGGATCCTGACCTCAATGCCATTGCGACCTATCTGAAATCGGTGCCTGGCAAGAGTGAGGGCGCCTCTCCTCTTCCCGCGAACGATCCGGCGATGGTCGCGGGCGCTGCGATCTATCGGGACCAATGCTCGGCATGTCATGGTCTCGACGGCAAAGGCGTCGTTGAACTCTTTCCGTCCGTAGCCGCCTCCTCGATGGTCAGATTGGACGACGCGACGACGTCGATTCGGATCGTTCTGAGAGGCGCCCGAAGCGTCGCGACCACAGCCCAGCCCACGGCGCCCGGAATGCCATCCTACGGTCGACAACTGGACGACAAAGAAATAGCGGCTGTCCTCACGTACATCCGGAACAGTTGGGGCGCTGCAGCGAGCCCAATAGGATCTGAGCAAGTCTCTAAGGTGCGCCGCGATACAGCGCTTCGGGCGGACTAACTGGCGTACGCGGTGGGCGGCGGCTAGCGCCTTCAGCCAGGCACTCCCCGAAGACAGCATCTGCTTCGCTTGAGCGCGTTACGGGAATTCGATTGTACGATCTCGTGGCGTTGTAGGCGGAGCCGATAAGCCGCGCCATCAAGGGCCTCGGCCCGCGCGACGTCAGGTCAGTTGCGATAGCGAACGCAAACGTCGGTAGATATAACCGTTGCAAAGCTCATCGCTCCAAAATTGGGTCGATCAAGAGAGCTCTTGGAATCTGCACGGCAGGAATGGGCGGTGGCCGAAACAAAGTACTGGCAGTTTAGATCGGCCCACAACGAGAGGTTGGCGCTCGAAGAATCGATAGTTCAATTGGCGAGTCGGCTAGAGACGAGCAAAATGATCTTGGATCTGATGATGGACCCCAATGGATCCGGAGCCATAACTCAAAAAGCGTTAGACGGAATCACGTTTCAAGATCTATTCGACCAGATTGATGCAAGAAGACGTGCCTACTGTACCAAGATCATCGATGACATCGGTCGCCTGCTGCCCAAGTTAGAAGAGGTACACCGGGAGGCTGACCTGTGATACTCGGCCGCCGTCGGGCGGCGCGCCGGAAACGGACATTTTCCAGTATAATTAGGCGCCTTGGCCATGAATGATGCCGATGAGGAAAGACTTCTCGACCTTTTCTATCCATACGCCCGCACCAAGATGATTGAGGCTGGCAATGACAGCGCACGCTTCGTGTACTACACGACGGCTAACACGGCCCTTCAGATCATCCGTGGACGCCAAGTCTGGATGCGCAACGCCACTTGCTTGAATGACTACATGGAAATTGAGCATGGCTTCAATTGTTTGAATGAAGCCTATAAGGCTCATCTTTCGCGATTTCGGAGCTTGGTTGACGGTATTTTCCCGAACGTCAGCGGCAGAATCGAATCGCGGTTTAACGAGTGGTTGCCCCATTTTCGATTGCACACGTACGTAGCTTGCTTTTCAGAGCATCTTCTTTCGGAAGATCGCATTGGCAGGCTGTCCATGTGGCGAGCTTATGGTGGGGAGAGCGGCATCGCAATCGTCATAAGGACTGGTCCCTTTCTTCGACCGACCGACGCCTTGGCTGCCTATTCGAGTCCGGTCGGGTATCTCAATGCCACAGGTCTAAACGCGGAATTCTCTGCGTTATTGGACAGGATTGAAGCCAACATCGAATTCATAACAGCGGCGGGCGAACCGACGCTTTTGACACATCTGTTCCACGTCTTTAGAAACGCGGTCGTTTGCACAAAACATCCTGGATTTGTGGAGGAGCGTGAGTGGCGCGTCATTCATTCGCCCACGTTCCGAGAGTCGAAGCGACTTATATCGAGCCTCGAAACCGTCCGTGGTACCCCGCAGCAGGTCTTCAAGATTCCGCTTGAGGATGTCCCTGAGGAGGGTTTGCACGGAATAGAAGTCCCACAGCTCATCGAGCGCGTTATCATTGGTCCATCGCGATTTCCTGTGACGGTGGCCGACGCAATGACCAAGGCTCTTGCGCAAGCTGGAGTGCAAGACGCCGCCGAACGGGTGACCATTTCCGACATTCCGCTGCGGTTAAATGCGTAGATCGCATGCTGCAAGTTGATCCGCCATTAGGTGCCGAACTGACCCCGGCACACCCGCGGTGGCCGGTCCCGGTACTGGAGCTGCGCGGTCACCATCCACCGAATAATCCTTGGCGCAGGCCGTCGTTCGGGTGCCCATCCTGTTCGTGAGTACGATGAGCGCTGGACAGTCGCTGTAGAATTGCGACTCCAGAGAGACCAGAGGTGCAGCAAAACCGGTTCATTCTGAGTTCCGGGCAAAGCTGATGCGATTCCAGCCAACACTGGATGTTGGCAACCGACAACAGGGCGTGGCTGCCCCCAGGGCGGATCTTGGTACACGACTTAATCGGCTGGGGTTTGATATTTCTACGATTTGATAAGTAAAGCGTAGCGAAAGACGATATCTCAAACTTGCGCGGTTTGAGGAATTTCCGATTTACTAAGTATGGCTAAGCGTTCCGGCGGTAAATTAAACCACCTCGAATGGACCCTCCCTGAGGGTCTCCTTGTCGATTCCGCATGGATGACGAAGCACGAATACTCGACGGCCCTGCGTAGCCAGTATGTCTCGTCAGGCTGGCTCGTTCAGCCGTCCCGCGGAACCTTCAAGCGCCCGCTCGGCACCCTGACCTGGCAGAAGGTCATCATATCGCTCCAGATCCTGCTTCAGCGCCCCCTCATAGTTGGAGGACGGACCGCGCTCGAACTGCAAGGCTTCTCGCACTAACTCCAGGCCACAGGACCCGCCGTCGGTTTACCTTTACGGCCATGATGCCCCGCCCGGCTGGTTATTCAAGCTGCCGCTCAAAGAACGATTCACCGTCCGGAAAAGCCAAGTGCTCTTCAAGTTCGATCCCGTTACCAAGGGACTCAAGAACTATGCCTGGAACGTTCAGGACAACACTGGCGAAGCTGGATCATTCAAGCAAGTCTGGGACCAGGCCGAGTGGCCATTGACCGTTTCGTCACCCGAACGGGCGCTGCTCGAATTGCTTGACGAGTTGCCAAACAATGAGTGCTTCCACCAGGTCGACATGCTCGTCGAAGGCTTGCGTAACCTCAGTCCGCGGCGAATGCAAAAGCTCCTGGAAGACTGCAAGAGCGTCAAAGTCAAACGCCTGTTCTTCTGGTTCGCCGAACGTCACAATCACTCCTGGCTCAAGCAAATAGACCGCAGCAAGGTCGACTTGGGGAAAGGGAAGCGCATGCTGGTAAAGGGCGGGAAGCTGATCCGAAATACATGATTACCGTGCCGCAGGACCTGAGTGCCCGTGTCTGAGCGATTTCAGCGCCGGGTCGCGCTGCTAATCGAAAATCTGCCGTTTGTGGCGGAGGAGAAAGATGCGGCTTCGGCAGCGAACGGTGTGCTCAGCCAGCTCGCGCTCTTCTGCTGCTGCTTCGAAGTTATGGACAATCAGGCCGTGCCGACGAAGCAATGACAGCGCCTGCGTCGCGATCGACTTCAAACGAAACCTTGGTAAATCAGCGATCTCGCTCATAACGGTCTGGCCGCAGGTCGGGGTCTACGCATGATCACCACCCGTGAGGTGAGCCGACGAACGGTTT
This sequence comes from Bradyrhizobium sp. Leo78, assembly GCF_059512425.1. NCBI lineage: Bacteria > Pseudomonadati > Pseudomonadota > Alphaproteobacteria > Hyphomicrobiales > Nitrobacteraceae > Bradyrhizobium > Bradyrhizobium sp. Leo78. The sequence goes on from NZ_JCAMOT010000045.1 coordinate 43,790, forward strand.
GTAGGATCGGGCCGAGTGGAGACTCAGGCCGACTTGATTGCAGTGGAAAGCAGGGCCGATATAGGGTGTAGACCGTTTGGGAATTGGTGTGCGATGCCGAAGACTATTGTGATTTTTCCGACGGCACGGGCCAGGCCGGCGACATCAATTTTGATGAGGCGCGGACCAATGTTTACAAGCTATACCGCGCATGCCGTGTGGGCCCCGATACCAAAATCGAACCGTCCGCACAGATCGCATTCTACGACCCTGGTCTCGGATCGGCTTCCGACGGCGGTCACTTCAAGATCGGCTGGATGCGGTGGCTCTACAATCTGGCCAGCATGGCGACGGGACTCGGGATTACCCGCAATATCGTTGATTGCTATGCCGCGATCATCGGTCTCTACGAAGAAGGAGACGCATATTGCGGTTTGGCTTCAGCCGAGGCGCCGACACGGTGCGTTCCGTCGCGGGCGTCATGTCCTGTTGCGGCATTCCGCGGCATTTGCCTGACGGCTCTCCCCTGCGCCGCGACCCGAAGAGCATCCACAAGCTGGCCGCGCACGCAGTCATTAAGAGTCAGCCTTTCGCCCTGTCGGCGGCCCGACCCTCCATCGTTACCTCGGTCCACCATCCGAGATCGTCGAGTGTGGCTTTGGCGCTTGGGAGGATGGCGTCCTCGATCGTCGAAATCGGCTGCTTCCCCATCATCGGGTGGACCTTAAGGAACTCGCCGCCGCCGATATGCACAGCGGAACGGACGGGGACCATCTGTAGCTCGATGGCGATAGTCCTGAGATGTTCGACCGCCCTTGCCCCGCCAGTGCTGCCATATCCGAGAGCTGCCATGGGCTTTCGGTTCCATTCGACATAGGCGAGGTCGAGGGCATTCTTGAGCGATCCCGGCACGGACCGGTTGTACTCTGCCGTCACGAAAATATAGCCGTCGAACCCGGCAATCGTTTTCTGCCAGCGAACTGCGTTTGGATTCTGGCTGGGTACATGGGCGTTGGATGCGAGTTCGTTGAAGAACGGCAGGTCGAAATCCCGAATGTCGATGAGTTCGACCTCCCAGCCTTCGCGCTTGCGCGCGATCTCGTAAATCCACTTCGCCGGGATGTCCGCGAACCGCGCAGCCCTTGTGGAACCGATAATAACGGCGATCTTTGTCATGCTCGTTCTTCCTTTCGTCGCGTCCTGATGCGTTCTCATCAAGACAGCGCCGCAAGGCGATCAATGACTTGACGAGCTTCTTCTTTTCGTAGTGTTCCACTCCGCTAAGCGGGCGCGGGCGACGCAATTCGTCCCCGTGAGGGGTAGTGCGCACTAGTCTTTTGATCACCGGCCATGGTCAGACCGACTATCCGGCTTCTGCCATCTGCCGGGTTTGGCTTCTTTTTCAGCAGACCGGGTGCAATCGTGGTTGTCGATCACGACGCCGATGGTCATGCAACTCGCCGGCCGCACCATCCAGGTGGTCGCCCATGCAGCCAGCAAGGGCATAGGAACACCGGCTGGAGCCTGATGGCACTCGCCCTCAGTCGACAAGCGACCGCGGACGCAATGGAGGCAATAATGAACCACGCATGATGCGCTTTCCTTCTGTTTGCTGGAATGAGGAAAAGCACGCTACCTTAAGCGAACCTTAAGGACGCCGAATCGCGCGAAGGAGAATAGGCCAGGCTCTAATCTGACCCGTTCTAAGGATGTGCGCCATCCCTGGTCGGCCGACGTCGCTCGATCATGTATTTTGCGACACTCGAGTGCGCGACCCCAAGCCCGAGCTTGAGTAGTGGGCCGTCAATGTGCGGCGAGCCCAAAGCGGATGCTCTGTGCTCATCCACCGGATCAATCTGCGCAGCTCGGTCTCCATTCCTCCCCATCCTTGTGACTCCAACGCCTGTAGCAACGAAGGTCGGTCCTTTGCCAACGCACGAGTGTCTCGGACCGAATGATTCCGAGAACCTCCCGGATCGACGGACTCAACGATACAGCTGAATAAAGAAGCATCGATCATGGCTCGTCAGTTGGATCCGATCGCGCGGCTTACGCCTCAAGACCATCAACTGATGCCGAAGCACCGCGTTCTCAGCTTCAACCCTCAGCTTCGTCCTGAATGGCGAGGCCAGGACGGCCAGAATGAAACAGAGTAGTCCGATCCCCGGCAGCATAGGCGACGGCGTCACGTCAGCAACTCGGATACGTTTTCGGTGCACGCACCGTAGTACGTTGCGAACACCTGCAATCAGCGCAGTAGACCAGCACGCGCGTGCGCCGGGCGACCACATTTGTGCGACTTCGAGAAGATCGAGCAGATAGGCGAGACTGGCCGGAATTCGGGCTCTGATCTCAGGCCTTAAGTTCCACGTAAGTTTAGTTCGCAATCGTTGCCCAAGGCAAACAACGGAGCGTCCAAATGTCTCGTCTTTCAGTTTTCGCCGCTGCAGCTGTTTTGTCGGCGTTGGCGACAACCCCGGTGGCGTTCGCCAAGGAGCATCACCACGTCCGCAGAGCGCCGCAATACATGGGCACCGATCGTCCCAACCAAGCCTACGTCATTCCGGGCTTCGTGTACGCAGGGCCTCGGCCGCCGGTCCACCGCGATGATACGCCGACCTATGACGATCCGTCGAAGTTTGGCGGTGACGAGGCGTTGCCAGTGACGCACTGAGGCTTGAGATGCGCGCACGCGTGGATGCGGATCGCCTCATTCGCGCAAGCGTGCCGACGCGCTCGGCTGTGCATCCGCACCGCTGCACGTGTCGCCGAAGCAAATCAGCAATCGTTGAGCCCCGAACGGCGCCGATCAGGATCCCGCACTTACAACCAACCAGCGGCGGGGCTCAACGCACAACCGCTTTTGGGCCAAAACGGATCTGTCGGAGCGGTGCAATAGATCGAGTGCTCAGTCAGAGGGAGCGGCTTCGAACGGTGCGAAGCCTGCGCCGTCCATGAGCGGCACAATGCGGACAAGCCGGAAGCCTGCGCGCTCCAACAAGGATTGATATTCGGCATCTGTTCGCTCCAGGCCGCAGACGGTTACTGGCCAAATCGAACCCGGTACGTCTGAGCCGAGCGTGGAGCCTAATGGAGTGAGCTCGAACTCTCGCGAACTAATCTCACGGCACAGCCCGGCGCCCGCCAGAAGCGAAGCAAGCGGTAGAGCGTCGGGCTGAGTCTTCGTCTTTGCTGCCAACTCGTCACAGTGCGTCGGCCCGGTCAACAGCAGTTCAGGAATCTCGAGTTCAACGGCAACGTACAAGGCCTGAGAAATTCGGTATCCGCCGATCAGCCTGAAGATCTGGGCAAAATCGTCCGGCGAGGGAGGCTTTTCAGGGGAGATACCGGTGTCCATCGCAGATGCTCCGCTCCATCAATGAAAAGCCATCCAAAATGTTTGGTGTTCATCAGACTACTTTACCTTGAGGGAGCACCCCTCGTAGTTGTTAGCATCGATCACCATTCCATTCGCTTCAATTCTGTTGTTCCTTGCTATTGCAATCCCAGGTTTGCGGCGTCATGCGCATAGAGCCAGCCAATATTAGCGATCGAGCGGTCGCCAGACGTGGCCATTGCCTCGTCGCGGGCGCGCTGCGCGTCGCCATCGGGCAGATGAAAGCGGGTGCGGTTGGCGGCGCTCGCCTGCTGCAGCTTCGTGGCGCGGGGCTTGCGCACCGCCTCATAGCGTGCCAGCGCGCCCGCGATATCGTCTGGCATGGCCTTGAGCAGCGCCGCAAGTGCGGCACCGTCCTCGATCGATTGCGCGGCGCCCTGCGCCATCATGGGCAGCATGGGATGGCAGGCATCGCCTAGAAGCGTGACGCGACCGGCGCTCCAACACGGCAGCTCGGCGCGGTCGTGCAGCGCCCAGATGAAGGTCTCGGGAAAGGCGCCGACCAGGCTGCGCACCATCGGATGCCAGCCCTCATAGCGCGCGAGCACGTCGGCCACCTCGCCTTTGTCGGTCCAGGACTCCTGGGTCCAGTCACCGTGCTCGACGACGCAGACCACGTTCATCATCCGCCCGGCCGAAACCCAGTAGTGCACGACATGGCCGTCCGGTCCCAACCAGCTGTGCGAAGCGATCCCGATGCTGAGATGTCTGATGCGCTCGGCCGGCACCAGCCCGCGCCAGGCAACGCAGCCGGTGAAGCGCGGTTTCTCAGGACCGAAGACGAGACTGCGCACACGCGAATGAATGCCGTCGGCCCCGACCAGGAGGTCCGCTTCCGCCGTCGCGCCGTTCTCGAACCGCGCGATCACGCGCTCGCCCTTCTGCTCCAGCCCGGTGAGCTTGTGGCCGGTATGCAAACGCTCCTGTGGCAACGCACCGGCCAGAAGGCTGACAAGATCGGCGCGATGGAAGTGGTAGTAGGGGGCACCGAAGGCCGCCTCGACCTCGGGCCCGACCGGTGCGTGCTGCAAGGTACGTCCATCGTCCCAGCGCCGTTGATGTATCGCCCGCGGCCGCATACCGACAGCGTCCATCGCCGCCTTGAGGCCCAGCCGCAGCAGGAGCCGAGAGGCGTTGGGACTGATCTGGATGCCTGCGCCCATTTCGGCAACATGCGGCGCCTGCTCGTAGACATGGGGGTCGAGCCCTGCCTTCTGGAACTGCAACGCCGCCGAGAGCCCGCCGATTCCGCCGCCGATGACCACGACTTTCATGCGAACTCCTTTGCTGGGGAAGCGCATTAATCACAATCTGTCGAATGTGATGGCTAGGCCCACACCTTCGTATGGGTTGGTTCACGCATCCTCCTACCATCCTTGAGCCAAAACCAACATCAACCACGATATTCCAGTGTTCACCGAAAGCCAGCTAAACGCGAACGTAGTGATGATGAAGCCCGCCAAGTATGGCCCCCTCTGAAATGCCCAAGCACCTGCCTTTCCATAAATTGTGATTGCGCAGTGCGTCGTTTGGCGAACGCTATTGGCGAATGAGGCCACCGTTGGTTGAACGACGATCTTGTTCGCGGTTGTTTTCGGAGACGCGGGCTGCCTTGGGTAATCCGAAGGGAAACTCTGTCCCAGTTCTTTCTCAGAAGCCGTTATGTCCTATTGGTGAGCCTGATCATCGTGTCGGGCGTCGATGGGGAGCCGTAAAAAGGGATGTCCTTGCTATAGCTGCACCTCCCACTGAAGCGTTAATCTTCAGCCGAAGTCTTCCGAAGCGGTTATGCCGTAGCTGCTTTCACGACGAAGTGAGCCGCATGCCTGTAACCGAACCCGGACGAGCCGCGAAATATAGTCCTATCAGATCAGGCCAGCGAAGCTGCGCGCAGGCGGAGAAGGTCTTCCGTTGGGCGCCCGCAGCGGCTCAAGGGCTGTCCTGGTCGGCCGATACAGGAGAAGCAAACATGATCCCTGCGGCATTTCCGTACAAAAAAAAGCGACGGCGCGTCCTCGGCCGTGAGATGGCGTATGTGGAGGTGGGAGAGGGTGACCCGATTGTGCTGTTGCACGGTAATCCCACCTCGTCATACCTCTGGCGCAACGTGCTGCCGCATCTGGAGCCACTAGGCCGTTGTATCGCCCCTGATCTGATCGGTATGGGCGACTCCGACAAGCTGCCCGACAGTGGCCCCAGCTCATACCGCTTTGTCGAGCACCGTCGCTACCTGGATGCCTTGCTCGAGGCTCTGGAGGTGCGCGAGCGGGTCACGTTTGTCATCCACGACTGGGGTTCGGCCCTCGGCTTCGATTGGGCCAACCGCCACCGCGACGCCATAAGGGGTATCGCGTACATGGAGGCGATCGTTGGGCCGCAGTATTGGGACCATTGGGACCGGTTCGGAATGCGTCCAGTCTTGCAGGCGCTGCGTTCCGAGAAAGGCGAGACGATGGTCTTGCAAGACAACTTCTTCATCGAGAATATCCTGCCAGGTGCCATCCTGCGCACCCTCTCCGCCGAAGAGATGGCAGAGTACCGACGACCGTTCGCGAAGCCAGGTGAGGGCCGACGGCCGACGCTGACATGGCCTCGGCAGATCCCGATCGAAGGCGAGCCCGCCGACGTGACTGCGATCGTGACTGCCTACGCGGACTGGCTGGCTACAAGCAATGTGCCGAAGCTGTTCTTGAGAGCCGAGCCCGGTGGGATCCTCGCCCACGGCGCGGTTCTCGACTTGGCTCGCAGCTTCCCAGCGCAGACTGAGGTGACGATCTCGGGTATCCATTTCGTCCAGGAAGATTCGCCCGACGAGATCGGACGGACCGTCGCCGGCTGGATGTCGGAGCTATAGACTGCACTTACCTGGAGATCGCGGGACTTCGAACCGTCATGGATGCCCTGAGCAGTACGCCCAGCGTGTGGCCGACTCCTGGCGATCCGCAATATTTGCGCCAATGTGTGCACATGAGCTTGCGGCGCCTGAAGTTGAATCGCGCACATCCACCGCGAACGCGTCAAAGATCGGGAACGTCTCTTAGTCGAACCGTTGCGCGCGTTCGTAAAAAGTTCGTGCTAGTCTCGTCCCATTCTCCGCTTTCGCTTCGCCTCCACCTAGAGCGCAAAGTGTCGCAAGAGTATCCTTCTGTTGTTATCGTGTCATTGCGCGGCAACTCTAGTGACCCGTTAGAGCGCCGAATGATCGCGAACTGCCTCGGCCAGTGCTGACTTAAGAGCTAGGAACCGCTGATCGAGCGCGGCTGGGTCCTCGCGGTTCAAGGTGGTCATCTTCGCCCAAAACTCGCCGCCTCGAATTACTTCGAGGGCGTTGTGTTTTATTCCCTCGATAACGGCCGCGGCAACGGCACTCGCCGGCTCTCGCGCAAAGCCGAGCTCGGGGCCTGCACGCGACGAACGATTCATCGGCGTCTCGGTCGCCCCCGGATAGACCGTCATGACATGCACGCCCTCGCCCTTCAGTTCCCGGCGAAGCGATTCACTAAATTTAGCCAAGCCGGCTTTGGCCCCGGCATAGGTGGCATAGAACGGCGCCGCGACAAGCGCGACACCCGATGTAATGTTCACGATTAGGCCGTCGGCGTTCGCCCGCAACGCGGGCAGGGCCGCCCGCGTCAGCAGGATCGGCGCGACCAGGTTGACCTCGATCATCAATCGGATCTCCTCCTCGGTGCTGTCCTCCAGCCGACCGGCCCTAACTCCGCCAGCATTGTTGACAAGTACATCCAGACCGCCGAGCTTCTCGAGCGCGCAGGTAAGCGTCATCTCCCGACCTTTCTCCGTGCTGACATCCGCAGCAACGTACTCGACACGGCCACCCTGACGTAGCTGCTCAGCGGCAGTGCGCAGAACATCCGGCCGTCGACCGGTAATCGCTACCTCCGCTCCGTTGGCCAACATCGCCTCGGCGGTGGAAAATCCGATACCGCTGGAGCCACCGGTGATCAGCACTCGTTTTTTCTGAAGTTTCATTGGCTGTCTCGCTTTGTTTCGCTTTTGCCGATTTGAGGCGGCGGGCCTAACGAGCGACTTTCGCATAGTTGGAAGGGAAGAGTGCGCGGCGCGCGTCTTCGTCCATTTCCTTGTTGAAGGCGTGGGTTTTCCCCACCGCGCGAGCTCGCGCCACGGCCGGGCGCGCATCGATCGCCCGAAACCAGCGTTCGAGATTAGGAAACGCCGCTAGGGGTACCCCATCGCCCGGCAACACACGTGGGGCGCGATCCAACCATCCCCATGCGGAAATATCGACGATTGAATAATCGTTCCCAACGATAAAATCGCGTCCCTTTAGATGCTCATCGAGCACCTCGTAGTGACGCTCGACTTCTCTTCGGTAGCGATTGACGGCGTAGGCGAGCTTTTCTGGAGCCGCGTACTGGAAATGTACGGCTTGTCCCGAGAATGGGCCGACGCCGGTTGCGATGAAGAAGAGCCATGACAACAATTCCGGTCTATCAGCCGGTGAACCGATCAGACGTCCTGTCTTTTCGCCAAGGTAAAGCAGTATCGCGCTGGAATCGAAAACCCGCGCCTCCTTACCGCCAGGTCCTTCCGTATCGACGATGGCAGGCACCTTGCCGTTGGGATTAACCGCGCGGAACTCCGGCGTGTGCTGTTCACCCCTGCTGGTATCAACCGGGACCAATTGGTAGGCCAAACTGACTTCCTCAAGCATCAGCGCGATTTTTGCCGGATTGGGCGTTGGGTGGAAATAGAAACGGAGCATCGATCTTCTTCCTTATACTGCTTGGATTGGCGAAGGCTGCAGCGAACACGACCATCATCGCGATGATGCAGGTGGCTGTCGTCGAATGCCAGAACGGCCGTTCACCGGGGACCGGGATTGCCAACACGGTCGCTCTCACCAGCACAAACGCAGTGGTTGTCGGGCTGCGCGCGGTCCGGGCGAGACGACGGCGCGATTGAAGACCACGATTATCATGACCCCACGAGTTCCAGACCGGATGCTTGAGTGAGGATCGAAACGCCAAATCCGATATAAAACGGCAGATGGAAGACAGCGGACCGGCGGCAAATCGGCGCTGCAGTCTGACGCGGCGTGGGGTTCCGCTGGTCGCAGCCGCAGCGCCCACATTACCGCGGACGTCGCAAGGGCTACGGCACTGCCGATGGCGAGGCGACCGACAGACGGCGTGCCCCTCCAATGATCGGACGGGACCCGGCTCGGACGTGTCGTCGAGTTTTCAATGGTAGTTGAACTCATCGGACTTGTAGGCACCAACGATCTATATCCGTGATCGGCCATCGTTTTAGATCAGTCGATCTAAAACAGATCAAGCGCGCGTTTTGCAGGACCGCATTGTGATTTTGGACACTCGCCGGTAATGGTGGCGGTAAGCCGACTGACTCGAAAACGGGCGCTGACTTCGATTGTCAGGCAGCCGCGCTGAATGCTATTGGATTGTTTTCAGCCAGCGAAGCGTTGGATGGAAGGAGGTAGGACATAATGGCGAGGCCGCGCGAGTTTGACGAAGCCGCCGTGCTGGACGCTGCCATTGAAAGATTCTGGCAGCGCGGCTATGAGGCGACCTCGGTGCGCGATCTGGCCAACGAAATGAACATCGCGGGCGCCAGCCTCTACAATGCCTTCGGCGACAAGCGGACTTTGTATGAGCGCTCGCTCAATCGGTATCTCGACCAGACGTTCCGTGAACGCATTCACCGCATCGAATCCACTTTTCCCCCGCGCGAGGCGATCAGCGCCTTTCTTGCGGAGATCATCAAGCGCTCCCTCACTGATCAGCAGCGCCGCGGCTGTCTGCTGGTAAACTCCGCCATCGAGAGCGCGCCGCACGACGCCCAATTCTTGGGTATCGTGGCAACATTTCTCGAGGAAGTGGAGGCTTTCTTCCTTCGATGCGCTTCGGAAGGTCAGAAAGAGGGGACCATCGCGCGAGCCCATTCGGCCGAGGACCTTTCCAAGTCTCTTCTTGGGATTCTCCTCGGTATACGTGTGCTCGCGCGCGTTCGCCCCGAACGCAAGCTGCTGGAGGGCCTCGTGCGACCGGTGCTCGGGTTACTTGACGATGCCATCCAATCAGGAAGCCCGCGACGCGCCAGAACCAACTGATGGTAAACATTCGAGTGGCGGCGAGGTGCTTTCGACGTTGGGTTCCGAATTATTTCAATCCCCTCGGCTCGGCTGTGCAACCGTCGCCTACCATAGCTTCATGGAGTGGGCGGTGGACGTCTTCGCTGAGAGGACGACGACTTTTGTCCCGAGCTAGACGTGTGAATAGAGGTCGATCACGTCCTGGTTCATCATGCGGATACATCCGGAAGAGACTGCTTTGCCGATGCGGTCCGGTTCGGTCGTTCCATGAATGCGGTAACGCGTATCCTGTCCATCCCTGAAGAGGTAGGGCGCGCGAGCCCCAGCGGTTTTCCCATGCCACCTTCCATCCCTCTCGCCCATTTTGCGTAGCGGATCGGTTCACGGGCGATTATGGCACTCGTCGGTTTCCAGCGCGGCTATTCCTTTTTTGTCGGGTACGAGGCCCGTCCCGGCAAAAGTCAAGCCCTTACGGCCCACGTCGACGCCGTAGCGGATGGCTTGGTCGCCCTTCTGAATGAGATAAAGAAAGCGACTATGTGGATCGACGACAATGGTACCGGGTCGATAGGGCGATCGATAGGTGACAATCTGCTTGACGAATTGTGGATCCACCTGAGACGTGTCGACTGCATCAACTGGAAACTTTTCCGCGCGAAGCGCGGCGTAATCTGCCTTGGTATCGGAGGCTGTAGGAGCTGAAATTATTGCCGACGATCCGACCGTAACGGAGCATCCTGCAAGAGCAGTGGCTGAGATGCAGGCGAACAGGACGAGCCTCAGCCGCTCGCCAATACAACGACCCAGCATGATTTCCGGCCCCGAGGATCCGCGCGCTTACTTAGCTTTCTGACGCAGACGCGCGTCGGCCACCACGCGGATGAAGCCCTGCTCGTTCAGGGCCTGGTTGACCTTATAGGCGCCCACAAGGGAACCCCGGTGTTCCCTGCAAGCCAATCGCTTCGGCAATATTCAGATTTCGTTTAATCAACTTCGCGATGCCGTCGGCATGCGCGATCATATCCGGATCCAATCGCGCCGCATCGATGCCTGCATTGCGGGTCGCTTCAATCATCTTCTCCTGGCCTACTCCGTAGCCCGGGATGTGCATCAGGGCGTGATGCACCGGGAGGTATTTGCCCTGATATTTCGCCGCCAACGCAAGGCGCGCACCGATGATCGAGGTCGGGTGCAGGATCGGCCAGTCCTTGTAAACCACGCGGATACGGCCGTCATCCTTGACGACCTTCTCGAGATTTTTTGCCGCCGCCTTGCAATAGGGACAATTGTAATCGAAGAAGTCGACGATGGTCAGATCGCCGTTCGGATTGCCGCCCGTCGGTGTCTCGGGATCGCTCAGGATCATATCCCGCGTGATCTCGTCATCAGCGAAGGCGTCGCTCGACGCGACAAGAACGGTGGCCGAAAGAACTGCCAGTCGGAAAAACTGAGCTCGGGAAAGCGGATTAATCAAAGTAGTCTCCTATCCGTTTGATGTGATCAGGCACGCAGGACCTTCGCAAGTTTGTTCAAGAAGCCCGAGACGCCGATATCGCCCACCACGCGCGCTTCCTGAATTTCGCTGCCATTAGGATTAAGAAAGACAATCGTCGGAGGCCCCACGACCGCGAAGCGCTTCATCAGGTTCTTGCTATCCTGATCGAAATGCGTGAGGTCGGCTCGGACGAGCAGCATTCCGCGCAGCTCCTGCCGTACGGCATCTTGCGAGAAGACGTTTCGCTCCATGAGCTTGCATTCCGTGCACCATTCGGCAGAGAAATCGATCAGGACCACCCTTCCCTGCCTCCGGCCGAGATCGATCGCATCTTCGAGAGCGGCCTCGTTCGTCACGGTCCGAAACCCGTCTGCCTGGGCAGTCGCGTTGGCTGCTGACGTCACGAGACCCATCGCAGCCAGCGGACGGAGTGGCTCGTAGCTCGATGTGCCTGCGCCAGCCGCGAGCGTAACGCCGTAGACCATTGCCAAAGCGCCGGTCGTGACCGCCGCGAGGTGAGGCAACCGGCACCGCCGGGCCATCAGGACGGCCGCAATGAAGTAGCCTCCGGCCGCAAGAAACAGGCCTCCGCATGCCGTCGCTACGAGCCGCATCGGGATGACTCGCGAACTCATCCAAATGGCGAGCGCGATGAAGATGAAGCCGAACATGTGCTTGACCCGCGCGAGCCACGGCCCGGAGCGTGGAAGTATTCTGGTGCCCAGCACGCCAAAGGCGACAAGCGGGAGGCCCATCCCCAACTCCAGGGCAAATAGTGCCAGTGAGCCGCGTATCACGAGCCCAGTCTGAGCCACGTAGATCAACGCGGCGGCAAGCGGCGGGGTTACGCACGGCCCTACGATCAGAGCGGAGCCGAAGCCAAGTGCAGCGGCGCTGCCGATGGACCCTTTGTTCCCTGCCTTTTCCGCAAGTCGCAACGTCCACGACCGCGGCAACTGGACCTCGTAAAGACCGAACATGGAGAGCGCGAGCGCCGCAAATACGAGACTCATGGCGGTTATTGCCGCCGGCGTCTGCAAAGCAGTCTGTAGATTCTCGCCCGACCATGCCGCGAAGACCCCGAGAGCGCCGTATGCTGCAGCCATCGCGAGGACATAACTGGCCGACAGAACGAAACCACGTCCCAGCGAGAGCTCGCCGCCCGAGCGCGCAAGCATTCCCGACATGATTGGAATCATGGGAAACACGCGGGGCGTCAAGGACAGCAAAATACCGAAGCCGAGGAAGGCGAACAACATCGACGGGAGACTGTTGCCAGACAGGGCCGCTGACTCCGACGCGATTTCGCTGGCCGTTTCCGGGGTGACCTTTTTGGGAACCAGGAGGTTGGCGCCGGACACCTCGGAAGGAGGCGCGATCCTGGCGTCTCCTTCGGTTGCATCACCAACCAACAACGTCGAAAGATCGACTGTCTTCGAGATAGGCGGGTAGCAGATGATGTTTTCCGCACACCCTTGATAAGTGACGATCAGGCTGCCCTCGGCGGACGCAAGCTCCGGCGCCACGGTCGCTGCCGCTGATAGATGATAGACCTCGGTTGGTCCGAAATTCGGGTCATCCTTGAGCTCGCCGGCTTCGGTCTCGATGCGAACCGGCCGGCCGTCGATGGTCGCCGTGATGTGGTCCCGGTAGAGGTAGTGACCCGGCGCAATGGTCCATCCTAGCCTCACCCCGCCCTTACCCGCCCACTCCGCGTGGAACTGAAAAGCCTGATCGGCCGATTTGATTCCGGCTGCCTCGGCCGGAGCCGCCGCCGCCGTTAGCGCCATGAGCAAAGTAACAAATACGAGTATGCGCCCGTATGACATGGAGTCCCCTTTCCGCCACGGCCTGGGGTCCATTTCGGGCCGCCACCTTAAGCCAGCCTTAAGGTCCGCCGCCGACGCGAAATTCAGAATGAGGAGCGGCTTCAATGCGAATTTTGGTCGTCGAGGATGATTCAGTTCTCGCGGACGGTCTAAAAGTAGGCCTCGGATTGTACGGTGCGACGCTCGACGTGGTCGCCACTTGCACGGACGGACAGGCCGCGCTCGCAACAGACGAGTTCGATGCAGTCGTGCTGGACCTCATGCTTCCTGATGGATCCGGCCTGGATCTATTGACATCGTTGCGTGCCAAGGGCCACCGGATCCCGGTTCTCCTCTTGACCGCTCTTGATGAAGTGTCGGATCGAATTAAGGGACTGGATGCGGGTGCCGATGACTACGTTGGCAAACCCTTCGATCTGGACGAACTCGCAGCCCGAGTCCGCGCGATCAGTCGCCGGCAGCAAGGCCGCGCATCGCCTTACGTGTCTCACAATGGAGTGACGCTTGATGTGGCACGCTTGACGGCGGCCGTTGATGGAACCGTCATCAGCCTATCGCGTCGGGAATTTGCGATCCTGTCGGCGCTTATGGATCGCCCGGGCATTGTTCTTTCCAAGAGCGATCTGGAAGCGCGCCTTTATGGCTGGCAGGAAGAAATCGAAAGCAACACAGTCGAAGTCCACGTGCATAAGCTCCGTAGTAAGATTGGACGATCCAAAATCGAGACGTTAAGGGGTATTGGCTACCGCGTGAGACCGGCTTCATCATGAATTCTCTTAAGCGCAAGCTGTTCTTCATCCTTGTCGTGACAACAGGCCTCATTTGGATAGCCGCGACGTGCTGGATTTATGTTGGCACGACGCACGAGGTTGAGAACCTTCTCGATTCAAGGCTACAAGAGGCAGCGCGCATGGTGTTGTCGTTGGCGTCGAGCAACGGCATCAGCTCCTTCCAAAAGGATTCGGACTCAAGTCACGCGGCCGAGTTCTTGACCTATGATCGCCAGCTTTCCTGCCAGATTTGGTCACTTGACGGTCGCCTTGTGGCAAGGTCCAGCGGTACCCCGAATGAGAGTCTTAGCGACAATCGCACGGGCTTCTCGGAACGCACGATCCGGGGCGAGAAGTGGAGAGTCTTCACTGCTGAGGATCCCACGAAAAATCTTCGAGTCCTCGTAGGCGACAGACTGGGACTGAGGGAAACGTTTGTGGCCGACATTATGAAGGGTCTTCTCGCTCCAATGTTCCTGGCAATCCCCGTTCTCGCATTCCTTATCTGGGCAAGCCTCAATCAGGGTCTTCGACCGTTGCATGCGCTGGCCGCGGATCTCCGGCGGCGCAATGCCGACGACTTGACCCCAGTCGAGACAAAAGGAATTCCGAAAGAGATCCTCCCCATGGTTTTTTCACTTAACAATCTGTTCGAAAGAGTTAGGGAGGCTCTTCGTCACGAGAGACACATCACCGCGTTCGCTGCACATGAGCTGCGCACTCCCTTGGCGGGTTTGCGGACCCAAGCGCAGATCGCAATGACGGCGCGAGACGCGAACATACGGCAGGCAGCGCTCAGTCAGATACTGTTCGCCGTAGATCGCACCACTCGACTTGTTCGTCAGCTACTAACCATCGCCAGGCTCGACTCCGGGGCCGACGCGCCCCTAACGGAGCTCAACGTGGGAGAGGTTTTGGAAGAGGTGATCGACACCCTTCTATCGTCGGACAGGAACGCCGACGTTATTGTTGATCCGATCCTGCGTAGCACTGTTGTCACCGCGAACCGAGACTCTCTTCTGCTCGCCATCCGAAATTTACACGAGAACGCCGTCCGCCACATGCCACGGCGAGGAACGATCCGCTGGTCCTCGGAGACGACCCAAGATGGCACAACCGTATTTGTCGAGGACACCGGCCCGGGCATTCCGAAAGAGGAGCTCGCATTGGTTACCAAGCGCTTCTTCCGCGGCCGCAACAAAAGCTCGCTGGGTAGCGGGCTTGGACTTTCCATTGTGGATATGGCGGTACGGACGAGCGGAGCGCGGCTCCGCTTGCTCAACCGGGAAGATATCTCAGGGCTGCGCGCCGAGATTATTTGGGATACTCGGTCGGTCCAGCGCTCTTCAAAGGCAGGCCCTGATAAGCTAAGCGTAGTGGCCGAATTCTTCTAGATCCCGTAATCGTCAGGTTTTGCCGCAAAAAACGCGACGATGGAGCGGAGTTGAAAGTGCAGGGGATGCGGCATCTGATCCGACTAGCTCCGACCCGCCCTGCCAACGTCCTCGACGCTAAACCCATCATTTAGCTTCGATCCTTCCCCTCGACGGCCGCGCAGTTCCCGTCTTGCCGGCGTTTAAGATCTCGCACCGGTTTCGCTGATCCTCCACCGTCCCCAACCGCACCTTCCTATTCGAAGTGGAGACGGCACCCATTGAGTTGAAGCTGTATGGCTTTAAGCGCAGGACTTCAAAAACGATACCGGAGCCCGACTGTCGGATCGATCGTAGATCTCTGAAGAAAGCCGCTGGCTAGGCCATTCGACACTTGCGTCCACATTATGCCAGCGTACACATCCATATGTTGCGAATATTTGTAATCCGTCAAGAACGAGAGCGCATCGAGCTGGCCACTGCATTGCGCAAGACTGGCATTCGAACAGCGCCCGGCATTGAAGCTGGTTCCTGGTGCTCCGTGATAGCTGTTCTGCTCCTCGTGATAATAGGCGAATTTCAAGTCGAGGTCAGGTCTGGCTTCGTATGTTGCACCGGTCCAAAATATTTGGAGCATCCTGTCCGTAGTAAAGCTATTATTGGACACGGTCCCGAGCACATATCCGCCCGTGATGAAATCGCCCGGGCTCAA
The DNA here is from genome assembly GCF_059512425.1 of Bradyrhizobium sp. Leo78. Classification (NCBI taxonomy): domain Bacteria; kingdom Pseudomonadati; phylum Pseudomonadota; class Alphaproteobacteria; order Hyphomicrobiales; family Nitrobacteraceae; genus Bradyrhizobium; species Bradyrhizobium sp. Leo78. The sequence goes on from NZ_JCAMOT010000045.1 coordinate 59,436, forward strand.
CGGTGTTTTTGGATTCGCGAACTGGATGTGCTCATACCCGCCGAAGAATTTGAAAGGACCGATGGCGTACTTTGCAACCAGCATGTAGCTGGTATTGTCCGAGATCGTTCCGGCGACCAGTCCATTCCCGATATTCGTCGGTAGTCCATTAGGAAGTGGAAATGGCAGCGGGCTCGCAGAGATTGCGCCATTGATCTGACTGAGAATCACATCCACGGACAGACCGAGGTAACTCCCGCCCACCTGCGCCTGCATTGCATTGCGGGGTCCTGCATTGGGGCCTGAGCCAATCTGTGCTTGAATTGCGCCACGCACGGGACCCAAATTCACGCCATACTTGAGTGAATTGTCCAGGATCCGATTTTCTGTATCGCCACCGCCGCCGGTGGCGCCCTGAAAGCCAATGACGGAGAAGGCACTGGCGCTCGCCATCGGATCGTAGGCAACTACAGCCTTAGACGTCAAAGCGGCTTGCCGCCCGTATGTCAGTGTGCCGTAGGTCAGAGAACTCAGACCTGCGTAAGCCGCGACATTGAAAGCCTGACCGGCTTTGGCGGAATCGGCAAACGAGTTCTGCCTGTCGATCGGCAGACCATTGTTCTGCACTATGGATCCCACTCCGTCGGAAAGCAGGCCCGACTGCGGATTGAATGCAGTTTCAAGTTTGAATATGGCGGCGACGTCATCCGCGATGTCCTGCTTACCTTTAAGGCCGATGAACGACCCGGCAAATCCATTAGCGCCTATGCCGAAATACGATCTGTTACTGTTTCTCGCAATCAAATAGTTCACGCCGGTGCCTGCAGTGGGGCTCAACGGAGCAGCGTGACTCAGATCGGTCAGTCCCACGTCGACCTGGCCATATAGCGTAAGACCATGCCAGGTCAGGCTGTCACCCATGGGCACCTTCGGACCTTTGGTAACAGCCATCGCATTCGCCGGCAGCGGTAGTGTGCGGAAGGTTCTGCAAAAGCCTGAGAGGCTGGAGCGGTCATGGTAAGTCCGGTGATTGCGAAGATCAC
>NZ_JCAMOT010000046.1:0-57127 GCF_059512425.1 Bradyrhizobium sp. Leo78
TGCCAGCATTCACCTCTGAAGAATGCGCGAACTATCTCGAAAATTCAGGTTATCGAACCTAATGCCATCACGCTTTAACCTGATTCTCCCGCTTCAGATCCATCCGATGCGCGAAAAGAACGTGGAGATCTCGAGGCTTGCGCGATCGGGGGCTTCGCGATGCGGGAAATGTCCGACGTCTTCGAACATTTTCAGATCGAGATCGGTGAAGGTCTCGCCGAGCCGGTCGGCCCAGGCATAGGGAAACAGCGGATCGTGCTCGGCCCAGCGGATGCAGGTCGGCACGGTGATCGCAGGCAATGACGGCGCTTCGCCCTGCATCATCTTCACGCGCGCGGCGTGCGCGGCGCGGTAATGCGCGAAGCCGCCAGCGAGGTTGCCCGCCTTCAGGAAGTTGTCGGTGAAGGCGTCCAGCACATCGTCGAACGCATCCTGGCGATGCGACCAGCCTTTGAGGAAATGCCCGATATAGAGGCCGCAGCTCTCGCGCGTCGCGCCGACGAGCTTCGGCGCCATCTCCATCTGGTGGAATGACTGGTACCAGATGTGGTTCAGCCGATCCGGCGCCGCCATGCGAGGCCCGATGCCGGGATAGACGAAATCGAAGAAGAAAAGCCCCGCGATCCGCTCGGGTGCCTTGCGTGCCAAGGGCTGCATCACGGCGCCGCCGACGTCATGGCCGACCACGCCGGCCCGTTCGATCCCGAGCGCATCCATCAGCGCCAGCATGTCGCCCGTGTGCTGTTCCGGACCGTACGGGCCGTCCGGCTTGTCGCTGTCGCCGAAGCCGCGCAGGTCGGGGGCGATCAGCGCAAAACGGTCGGAAAGTCGCGCCATGACCGGCTCCCAGGTCAGCCAGAATTCCGGCCAGCCATGCAACAAGAGCAACGGCTTGCCGGCCCCGATCCGGGCAAGATGGAACGCCGCCCCATTGGCTTTCACCGTCAAATGCTCCATTTCGCCCTCCTTTGGCCGTTGCGGCGCTGCGGAAATCTTCTCCCGGCGCCTTGTCTCCCCCGGCATCCTCGCCTAGAACACGCCCCGACCGCAGAGGGTGAGGAATCACCTTTTTGGCACCGGGAGAGGTGGCAGAGTGGTTGAATGCACCGCACTCGAAATGCGGCATAGGTGCAAGCCTATCGGGGGTTCGAATCCCTCCCTCTCCGCCATCAACGGGAACGGCTGGGATCCCCTGCGGGATGCGCGCGGGAAACGCCATTGCCGCGCGAGCTTTACATGACGCAAACGATCGGGATCGACGAGTTCCTGGCCATCGACATCAGGGTCGGCACGATCGTTGACGTGGCTGATTTTCCGGAAGCGCGGAAGCCGGCGTGGAAACTGACGATTGATCTCGGCCCCGAGGTTGGAACGAAGCGGTCCAGCGCGCAGCTTACCGAGCTGTATTCCGCCGAGTCATTGATTGGTCGGCAGGTGGCCTGCGTGGTCAATCTGCTGCCGCGCCGGATCGGCCCATTCCTCTCGGAGGTGCTGACGCTGGGCTTTCCCGATGAACAAGGCCGTGTGGTGCTCGTTTCGCCTGAGCGGCCAGTTCCGAATGGCGGGCGCCTGTTCTAGCGGACCTATATCATGGCGACCGCTAGGGAGCCGGATTCGCTCGGCGCGATGGGATGGCTTTCGCTTGTGCGCGCGTCACGGCGTGCCTTGTAGAACTCAAGCACTCGTCTCGCGGTTCGGAGCTCGATCCGCTCGAAGTTTTCTCGCGCTTGATCAAGGTCGATCTTGCTTAGCCTGCGGTCCGCTACTCTCATCAGCAGCAAAGCCTTGGCCGTTGCCCAGGAACATCCGCCGGCTTTTGCGACAAGTTGCACGGTGCCAGGATTCTCATTGAGAACCGCCCGTTCGACCAGTTCGATGGGGCAGGCTGCAAGGACGGACAACGCCATCACCGCCGTTTCAAAATCCTGCGCTCGGGCAGCCGCGTGAACATCCGCTTCTCCGAGCTCCTTCCAGTATTTGCGGCGCTTTACCTTCTTCCTTGCCCGCGCGTGATCCGGAGACTGATTGCGGACCTCCAGATTTATGTCGTCGATGACCTCTGTCACGGCGTCATGCACGGCGTCGGAAAATTGCGGGTTTGCCGCGGCGATCTTGTTGCGTACGGAAGCCGAGGCAGTTTCCATAAGCTTCAGGAAATGATGTCTGGGGATGTCATGCCGCGTCCCGACATGGAGGGCAAGCTGGGTATCTTCGCTCGATCGCGCGACGAGCTCGCCGAAGCTGCCATCCGAAAAGCGGGCGCCCGGGTTGCTCGCAACCGCATGGACCACGCCGGCCTCGCCGCGCAGAATCAGCAGCTCCGTGATCGCCTCGCTGATTGTTCGACGTTGCGCGATTGCGTGAAGGTGGCCCTGACCTTGGGTGCTGGCGCAGGCAACAAGATCGGACTCGCTAAGGGCATCCGACTGACTGAGAACCGGAGCCGCCACGGCAACAGCATCATCCGATGCAAGTGCCCTGACCAGCGTTGCCGGCGCATTCGAGTCAGTCGCGAGATGGCGAGCCAGCCTGACGCGGGTCTTCAACTCGATCACGGCAACGAGTGTTTTGAATATCTCGTCAAACAGTTTGATCTGTTGTTTGGAGTAGCGACCAGACCCGGCAAGGAACAAGTCCGTAATGCGGGTGAGAGCCCTTAGTTGCCGTTTCGTCGACCCGGATGTCGTCGTGTTTTGCACTTCATTGATTAACGAATAGAACGTCGTCATGATCATGGGTCTCGTCGGCACGTTCGCCTTTGGCGGCGAGGAGTTGATGGCGACGAGCTATCATGCGGGCAATGAAGATTGTTGATTCGAGCTGCCTCATAGATGATTAAAATTGTCGGCATTCCAGTAATCGTCTGGTTGCAGCTCGAAGCTGCCGTGCGCTTCGCCTGCTCTCTCGGCAGACAGCATCACGAAACGAAATAGAGCATGACCCGGAAAAGTGGACACCGGTTTTCCCTCGCGACAAACGCGAAGCGTTTGCGCGGAGATCATGCTCAAACAAAAAGAGCTAAAGCGGGATGACGATTCGAAGAAAAGTCATCACGCTTTGGCGGACGTCCGTAGCGCCAGCGTCGGATGAATCTATCGCCGGCCGCGCTCGAAGGTCGCGCATAGCAGCATAGTTTCGTCCGCTGTGATCGCTGCGCGAAAGAAGCGGCATGTGAATTGTGGGCAGGCGTTGCCTGTCGCGCCGTCGGCACTATTCTCCGTCAAGAACGTGCACTCCCTGCAAATGTCCGCATGATGTCGTTGCTGGGTAATATCCAACCAGTCGAGCACCTGGCGGAGCGCATCGCGTGAGCTGGTCTGGCGATCGACGCTGAGCACGCCTATCGCCTTTACGAGTACATTGACCGGATCATGCCCGAGAAATTTCTCACCCTGCGCGGTCACATAAAGGATCACCGAGCGTTTGTCTTCCGCAGCAGGTTTGCGAACGAGGAATCCCTTTCTTTCGAGCACCTTGACGATTTGAGATGCGGTGCCCCTGGTAGTGCCGACAAAAGTGGCCAATGCCGACGGAGTCCGTGAGAACTGATTCGCGCGAGCAAGAAAACGCAGGGCCATCCATTCGCGATCGCGCAGCCCGTGCCGACTACCTTCGAAGTGCCAAATTCTCGCCGTCTGAACCAATAATTCAACCGTCTCGCGTGCTAACGTCATGATCGACCCAATTCAAAAGATTTTGCGAGCAGTTTCTCGGCGTGCACCTCATTAGCGCCCTGATTCGCTAGCGCTTTGGTTCGAGGTTCAACTCAACTGCATGTCGTTTAGCCCACTAATGCGTCGGCCATTAAGAAATTGTCTGCTGATCGTTTGAATTTCCCCGCAAGCAACACTGACTTCATTAATCATCCGCCGATTGGATCGGACTACACACCGCAACAACGCAATCTGGATCGTCAGTGACAACGACATTGTCGCTGTCACAAGGCGAAAGGTTCAGCGATGCATTCGAAGAATGATTTTCACGTTTCGAAGCGTCCCCAGAGAATTCGCGCGCGATCCGACAAATCGTGCTGCTCATCGAAGCATTGTCGAGGCGGTACGCGATGCCAACCCGTAAGCGGCGGGCCTGCGCGTCGCGCAAACCCGTTATCCGGCATGGGACGGCTGCGCCTGCTGCCGTGACGGGCAGGCATGCGCTAGCTCGTTACCAAATCTGCACAGACACCACGCGGTCGTTGGTCATGCGGCTACTTTCGTGGCGAAGCGTTACCTGTTCTGAATGATGATCTCGTTCTCTCAAGTGAAGATGGGTCGTGGCCTCGATGGTGCTTGCTTGGCCAGGATGCCAAGTGTTTGGAGATCTCGCGTCGCATCGTCTTCGGGCGCTCCCGTCGAGGAATCGAGCCGGTAGCCGATATATCGCCTCGAGACGATCGGGTCGTAGCCGAGACGGTCACGCAGCTTCTTGCGCAGCTTGCTGACGTGACTTTCGATCACGTTTTCATCGAACGTTGACTCGAAGATCCCATAAACCGCATTGAAGATCTGCGTTTTGGTCAGCCATTTTCCTTGCTGACCAACCATGTGTTCCAGGATGCGGAGCTCGCGACGCGGCAGCATCATGACTGCTCCTCCAATTTCCGGATCTCTCCCGTCAAAGAAGACTCGAATCGCACCTTGCCTGCCATGGGTCGATATTCCGAGGCTGCGGCGGGAGATCGCGGCAGTTCTTGCCAGGATCTCGCGTGGGTGGACTGGAATATGGACGACATCATCCACGCCAGCTTCAAAGAGCTCGACCGTGTGCTTGAGCATTCTCTGGTGGCTGAGCGCGATGATCGGTGCACGGCAGCGCTTGCGGACAGTGCGAGGCAAGGTGGCGCGAGTATCACAATCTCCAAGAAGAAAAGCGTCAATGGCCGACAGCTCATCGTCGCCCGCAGATTCCAGCCACTCAAGGAACTCCGTTGGCGAAAATCCAACAGAAGAAATGCCTTCACGGTCGAAACCGCCGATGTAGCCGGTGGCAACGTTCTCTCGATCATCGATGATCACGTACATGCGGTATTTGCCCCATTCGCCTAGCCTGTTGAATTTTTTCGTTTGGCGTGTGCCGTGTGCCGTGGTGATGCTGACAGCGCGAGCAGAGATTGCCCTGCGCACGCAGTTCTTTCTTTTCCGGATGAGTCACTTGCAGATTCAGCGGTTGTAGCGTGAGCTCAGCGCGTCGTGGATTTATGCTTTTGAGGTTCGGACTCGACGAGACGCCACAAACGCACACGCACACAATCGTGAAGGTGCCCCCAAGACATAGGTGGTCACCCCGAATGCAGAACGGCTATGTCAGTTGTGTCGGAGCGCCTTTGTCATGCTGAGCGCTCCAAAAATTTGCCGTTCTTTTAGATAAGCGACGTGAATCGCTCGTCCTGACGTTGGCAAAATGCAGAAATGCAATCAAGCCTGCCCCGAGAGTAGTTGGTACGCAGGCCGACCATTTGTTTTGAGATTGTTGAAGCAATTAGTTTTGAAGCAAGCATTAGATGATTTTGTAGCAATGCTACTTTGCTCAAGAGCTGGAGCTATCGGAAGGCGCAATCATGAATCCCGCCGCGCCAAGATCAAGCATTGTCCATTGCTGGCCTGAAAGTGACGCTTGGCAGGTTGTCGCCACGGAACCTGCCACATGGCACGACGACGCAGACGTCATCGCGCCGATTAGACAAAATCTAACTGGTCGGATTCTGCTCGGGAGAAGCGACCTTGCGGGGCACCGTCCGTTCCCGCGTCATCCGCAATCTCGTTTTCGTCCCCTGGAGGCCGTATCGGCGCTATACTCATGGCGCTGATTTCGAGACTATTTCTGGCGGGATGCGGCGATGCAGGACAACTCACTTATTCTGCAATCCATCATCAGATGCCCACACTGCGGATATCGTCAGATGGAAATCATGCCGCTAGATGCTTGCAGGTTCTTCTACGATTGCAAGGCATGCGGTGCTCACCTGAAGCCCAAGCCAGGCGATTGCTGCGTTTTTTGTTCCTATGGCACGGTGCCATGCCCGCCGGTTCAGGCCAGCCGTGGAGCATCGACTTGCGCTTGCTCAGCCAGAGATGGCTGAGCAACTGGGGAGCTGCCGACCTGTTTCGCGAGTTCCGCGCGCTAAACACCGCGGCCTCATCGAGCGACGCGAAGGACGAAGCCAGCAAGGTTTCCCGGCCTGATGCAATCAGCCAACCAGATTGGCTCTCCACGCCATAATCGCCCTGACGCAGCCGACCTAGTCTCCAGCCTTGCAAAACAAGGCTTGGAGATCACAGTGGATTTTGAACTGTCCAGGGAACAACGCGACATCAAGGCGCGGGCCGCTGCCTTTGTGGAGGAAGTCTGCCGCCCGCTCGAGGATGACTGGGGAACGGACGACTACGCCGTGCCGCACGACATCTTCATGGGCGTAGTGCGGAAATTCCGCGAATACGGCTTCAGGGGATTGGCGGTGCCGAAGGAAGCCGGCGGGCAGGGATTAGGCACGGTCGCGAAGTGCCTGGTCTACGAGGAGATCGTAAGGTCGCCCGTGATGCATGGCCTGCTCGCGACCTGGTCGGGCTTTCTCGATCCGCATCCCGCGCTTCACGTCGCGCCGGAATGGCAGAAGGAAGCGTATCTCTATCCGATCCTGAAAGAGGACAAGTTCTACCACATCAACATCTCGGAGCCGGGCGCGGGCTCCGACGCGGCCGGGATAAAGACCACCGCCGTTCGTGACGGTGACAATTACATCATCAACGGCATCAAGCGCTGGGCGCCGCCGCCGAACCATCCCGCCATCACGCCTAAATATCTGCTCTGCTATGCCGTGACCGATCCGACCAAGGGCTATGAGGGGATCAGCCTGTTCCTGGTCGACTATCCCAATCCCGGCGTGTCGGTGCTGCGCGAATACGAGACCATGGCGCCGGGCACCTATCTCGGCCGGAGCTGCGACTACCAGTACAAGGATTGCGTGGTCCCAGCGAAGAACATGCTGGGCGCGGAGGGCATGGGCTTCCGCTACATGATGGACCAGCTCAACCGCAACCGCACCGTGATCGGTGCGCGCCTCACCGGCACCGCGCGCTGGGCGCAGACGCAGGCCGCGAAACGGGCGCGTGAGCGCGAGACGTTCGGCAAACCGCTCGCGGAACGGCAGGCCATTCAATGGATGCTGGCGGAATCGGAGATGGACCTCGAGCAGTCGCGGCTGATGGTCTACAAGACCGCCTGGATGCTCGATCGTGGCCTCGATGCACGCAAGGAAGCCGCGATGGTGAAATGCTTCGCGCCGCTCGCGGCCTGTCGGGTCATCGATCGCGCCATCCAGATCCATGGCGGGCTCGGCGTGCTCAGGGAAAACCGCTTCGGCCAGCTCTATTTCCAGAGCCGCATCGCGCAGGTCGCGGAAGGCACCACCGAAGTGATGAAGATGACCATCGCGCGGGAGGTGCTGCGCGAGTGTGAATAGACTGAAGAGCGCAAGTGCCCTGCGCCTCCCTCTCCCCGTTCTTCACGGGGCCGAGACGAGCGGAGCTCGCTCTGAGAGGGTAGGGTGAGGGGCTATCTCCACGAAGATGGTTTGAGACGAGCTTGCGGAGGCACCCCCTCACCCGGAATTCAAGCTGCGCTCGAATTCCGACCTCTCCCCGCAAGCGGGGCGAGGTAAAATTCCCGAGACCGCGCTCTCACTTCTCCGCGTCGATCACCTCGCCGATCGGCTTCCATTTCACGCCGTCGAACTGCATCAATTGTTCCTGGCTCATCGGCGTGTAGCGCGTCGGGGTGGTATTGAGCTTGATGCCGGGAAGCATGATCGGGAGGACGAGGTCCTTGATGCTGGTCGCCTGCTTCATCAGGTTCTCGCGCGTCAGGTCGTCGCCGCAATTCTTCAGGACGTGAACGAAGGTCTGCGCCGTCGCATAGCCGAACACGTGATAAGTCTCGGACGGATTGGCTTCGGGCATGTACTGCTTCATGAAGGCGAGATACTCCTTCACGCCGGCATCGTCGCCCCATGCCGCATCGTTCGGATCCTTGCGGAAGGCAACGGTGATGACGCCCTTGGAATTCTCCAGCCCCGCCGGCGCCAGCGTGCTGGAGATCGAGCCGGCGGCATCGCTGAGGAGATGCAGAGCGTCCCATTTCGTCTCCGCCATCTTCTTGATCGCCTGCGCCGAGAATTTCGGCGTCGAAATGTCGAGGAACACGTCGGCGCCGGTCGCTTTCAGGATCAGGATCTGCGAGTCGATGGTCGGCTCGGCAATCTCGTAGCTGAGCTCCTTGACGATCGTCGTCGCAGCCTTGTCGCCAAGCCCGTCGCGAAAGCCCTTGACGTAGTCGCGGCCGAAATCGTCGTTCTGGAACAGCACCGCGACCTTCGCATTGGGCCGCTCCTTGAGGAGGTATTTGGCGTAGATCACGCCCTTGGCATGGTTGTTCGGCTGCCAACCCATCGACCACGGATAGGTCGCGGGCTCGGAGACGCGGTTGGCGCCGGTGCCGAGGAACAGGCCGGGCACCTTCTTGGCGTTCAGATATTTTTGCGTTGCGAAGTTGGTTGGCGAGCCGAAGGTGCCGACGATCGCCAGCACCTCCTCGCTCTCGACCAATCGCCGCGTCTGCTCGACGGCTTTGGGTGGGCTATAACCGTCGTCGAGCGAGACCAGGTTGATCTTGCGGCCGTTGACGCCGCCTTCCGCATTCACCTTCTGGAAATAAGCGGTCATCGCGCGGCCGATCGCCGCGAAGCTCGACGCCGGGCCGCTATAAGGCATGGTCTGGCCGATCTTGACCTCGGTATCGGTCACGCCTGGTCCGTAGTTCTTCTCCTGAGCGAATGCGGAGAACGACAACCCCGCCCATGCGATTGCACAGGTCGCCACCGTGAGCTTGTTCATGCTCTATTCCTGTCTTCGTTGTTGATGATCCGGTTAGGCCGGCTGCAGATAGCGCTGCTTCAGCACGTGCTTGAACAGCTTGCCGTTCTCCTGCCGCGGCAGCTCGGCCGCGAAATCGATCGAGCGCGGGCATTTGACGTGCGACAGGCCGTCCCGGCAGAACGCCATCAGCTCAGTCGCAAGCGCCGATGATGCCTTCGACGGCTCCCTGAGCTGCACCACGGCCTTGACCTCCTCGCCATACTCCGGATTGGAGATTCCGAACACGGCGACATCGGCCACATCGGGATGCAGCGCCAGGCGATTCTCGATCTCGGCGGGATAGATATTGACGCCGCCGGAGATGATCATGTGCGAGCGGCGGTCGGTCAGATAGAGATAGCCGTCGTGATCGAGATAGCCGACATCGCCGATGGTCGACCAGCCCTTGGCGTTTCGCGAGCGCGCGGTCTTTTCGGGATCGTTGTGGTAGACGAATTGCGGGCCGTCGAAATAGACGTCGCCGATCTCGCCGGGGCCGAGCTCGTTCTGCGCTTCGTCGAGGATATGGATAGTGCCGACGCAGGCGCGCCCGACCGAGCCGCGATGGATCAGCCAGTCCGCGGTCGAGATGCAGGTGGCACCGTTGCGCTCCGAGCCCGCGTAATATTCCCAGACGATCGGCCCCCACCACTCGATCATCCGCTCCTTGAGCTCGGGCGGACAAGGCGCGGCGGCGTGGATCGCGCAGCGATGCGAGGCGAGATCGTAGCGGGCGCGTATCTCGTCAGGCAGCGCGAGCAGGCGGAAGAACATCGTCGGCACCCACTGGCTGTGGGTGACGCGGTAATGCTCGATCGCGGCCAGCGCCTGCTCCGGTACGAACTTTTTCATGATCACGGCGGTGCCGCCGCTCTCCAGCGTGCGCATGGTGAAGCGAAGCGGCGCGCCATGGTACAGTGGTGCCGGAGAGAGATAGACCGTATCCTCCGCGAAGCCGAAATTGTCGCGCACCCAGTCGCCGGAGGCCTGCGCCTGGCGAAGATTGGCGAACAGCGGCTGCTTGATGCCTTTGGGCCTGCCGGTCGTGCCTGAGGAATAGAAGAAATCCTTGCCGACCGGGCCGTCGGGAATCTCGATCAGGCGATCGAAGCGGGCAAGCTCCGCGCCATAGTCAAAGCTGCCATCCAACGCGCCGCCGAGCGCGTAGACCGCACACCGGTGCGGATTGTCGGCGAGCAGCGCCCGGACCGCGTCCGCAAAACGCGCGGCGACGAAGAACAGCTTGGCGCCGCTGTCGCGCACGATATAGGCCGCCTCCTCGGGCTTCAGATGCGTGCTGACCGGCGTGTAATAGACGCCGTGGCGGCGCGCGCCCCAGATCAGCTCAAAATAGGTCGGGTCGTTGTCGAGCATGATCGCGATGCCGTCGCCGGCGGCGAGCCCCATCCAGATCAGGAGCTGCGTGACGGCATTGGCGCGGCGATCGAGCTCGCCATAGGTCATCGCCTGGTCGGAAAAGGCGACGAGCGCGGCGGTCTTGTCGGGATGACGTTCAGCCCATTGGCGCAGGATTGGCATTTCTTCCCCGTGTTGGCCGAGAACATCGGCCTTGCCGGGATTATCCGCATCAAGGCTGCATCATTGAATGACCGCGCATGCCAATCCGATTGGCGGAATCCGACGCTACTATTTTGCGGCAGGGCCGCGGCGCTCGCGGAACTCGCCGGGCGTTACGCCGGTCCACCGCCGGAACGCGCGATGGAAGGTGCTGAGCTCGGAGAAGCCGAGCGAGACCGCGATTTCTTCCAGCGACAGGCGGGACTTCTGCAATAGATGCGTGGCGAGGTCGCGCCGCAGCCGGTCCTTGATGTCCTGGAAGCCGCAGTTCTCTTCGTCGAGCAGGCGGCGGCGCAGTGTCTGCGGCGAGACGGCGAGCATCCCGGCGATGTCCTCAAACGACAACGGACGCTTGAGGTTGCGGCGGAGAATGCCGCGCACGCGTTCGGCCATGCTGCTGTCGTCGCGGTAGCGCACCAGGAGCGCATTGGGCATCGAAGCGAGGAAGCGCCGCAGCCGCTCCTCGTCGGGCATGATCGGCAGATCGAGCAATTCGGCATCGAAGCGGATTTCGGTGCGCGGCTGGTCGAACAGCATCGGCGCCCTATAGAACGGCTCGAGCTCCGAGCTGAACGGCTCTTCCGGGAAGACGTAGTGAACGGTGATCAGCGGCAGCCGGCGGCCTACCAGCCAGCACATCAGCCCATAGGCGAACAAGAGGATCGCGCCGTTGACCATGCGCCGCCGGTTCGGCTGGGCGATGGTGTCGGTGACGTAGAGCGAAGCGTCATCCGGGCCTTCCGCCAGCCGCACCACGAAATCGTCGGCGACCAGATGATAGAACTGGCAGCCGATCCGGATCGCCTCCCGCAGATTGGCAGAGCGGATCAATAGCCGGCACATCATGCGGAAGGTGCCGGGCTTGATCGGGCGGTTGCACAAGAGCCAGAGTTCGTCACGCGTTTCCCGGGTCAGGATCGCGATCAGGCGGGCGAACTGGTCCTGCGGCAGCCGGGCGCCCGGCTTCTCGAGTTGCTCGGGCGCGATGCCGGCGCGCGCCAACAGCCGGTCGATATCGAAGCCGGCCTCGCGCACGCCGCTCAGGACCAGGCCGACATAGCCGGAGTCGATCGCTGAACGCGACGGCGCAGCGCGCGATGATCGAAGTGCGGCGGAAGCTCCCGGCATGGCATTGGCATGTTAGCGCCGGGATTGTTCCGTCGCCACCATTCCTGTGGCAGGCAAGGTCAACGCAACTGATCGTTTTCGTCATTGCGGGTGCGGGACTTCTTTTCATTGTCGCTGACGGGATTGCCGCCGGAGGATAGTTGATGCGCGCGTTGATGAGCTGCGAGCCGGGCGGGCCCGAAACCCTGCGGCTGCTCGATGTGCCAGAGCCAGTCCTTGGGCCGGGACAGGTGCTGGTGGCGGTGAAGGCTTGCGGCGTGAATTATCCGGACCTTCTCACGATCCAGGATCGCTATCAGGTCAAGACGCCGCGGCCCTTCGCGCCGGGAGCCGAGGTGGCCGGCGTCGTGGGCGCGGCAGGGGAAGGGGTTGCCGGGCTGCGCGTCGGCGATCGGGTCGCGGCGCGGACCGGAACCGGCGGCATGGCGGAGTTCGTCGCTGTCGATGCCACGCGCTGCAGCCCGATTCCCGAGGGCATGTCGTTCGTCGATGCAGCAGTCATGCAGTTCACCTTCGAGACGGCCTATTACGCGCTGCATACCCGCGCCGGTGTGCGGGCCGGCGAAGCCGTGTTGGTGCTCGGCGCAGCAGGAGGCGTCGGCATTGCCGCCGTGCAGGTCGCGCGCAATCTCGGCGCCCGCGTCGTCGCTGCGGCCTCATCGGAAGAGAAGCTCGGCTTCGCACGCCAGCATGGCGCCTCTGAAGGCGTGATCTATTCGGCCGACACCACAGGGGATGGTCGCGAGCTCGCTGCGCGGCTGAAGCAGGCGGTCGGGCCGCACGGCGCCGATGTGATCATCGATCCCGTCGGCGGATGGCTCTCGGAAGCCGCCATTCGCTGTATCGCAGAGGGCGGGCGCTATCTCGTGCTCGGCTTCACCGCCGGCATTCCGTCATTGCCGCTCAACCTTCCGCTGCTGAAGAATTGCGATGTGCTCGGGATCAACTGGCGCACCTTCACGCTGTCGCAGGATTCACGCCTCGCCGAGAATCGGCGGGCGCTCCAGTCCTGGTATGCGCAAGGCATGCTGTCATCAGGCATCAGCGCCGAATTCCCGCTGCAGGAGGGCGGCAAGGCGATCCAGCACCTTGCCGACCGGCGCGCGCTGGGCAAGGTCGTCGTGGTGATTTGACTCGATCATCCGCTGCAGGACTAGATTATCTCTGCTGCGTCCGATCTGATTGGAAGAATTTTGCACTGCGTCACGGGCTCACGGCAAGATGACCGTGGGCGCTGCTTGCCGCCGTGCAGCACGCTGATATGGTCTGCGGCCGGCGAAATGGACTGCATTCGCCGCTTTCGCTGAGATTCACAATCATCCCGTGCTGCAGGAGTTTCTCATGACACACGCCTTTCGTTTCCATCAGGCCGGTGGTCCCGAGGTTCTGAAATGGGAGGAGGTCAAGCTCGGCAAGCCCGGTCCCGGCGAAGCGCGGATCCGTCACACCGCAGTCGGCCTGAACTTTGTCGATATCTATAACCGCGCGGGCGTCTATGGCGTGCCGCTGCCGAGCGGCCTTGGCAGCGAGGGAGCAGGCGTCGTCGAGGAAGTCGGGCCGGGCGTCACCGACCTGAAGCCGGGCGATCGTGTCGCCTATGGCAACTCGCCGCTCGGCGCCTATGCCGAGGAGCGGCTGATCCCCGCCGACCGTCTGCTCAAACTGCCCGACAGCATCGATGACAAGACCGCGGCGGCGATGATGCTCAAGGGTCTTACGGTGCAGTACCTCATTCGCCAGACCTATCGCGTCAAGAGCGGCGACACGATCCTGCTGCATGCCGCGGCCGGCGGCGTCGGGCTGATCCTGGGCCAATGGGCGAAGCATCTCGGTGCCACCGTGATCGGCACGGTTTCGACCGACGAAAAGGCGAAACTCGCCAAAGCCCACGGCACCGCGCACACGATCGTCTACACGCGCGAGGATTTCGTCGCCCGCGTCAAGGAGATCACCGGAGGCAATCTGGTGCCTGTTGTCTACGACTCCGTCGGCAAGGACACCTTCCTGAAATCGCTGGATTGCCTCGCGCCGCTCGGGGTTGCGGTGTTGTTTGGCCAGTCCTCCGGCAGTATCGAGCCGCTCAATCTCGGCCTGTTGGCACAGAAGGGCTCGCTGTACGTGACCCGCCCGACGCTGAACACCTATGGTGCCAAGCGAGAGAATCTGGTGGCGATGGCAAACGAACTGTTCGAGGTGGTGAAATCAGCGCGGTCAAGATCGAGATCAACCAGACCTATCCGCTCAAGGACGCCCCCAAGGCCCACGCCGATCTCGCCGCCCGCAAGACCACGGGATCGACCGTGTTTCTGGTGTGATGCAGTCGAGCCGTCTTTAACCTCTCCAGCTTGCGGGAGAGGTCGGCGCGTAGCGCCGGGTGAGGGCTCTCTCCACATGTTCGAACAGCGTGAATCGCGGAAGCACCCTCACCCCGCCCTCTCCCGCAAGCGGGAGAGGGCGCCAAACCTCACTCCGCGTTGAAGCGGCGCCGGTAGTCGCCCGGCGTCAGGCCGGTGATGCGCATGAACACCTTCCTGAATGCGCTCGGGTCGCCATAGCCGACGTCCCAGGCGATCCGGTCGACGGGCAGGCGGCTGAATTGCAGCAATTCGCGCGCCTTGCCGACGCGCAGCCTTTGGCAATATTCCGTTGTCGTCAGGCCCGTCGCCTTCTGGAAGCGGCGCAGGAACGTGCGCTCTTCCAATCCGGAACGCGCCGCGAGTGTTGCCAGCGCGATGTCCTTCGCTCCGGTCGCCTGCAGCCAGTGCTGCACCTTGAGCACGGCCTTGTCGCCATGGGTCAGCCGCGGCGCGAACGCGCTGTAGTAGCGCTGCTCGCGGCCAGGCGGATCGACCAGCAAGAGGCGTGCGGTCTCGATCATCACGGTCGGCCCGAGCAGGCGGTCGACCAGCTTCAGGCCGAGATCGGTCCAGGCCATCACGCCGCCGGCGGTGATGATGTCGCCATCGTCGATGATGAGCCGGTCGATATCGACGCGCGCCTCCGGGAAACGGTTCTGGAATTGCTCGGCGTAGGCCCAGTGCGTCGTCACCGATCGTCCTGCCAAGAGGCCGGTCTCGCCGAGCAGGAATGCACCCGCGCACACCGAGCCGAGCGTGACGCCGGCGTCGTGATGGCCATGCAGCCATCGCACGAAAGGCGCCGCCTTCTCCGGCGTGGGCGGCTCGCCTAGGCTCGGCGGCAGGATCAGCGCGGCAGGCGCTGCCCTCGCATCGCTGTCCGGGACGCTGTCAAAGACCCGTGCCGGCGGCTTGTTCGGCTCCGCCTGCTGCCAATGGCTGATCCGCAACAGAGCGGACTTGCGTTTGCGATGTCGGGTCGCAATCCGGTTGGCGACGCCGAACAGATCGGTCAGGCCGTGGATCGCGGCGAGCTGCGCTCCGGGATAATGCACCAGTCCGATCTCGGTGGGGCCTCGGGAAACCATCTGTCGGTATCAACCCGTTTTATGTCGGTATCGCCAATTTGCAGCATGCGATGGCGGGCCTAGTCTTGTCCAGAAAGATACAGACCAATTTGCGGAAAGGACGGTCCGGTCATGAGCAAGCGCGCGATCATCGTTGTCGATCTTCAGAACGACTATTTTGCTTCCGGCAGGCTGCCGCTGGTCGGGATCGACGCGGCCACGACCAACGCGGCGCGGGTCATCGCTGCTGCCCGTGCCAGCGGCGATCCGGTCATTCACATCAGGCATGAATTCGTGCGGCCGGATGCGCCGTTCTTTGTCGCGGGATCGGATGGCGCGCAAATCCATGGGTCCGTCCAGCCGGCCGACGGCGAGACGGTGATCGTGAAGAACTATCCCAACTCGTTTCGCGACACTCCGCTCAAGCAGGCGCTCGATGCGAAAGGCATCGAGGACGTCGTGATCGTGGGCGCAATGAGCCATATGTGCATCGACGCGACGGCTCGCGCGGCGGCGGATTTCGGCTACAAGGCCACCGTTGTGCACGACGCCTGCGCGACGCGCGACCTTGCGTTCGGCGGCGTCAACGTTCCCGCCGCGCAGGTCCACGCTGCCTTCATGGCCGCGCTGGGGTCGTCCTATGGGACACTGGTGAGCACGGCGGATTATCTCCCGCGCTAATCCGCTCCCGCGCCGAAGCGTTCGACCAGGAAGTCGATGAACAGTCGCACCTTCACCGAGAGATGCCTGGTCGGAGGGTAGATCGCATAGAGCGTCAGCGGCGGTGCGCGATAGTCCGAAAGGGTGGTCTTCAGCGCTCCGGTGTGGAGCGCATCGCCAGCGATGAAGGTCGGGAGCAGCGCAATGCCGTGCCCCTTCACGGCGACGTCGCGCAGCACCTCTGCGTTGTTCGCGCACAGCGACCAGGATGGCTGGATCCAGTGATCGCCATCCGCACCCGTCAGCTTCCATTGGTTGCCGGTGAGCAGGAAGCCGTAAGTCAGCGCGACATGCTCGCGAAGATCGCGCGGATGGGTCGGCGTGCCGTGCTCGGCCAGGTAATCCGGCGAGGCGCAGACGATGCGGTCGAGCGGCACGATCCTGCGCGCGATCAGGCTCGATGATTCCAGCTCAGCGATCCGTAAGGTGACGTCGAAGCCGTCCTGCACAGGGTCGAGCAGGTCGTCGCTCAGGACGAGCTGAAGCTGGATCTCTGGATATTTCCCCATGAAGTCCGCGACCGCCGGTCCGAGCCGCAACGTGCCGAACGACATCGGCGCGTTGACGCGAAGCAGTCCGTGCGGCGCCGATTGCGCCTGCGACACCGCCTGATCCGCCGCGTCGAGTTCGGACAGGATCGAGAGCGCGCGCTCGAAATACATCTGGCCGCTCTCATTGGTGCTGACATGGCGGGTGGTGCGGTTGAGGAGCTGCACGCCCAGGCTCTCTTCGAGCTCGGCCACATACTTGCTGACGGCGGAGCGGGAGAGGCGAAGCTGTCGGCCGGCCTCGGCGAAACTGCCGGTCTCCACGACCTTCACGAACGCCCGCAAGCTCGCGACCTTGTCCATCTTGCCTCCGCCGATTGTCCTCAATTCGTAGACAGTGGCGCCATGAAAGCATGGATTGTTCTCGAAACATAGCGGGCCGATATTGCACTCAACGAGCCCGATCGGGTTCCCGAGTTAACCAGGAGAGACCAATGTCTGGCATCCATCATGTCACCGCCATCGCCGGCAACCCGCTGAAGAATTTCGACTTCTACACGCGCGACCTCGGCCTGCGGTTCGTCAAGAAGACCGTCAATTTCGACGATCCCACGACCTATCATTTCTACTACGGCGACGAGGTCGGCCATCCCGGCACCATCCTGACGTTCTTCCCGTGGGAGGGCGCCCCCGCCGGCCGTCGTGGCGTCGGCGAGACCCATCAGACCGCTTTCCGCGTGCCGGCGCGCTCGCTCGGCTATTGGGTGCAGCGCTTCGTCGAGAAGGGCATCCCCCATCAGCCGCTGGAGAAGCGGTTTGGTGAGTCGGTGCTGCCGTTCACCGATCCCGATGGCATGGCGCTCGCTCTCGTCGGTATTCCCGGCGCGGAAGATGAGCCGGCCTGGAGCAATGGCGACGTCCCAGCGGAGCACGCGATCCGCGGCTTCCACGGCGTGACCTTGCTGCTCGAGACCGCCGAGAAGACCGCGGCCATCCTGACCGATGTGCTCGGCTTCCGCGAGGTCGCGCGCGAGGGTTCGGTGATCCGCTTCGCTGCTCCCGGTGACGCCCAAGGGGGCATCGTCGACATCTACGAGGCCAAGGGCTTCCTGCGCGGTCATCAGGGCGTCGGCTCGGTGCATCACATCGCGTTCCGCGCGGCTGACGATGCGGAGCAGGGGCAGATGGCGCAGAAGCTGGTCTCGGCGCACGGCCTGCATCCGACCGAGCAGAGGGATCGGAACTACTTCCGCTCGATCTACTTTCGCGAGCCCGGCGGCGTGCTGTTCGAGATCGCGACCGACATTCCGGGCTTTGCGGTGGATGAGCCCGTCGAGAGCCTCGGCCACACCTTGAAGCTGCCGGCGTTCCTCGAGCGGCATCGCACGGAGATCGAAAGCGTGCTGCCTGATTTGGGAGAAGTCGCATGACGAACGAGACACCCTTCGTCTATCGCTTCGAGCCGGCGGAACGGGCGGGCGCTCCGCCCCTCCTGCTGCTCCACGGCACCGGCGGCGACGAGAGCGACCTGCTGGAGCTCGGCAGGATGCTGTCGCCGGATTCGGCGCTGCTGTCGCCGCGCGGCCGCGTGCTGGAGAATGGGATGCCGCGCTTCTTCCGCCGTCTTGCGGAAGGGGTGTTCGACGAGGACGACGTTCGGCGGCGTGCTGCCGAACTGGCCGACTTCGTTGACGCGATGCGCCGGCGTCTCGGCATCGGCGCGCCAGTGGCGGTCGGCTATTCCAACGGTGCCAACATCGCCGCAGCCATGATGCTGCTTCGCCCTGGCACGCTTTCGGGCGCGATACTGTTGCGCGCGATGGTGCCGCTGTCCGATCCACCGCGCCCCGACCTGGCCGGCGCGCCGGTACTGGTCGCCGCGGGACAGATGGACCCGATCGTAACGGCCTCCAACTCGGCGAAGCTGGCTGAGATACTGGGCGATGCCGGCGCCGATGTCACGCATCGGACTCTGCCGGCCGGACACCAGCTCTCGCAGGCGGACCTCGTCCTGACGCGCGAGTGGCTGGAGCGGGTGAAGAAGCGGACGCTTCAGTCCACGTAGAGCGTTTTCGAGCGAAGTGGACACCGGTTCGCGTGAAGAAAACGCGTCAAAACAAAAACCTAGAATGCGGGCGCCGCCTCAAGCGGCGCCCGTATTTTTCTGCAGATAGTCGCCCGCAAAAGCGAGGTACCACTCCAGGCAACCCGGATTGGCCATCGCATCCTTGTTGATGACCTTCTCGATCGGATGGCCGAGCAGGAGCTTCTTGATCGGCAGCTCCTGCTTCTTGCCCGATAGCGTGCGCGGGATTTCGGGCACCTGGAATATCTCGTTGGGAAGGAAGCGGCGGGACAGGCCGGCTTCGATCCCCTTGTTGATCCTTGCCTTCATCGCCTCGTCGAGCGCGATGCCGTCGCGCAGCACCACGAACAGCGGCATGTAGCTTTCGCGCCCGAGATATTCGAGGTCGACGACCATCGAATCCAGGATCTCCGGCAGCGCCTCGATCGCCGAGTAAAGTTCGCTCGTCCCCATGCGCAGGCCGTGCCGGTTGATGGTGGCGTCGCTCCGGCCATAGATCACGCAGGAACCGTCGGCGGCGACCTTCAGCCAGTCGCCATGCCGCCACACCGGGCCGCGTCCGCTGCCGTCGAAATTATCCGGATAGGTCTCGAAATAGCTGGCGCGGTAGCGCGCATCACCAGGATCGTTCCAGAAACGCAGCGGCATCGACGGCAGCGGCTCGGTGCAGACGAGTTCGCCGACCTCGTCGATCACGGGCCGTCCCTGCTCGTTGAATGCCTCCACGGCGCAGCCCAGTATCCGGCATTGCATCGTGCCCGGCGTCTGCGGCAATTCCCTGTTGCCGCCGATGAAGGCGCCGGCGAAGTCGGTGCCGCCGGAAATGTTCGCCCACCACATGTCCGCCTGCGCGGCGTTGCCATTGACCTTTGAAAGCGCGGCGAAGCGCTCGTTGAACCAGGCTTGCGTGTCGGCGCTGAGCGGCGATCCGGTCGAGCCGAGCGCGCGCAGGTGTGAGAGGTCGCCGACGGCGGCGAGATCGATCTCGGCTTTGGTGCAATTGGCAAAGAACGCTGCGCCCGCGCCGAACACTGTCACCTGTGCGTCGGCGACGAAGCGCCACAGCGTGGTCCAGTCCGGCTTGTCCTTGGAGCCGCCGGGGCTGCCGTCGAAGATGCAGCAGGTGGTGCCGCCCAGGAGCGCGTTGACCTGGCAGTTCCACATGATCCAGCCGGTCGAGCTGTACCAATGGAAGCGTTCGCCAAACGAGTTCGGCTGGTAGCTGCAGCCGATATCGTTGTGCAGCGTGTTCAGCGGCAGCACCACGATGATGATGCCGCCATGGCTGTGCACGATCGGCTTCGGCAAGCCGGTGGTACCGCTGGAATAGACGATCCAGAGCGGATGATCGAACGGCAGCCACACCGGCTCGAACGTATCGATCGCGGGACTGCGGCGGGCGAAGATCGCTGATAGCAGCGGATCGGCCGTCTCGGCGCTCTCCGCGTCGCTGTGCAGGATGAAATGCTTGACCGTCGGCAGCGAGCGCCGGAGCTCATCGACCACGGCGCGGCGGTCATGCCGCCGGCCTGCATAGGTGACGGCATCGCAGGCGATCAGCACTTTCGGTTCGATCTGCTTCAAGCGATCAATCACCGCCGGCGCCGCCATGTCGGGCGCGCACACGCTCCAGATCGCGCCGAGGCTCGCAGTGGCGAGGAAGGCGATGATGGTCTCGGGGATATTGGGCAGATAGGCCGCGACGCGGTCGCCGGGCTTGACGCCTTTTTCCCGCAGATGAACCGCAAGCGCGGCCGCCTGTCGCCGCAGTTCGGGCCAGCTCGTCGCTTTCAGCACGCCATCTTCGCCGCTGCTCACGATCGCCGGCAGGCCCGCGGCATCGGCGGTTTCGACGTGCCGGAACACCTGCTGGGCGTAGTTGACGGAGGCGCCGGGAAACCAGACTGCGCCCGGCATCTTCCGTTCCGCCAGCACCGCGCGGTGCGGCGTCGGCGAGCGCAGGTCGAAATAGTCCCAGATGCTCTGCCAGTAGGCGTCGAGGTCGCGCACCGACCACTGGCGCATCTCCTCGAAGCTGGAAAAGCTCAGGCCGCGCTGCTCCTGCAGCCAGCGGCGATAAAGGGCGATCTGCGGAACGTGAGGTGCGGCCATTGCTCTTCGACTTGCATCGCGGCGGGGAGCGCCGCTCGAACGAAGGCCTAGCATAACGGAACCCGCGCGGGAATGTCATCGCCCGGCGCCGGACAGATGCCGGCGATGGCGCTAGCCCCGCGCGAAAACCAACAGCCCGTTCGCCGGGATCGTCACTGCGGCGGACGCGGGCAAGCCGTGCAGCGGCGGGCCGTCGGCGTGCACGCTGCCATCGGCGGTGACGGTCACCTCACGGTCGTAGATGTCGCTGTTGAACATCTCGCGCCAGCGGCCGGCGACGGGAAAGCCGATCGCGTAGTTGTGGAGCGGGCTTTCGTTCAGGCTGCAGACCACCACGACATCGCCGCCGTCGCCCTCGACCCAGCGCTGGAACGCCAGCACGCGGTTGTCGTCGTGGACGTGGATGACGGCGCAGCCTTCGCCGCGCAGCCCCGGCGTCCTCAGGCGCAGGCCGATCAGCTCGCGCGCAAAGCGCACGAAGCCGGCCATCACCTCATCGCCACGGTCGAACGCCGCCCAGCCGATTTCGGTGTCCACGCTCGGCGTGTCGCTCCATGGCTTCGACGCCAGCATCTCCTGGCCCATGAACAGCATGGGAATGCCAGGCGCGGTCAGCAGGAGGCCAAGCGCGACGCGGCTGCGGCTGCGCGCATACCAGGAGCGCGGATTGCTGCCGTCGGCGAGCGCCGCGATCCGTTCGTCGCGTCCCATATAGACGATGTCGTGGTTCTCGATCGCATGCACCGCGCGCCAGCGGCTACCCAGGCTGATCGCGGCGATCGCGTCTGCGATCGGGGACATCGGCACGCGTGCGTTGGCGCCCTGTGAGGCGCTCGCGATCGCCGCCCGCACGCTGTTGCGGATACCGTCGCTCCAGGTGGCGTCAAAGCCCGCGCCGCCCTCGCTGCGATCCTTCACGATCCACGCATTGACCGGCCAATATTCGGCGATCTGGATCGCCTCGGGTTTTTGCGCGCGCAATGTCGAGGTCAGGTCCTGGCAGGTGCCCCAGCCGCCGAAGCGATCGATCACGCTAACTTCGTCGAAGCGGAAGCCGTCGATCCGATACTCCTCATAAAGGAACGTGGCGTTGTCGATCAGGAACTGTTTGACGCCATCGTTCCAGAACGCGAACACCAGGCCGCCCGCCCAGCCGTTGTCGGTGAAATAGAGGCTGTTGTTGTTGTCGCCGGGCAGGTGGCGATCGAGGAACCACATGCTCTTGTCGTCGAACCCGCCGCCGGCATGGTTGTAGACGACGTCGAAGATCACGGCGATGCCATGGACATGGCAGACGTCGATCAGCGCGCGGAGCTGGTCGTCGCTGTGCCTGAGGGTGTCGACGCCGGGATAGGGCGCGTGGCCGGCCGCCCGGAGGATCGCGTTGGTGCGATCCAAATAGCGGCCGAGCTTTGCCTCGTCGGCCTCGGCATATTGGTTCTCCGGGCTATAGAGATCGACGCCGTTATAGCCCATGCTGAACGTGGTCGGGAATTCCTGGATCGGTAGCAGCTCGATCGCGTTGACGCCGAGCGCGGCGAGGTGCGGCACGCGCTCAATCACGTCGAAGAACTTGCCATCCCCGTTGTCCGGATGCGGCGCGAACGTTCCGACGTGAAGCTGATAGACGATGAGGTCGTTGAATGCCGGCGGCACGAAGCGCTCGAGGCGCCAGGGAAATCGCCCGGCATCGCGCAGCACGGAATTGCAGGCCGGAAAGGACGGCTGGACGCTGAGCAGCCGCGCCCGCGGGTCGCGCTTGAAGCCGGACGAGCCGATGCCCTCGACGTAGAACAGGTAAGCGTCGCCGTCCTTCAGGCCGGGCACGAAGCTCGCCCAGTGCCCACCGCCGATCTCCGACATCAGCGAACCGGCATCCTGCCTCCAATCGTTGAAGTCGCCGGAGACATGGACCGCGCTGGCCCGCGGCGCCCAGACGCGGAATATCGCCCCGCCGGGCACGAGCGTGCCGCCCATCGGAGCGCCGGTGAGGTCCGGCTCAGGCATCTGTCTTCCCCCTGAACGCGTGGCGCCGGGAGAATGAGCCTGGCGGCAGCGGCCGGCAAGATTGTCGCCCACCATTATTACGC
Organism: Bradyrhizobium sp. Leo78; assembly: GCF_059512425.1. Lineage (NCBI taxonomy): Bacteria > Pseudomonadati > Pseudomonadota > Alphaproteobacteria > Hyphomicrobiales > Nitrobacteraceae > Bradyrhizobium > Bradyrhizobium sp. Leo78. Next base: position 22,536 of record NZ_JCAMOT010000046.1, read on the forward strand.
GGATGCGAAAGCGGGAGCCTCGGCGGGAGCGGGGCGGCTGCTCTTTGCGGAAAAGAACGGGGAAAGGGGCAACGCGCGGAACCAAGGACCGGTTCGGCGACTTATCCGCGCAGGCTCTCATCGAGGCTCAAGAAAATGAAGCTGCTGCAGCGTCTCTCCCGGCTGTTCTGGCGGCGCCGGGAGCTGCGCCAACCGCCCGTCCTTCCGCAATCCTCCATCGATGCCGACGAATTCGCCCGGCTGTTGTGCAGCCGGAGGGTCGAAGATTTGAAGACGCTGGCCAAGAAGCTGAGCCAGCAGCCGAGGGCGCACGCCTGAGGCCTTGATCGGTCGTGTCCCCGGACTCGCTGCGCCCCAGACGGGCGCGAGGGGTTGTCTGGCATCATTGCGACGAGTGCACGCGACGAAGCGATCCATATCGCGACAAGTGGCACCTTCGATTGCTTCCAACCTTTACCCGCTGAGCTGGGGCAAGTCGCCTGCGCCCACAAACGCGGTGAGAGCCGCGTATGTCGGGGGGCATCGCCTTGCGTCGAAGGGCCAAAAATTTTTTTGTAGCCTCCCCTTGAAACTGGATCGGCCTTTTCCAAGATTTTTTTCGCCATCCGACGGATGGCGTCCGGACGCCTGATGGGTCTGGACCAGAACGGGCACCGGTTCTGTCCGGTGCCGCTCGTATCCAACTTGCTCATTGGAGGATTTGGCTATGCGCAGCTACGACTTTGCTCCCCTGTGGCGCTCGACCATCGGCTTCGACCGCCTGTTCGATCTCGTCGACGCAGCGGCACGCACGGGCGAGGACAATTACCCGCCCTACAACATTGAACGGCTTGGTGAAGATCGCTACCAGATATCGCTTGCGCTCGCGGGCTTCTCGCCCGACGAGATCTCGGTGACCGCCGAGAGCAACGTGGTCACGATCGAAGGCAGCAAGTCCGAGAAGGCCGAACATGAATACCTCTATCGCGGTATCTCGGCGCGGCCGTTCAAGCGGCACTTCAATCTCGCCGATTACGTGCAGGTGAAGAGCGCCGCGTTCGACAATGGACTCCTGAAGATCGAACTGGTCCGCGAGGTGCCCGAGGCCATGAAGCCGCGACGGATCGCCATCGATGGCGCGACGGCAGCCAACGTGCAGCAACTCGAAGCGAAAGCGGCGTAACGCGTTCGCGACACAGACGGATGCCCCGCCCGGTGGACCTGCCGGGCGGGACGGCTGACACGTGCCTGAACAAGTAATGGGAGCAACCAATGATCGATCGCACTGACAATATCGTCGACTTGAATGTCATCCTGCACCCGGCATCGGTTTACGACCATCCGCGCGATGTGTTGGCGGATGCCCGGCTGTCGGTGGCGGAAAAGCGCGCCGTGCTGGCGTCATGGGCGTCGGATGCGGCTGCGGTTTCGTCCAATCCGGCGTTGCGTGAACTTCCGGGTGCCAAGAGCGCTGTCAGCATCGACGAGGTACTTGAAGCGCTGTCGGCGCTCGACCCCGATCCATCGGGATCGCCGGGCGGCAAGCCGTACCGGCGGAAATCGACCTCGCGCGTCGCGCTGGCGGCGTAGAGCACGTCAGGGGCTGGGGGATCATGTTCCGGGTATTTGCAAGGAACGGTCCCGGCGGCGTCTCCGTCATCCTCGCGACGGCGGCGGCGGCGCTGCGAAAGATGGAGGAGTTTCGCGACGACGGGTTCCGCACGGTCTCGGTGCTCGATGCATCCGGGGCCACGATCAACGAAGCCGAACTGACCGCCATGGCGCAAGCTGAGAGCAAGGGTGCGTTGCCATGAAGCGTGAGGCGCCCTCGCTGGCGCCACGCCGAGACGGACAATCAACTATTGCTAATTATTGCGCCTTCTCGTGCGCGGCCATGCCGACGGCCTTGTAATCATAGGTCGGATAGAATTCGGTGCGATAGGCGCCCCAGCCCTTGTCCTCGAGCGCGCGATTGACCTCGCGGAGCCGCGATGCCGGCAGCCGCAGTGTCACCACCTGGCCGATACCCATCATCACATACCAGCTCACGACCTCGACGCCCGCGGGCGGAAAGGCCTTGTAGTAGCCCTGCTTCTCGAGCTGTGCGTTGAGTTCGCTGAGCGGGCGCGACTGATCGTGCTTCAGGAACACCGTGATCATCACCGCATTGTCGGCGGTCGGCGGCGCTGCATTCTCCGCGGGCGCGGTCTGCGCATTCGCGGCTGATGAGAGCGTCAAGGCGCAAGCCAAGGTCGCCATCGCAAGCCATGATCCGGTTGCTCGCGCCATCGCGGCCTCCCTTCATCGTTGTGAAGATCGAGATCGCGATCATCGCGATGCCGGTGAAGGCTGTAAATCGCAAACCCCGGTGCGAGGCGCCGCGCATCGATCACAAATCATGCAGCAATGCACTGTAGCGGGTTGACTTCTCGCGCACGCATCGCGCGCCGACCTCATGTTCGTGTCATCTCAGTGCAAGCGCCGCGTGGTCGTCGACAGGCCCGCATAAGCATCCTCTGGAAAGCTCTCGAACCAGCGCATCGATGGTGCGCTGCCATTCGCGTCATCGGTGATTCGCTGCGCGTTCGGGACCCGCCACATGGAACTCACAAATATGCTCGTGAAACTACGCCATTCCGCCACAATTCCAGTATTTTCCCGATGAGTAGAAATACTGAGATTTGCCACATTCCTGCGAGAATTGTTGCAAACTCTAGGCGCGTCTGCCTCTATTTCCTTGTGAGCTGGCAACACATGGCCGCGTTCTCAGTATTCCTACTGAGTGCCGAGTTAACGCGGGAACAGCCTTAGGGTCGCTAGATCGGTCGCATGACACAGCACGAGCATCGAGCCGACGGGTCACATCTGTCGAAGTGGATGGAAGACCGCGCCCCATTCGAGAGCAATCGTGAGATTGTGGAACTCGCCGCACAGCGTGCGCGCGCTACGGAAGAGGCGGGCGCTGCGATCGCGCGCCAGTTCAACGGTCCGATGACGGCGCTCCTGCTCTACATGAACGAGATCAAGCAGCACAGTCATCAGTTCGCGCATTCGCCGGCAGCCCGAATCTACCTGCAGCAGGTGGTCGAGAACGCCCTGCAGCAGACCGAGCGCGTCTGCGCGATGCTGAAGCAGATTTCGGAGGTTCATCCGGGATCCGCTCCTGTTATCGATCAGAAGGCGGGATGGGACAGTCCGCCTGCGCGCATCAAGGACGAAAGCCCGCCGCCAAAGGTGACGGTTGTATCCAAGGCCGGCCAGAAGCCGCTGACGAGGCGCGAGCGCGAGGTGCTCCGTCTCATCAGCGAGGGCTATTCGAACAAGCAAGGCGCGCTACGCATGAAGATCAGCCCGCGGACATTCGAAAGCCATCGCGCCGAAGCGATGCGCAAGCTCGGCGCACGCAACACCGCCGATCTCGTCCGCAAGGCGCTGATGCAGTCGTCCTGAGCGCTGGAAGCGTTTTCAAGCGAAGCGGGCACAGGCCTGCGTCGCAATCAAGTTTAGGCAGATTGCGTAGACTTATCTGCGCAGAAAACAAGTCAAGACAGGAATCTACGGCTTCGGTTCTGATTCAATCAGAACCGAATTCGCGCTGGGCGCGCGACGGCCGCCGGGCACGGCCTATGCCTGCGGCAGGTCGAAGCAGTAGAGCGCAACAAAGCACAATGCGCTTGCGCCGAGCTTGCGCTTGAGCAAACAACGATTCGATTCAAATTGATAAGGAAGCGCCGGCGTAATCCGGGGCCGCTGGTCGACATCGGCACAGATCTCCCGGCTTACGCATTCGCGTCACCGGGCTACGAGGTGATTCAGATGTAATCTTCCGCGAAGGTGCGGATGCGCGGGGCTGGCCGCAGGTTTACCGCAGCAGGCTTCGGCGTTTCCGGGATGATCGTGATGGTCCAGGCCGCCGGAACGCGCGACTTGTTTTCCACGATGGATCGAACGTGGCCCGTGACCGTCGCGCCGGCCGAATGCGCGGTTGCGGTCCTGCCGTTGAACTGTGCGATCCGAAAACGCCTGGCTTCCTTCTGGTCCGTCGTTTCGAACGTGAACATGTCAGCTCTCCCGTGTGCACTCCGATTATCGCCGGTTAAGCTTAGCCGTCCGTGAAAATTGAGAGCCGTAGAAGTACGGCCGGCTTTCCACGCGGGAAGCAAGCGCGCGGTCGCGCTTATGGCGTAACCGATTCGTACCCCTGAATCAGGCGGGTGTATTGGGCTTTCACCGTCGCGTAGCATTCGCAAGAGGTCTTCATCAGGCCGTCGAGATTGGTGATCTCGATATGGCCTCGGCTGTAGTGGATGAAATCCGCCTGCTGAAGCGTGTGCGCCACCAGCGAGACGCTGTTGCGGCGCGCGCCGATCATCTGCGCCATCGCTTCCTGCGTCAGCACGATCTTGTCGCTTCCGGACAGGTCGCGGGTGTGCAGGAGGCATCGTGCGAGCCGCGATTCCACGGGATGCGAAGCGTTGCAGCCGGCGGTCTGCTGGACCTGCGCATCGACCGCAAGCCCGTGCCGCGCCAGCGCGTAGCGCAACGTCGCGCTGCGGTCGGCGGCGAGGCGAAGCTGCTCGAGCTCGATGGTCGAAGCGATGCCGGGCACCACCACCACCGCGCAGTTCAGCGCGGTCGCGTCCCCCAGCGCGGCGAACGCGCCGAAGATGCTGTCGCGCCCGACCAAGGCGATCTGCACGTGCTCGCCGCGCGCGAGCTTCACGACCAGGGAAATCGCACCCCTCTGCGGCAGGTAGGCTCGCTTGAGCACTTCATCGACCTCGACCAGGACCATGTCCTGGATGAGATCGACTGTGCGCAGATGCGGGCGGATCAGTTCGAAATCGGATGCCGACAGCGCGGACAAGAATCCGTTCAGCGAACGAGGAACCGAATCCAAAGCAGTCTCCTGCCTCATTGCTAGAGCGTATCTCGGCCTGGCAGCTGACACACGCTGACCGAGTTGCAAGATGGCCTTGCCACGCATCGCGGGCAAGGAAAACCTGTTCATTTGACTGATGTCGTTTGATACTCGTCGGCGACTGTGGCCTCAGCGACGCAGGTTCCGCTAATCAGAGCGTTTTCGAGCGAAGCGGAGACCGGTTCGCGTGAAGAAAACGCGTCAGAACAAGAATCTGGAGCTTCGGTTCTGATTCCATCAGAACCGAAAGTGCTCCAGAGGCTTCTCATTCCGTTTTGAGCAGTCGACCGCATTGCGTCCTCACCACGGTGTAGCACTCACAGGCGGTTTTCTGCAGACCTTCGAGATCGATGATTTCGATATTCCCGCGGCTGTAGCGGATCAGCCCAGCCTCCTGGAATGCGTGTGCCACGATCGAAATGGCATTGCGCCGGACGCCGAGCAACTGCGACAGACATTCCTGCGTCAACGGGAGTGGCTCTCCGCCGCACAACTCTCGCGCGTGCAGCAGCCAGCGTGACAGCCGGGATTCGACCGTGTGAGATGCATGACATGTCGCGGCTTGCTGGGCCTGCACGGACAGCGCCTGCTGGTGCCTGACCAGAACTTGCCGCAGAGTGCTGCTCGCCTCCATCGCGGCGCGCAGGCGATCGGTTGCGAGAACCGAGGCGATGCCGGGTATGATGACGACGGCATCCGCCAGCGATGGTCCGTCATGGAGCACGGCAGTGCCGCCGACAATGCTGTCGCGTCCAATCTTGGCGACTTCGACGGTTTCACCTTCCGTGAAGCCGACGATCAGTGAAACCACACCGCTATGCGGCAGATAGACATCGCCGATCGGCGCACCGGCCTCGAACAGCACGGCGTCTTTCGTCAGCTCGACGATTGCGAGATGCGGCCGCAGCAACTCGATTTCCGCCGCTGGCAGAGTCTGCAACAGATGATTGGACGGACGCGATGATCCAGACATTCCTTCTCCTGCCGAAAGGCGGGAGCTCACCGTCTCGCGTCACCTACTCATGGCATGTCGGATAGCGCGAAGAATAGCTTTCCCTCACGATTGCACAAGAGCTACACGCGCGTGGCTATACACCTTACCGGGCAGATAGACGTTTTCGTTTGCGACCGAACCAAAAATCGCGCGCTGATTCGTGCGAGGTGGGACAAGCGATCAACGGCGAAACGGCTGTGCGAATGGCGGCGCTGTGTGTATGCGAAATACCACGCACGATCGAAAGGAACTTGTTCGCGCAACGTGGCTGTCTTCTCCGACGAGACGAGCACGAAACATTCCAAATCCATCACGCTCGCTTTGTCTGTCGACGACGAGAGTTGCTGCTGTGCGATCCGCGATCGCAATCCATCATGCGTGCTGCTGTTTCGATCTGCGCGTTCACACTTGCGATCATCTCAGTAGAACTACTGAGAAATGCGTCTGCGCGCGGAGTTTCTGGGTATTTGTACTGAGGAGCGATTTAACGAACGGGTAGCGCCGCCGGAACAGTGTGGCACGGTCGCCGGAGTGAAGTTTCCGGCGGCTGCGTCAATCGTGTGTTCATCCAGAAGGGTATCAAACTATGTCCGGCATTATTCTCTCGGCTTCGGTTCGCCAGAACCTGCTCTCGCTGCAGTCGACCGCTGATCTGCTCGCCACCACGCAGAGCCACCTTTCGACCGGCAAGAAGGTCAACTCGGCCCTCGACAATCCCACCAACTATTTCACCGCCGCCTCGCTCGACAACCGCGCAAGCGACATCAACAACCTGCTCGATGGCATCGGCAATGGCGTGCAGGTGCTGCAGGCAGCCAACACCGGCATCACCTCGTTGCAGAAGCTGGTCGACAGCGCCAAGTCGATCGCCAACCAGGCGCTGCAGGCGACCTCAGGCTATTCGTCCAAGTCGACCGCCACGTCGGCGGCCGTGACCGGAGCGACGGCCGCGAACCTGCTCGGCAACGCCGATACGGCCGCGACCGTGTCGGGCACCGCGGTCACCAACCTGGCCGGCACCGAAACCACCACCGCGGCCGGCTTTGCCAATGGCGACTCGTTCACCGTCAACGGCAAGACGATCACGTTCGCGACCGGCGGCGCTGGTGCCACCGCGGCCTCGACCACGGACGCTGCGGGCAACGTCACGATCAATCTGACATACACTGCCGGCGCCACCGACTCGACCGTGGCGGATGTTCTTACCGCGATCAATGGCATCACCGGTGGCACGTCGTCGGTCAGCGCCGGCAACGTCCTGACCATCAGCAACGCCGCCGCCGACAAGACCAACAGCATCACTCTTGGTGGGTCCAGCACGGTCCTCGCCAAGCTGGGTCTTACGGCCGGTGAGACCAAGCCGACCAATACCAAGGATAACCAGGTCCTCAGCATCGCTGCGATCGGCACCAAAGCGGCTCAGACCATCACCATCGGAACCGGCGCCGGTGCGGTGAACACCCTGGACGACCTCAACAAGAAGCTCGCCGACAGCAACCTGACGGCTTCGATCTCCAGCGATGGCAAGCTGAGCATCACGACTGCGAACGACGATGCGTCGGTTGATCTGACCGGCAAGATCACCGGCAGCGCCACGGGTGCTGGCGGTCTGCTCGGGACTCTCACCACGACTGCGCCGGTCAAGGACGTCAACGCGCAGAACACCCGTGCGGATCTGGTCCGCCAGTACAATACGGTGATCGACCAGATCAAGACGACGGCGCAGGATGCGTCCTTCAACGGCATCAACCTGCTGAACGGCGATCAGCTCAAGCTGGTGTTCAACGAAACCGGCAAGTCGACGCTGACGATCAACGGCGTGACCAACGATCCGGCCGGCCTCGGCCTGGCGTCGTTGACTGCCGGGACCGACTTCATCGACAACGACAGCACCCAGACGGTTCTCACTTCGCTGAACAATGCCTCGAGCACGCTGCGTTCGCAGGCGTCGGCCTTCGGTTCGAACCTGTCGATCGTGCAGATCCGTCAGGACTTCTCCAAGAACCTGATCAACGTGCTGCAGACCGGCTCGTCCAACCTGACGCTGGCCGACACCAACGAGGAAGCGGCCAACAGCCAGGCGCTGTCGACCCGCCAGTCGATCGCGGTGTCCGCGCTGGCGCTCGCCAACCAGAGCCAGCAGAGCGTGCTCCAGCTCCTCCGCTGAGCGCTGCGACAAAACCGAACACGGAAGCGGCGGAGGCAACTCCGCCGCTTTCGGACTGACGAATTGCGAGACCGGATGGCGTCGCACCTGCTGCCGGTTTGCGCGACGAAGATTTCGAAGATTGAGGGCGAGCAAGCCCCCGCGCCGTTGCCTAGAAAAGGAGACGATCATGCCGTTACGCGTCGAGCTGAAGCCGTTTGAACGGATCGTCATCGGCGAGACCGTGCTGATCAACTCCGGCACCCGCACGTCCTTCCTGATCGACGGCGAAGCGCCGATCCTGCGCGAACGTGACACCGTGACCGCGGAGACCGCCAACACCCCGGCGAGGCGGCTCTATCACTGCGTCCAGACCATGTATCTGAAGAACGAGGTGCAGCGTTATCGGACCGCCTATCTCGGCTTTGTCAAGGAGCTGCGGGAGGCCGATGCCAGCACGCGCGAGGCGCTCGATCTGGTTAACCGTCATGTCGCGGATGGCGCGCTTTACAAGGCGCTCAAGGAAATCCGCAAGCTGATGCAGCGCGAGCAGCAGCGCGCCGCGGCCTGAGCCTGCCGGCTCCGCCTCACACGCGAAAACTCCAGCGAATTCATTGTCTTCGTGTCTGGGCGCGCGACGGCCGTCGATGACGCGCCTCGGCGGTTCCCTGCCGCACGGTATCAACATGCCATCCGTATTCGCACGGACGGTAAAATTAAGTGGTTGTGAGCCGCCAAGGCCTATCGATTGATCAGCATCTACAAGAACAATCGAGAGGCGAATTCAGATGGACGATCCTCGTGTCGGCGAGCAGGTGCGGACCTGCCTTGTCGTCGATGATTCCAGCGTGGTGCGGAAAATCGCGCGCCGCTTCCTGGAAGAACTCAATTTCCAGATCATCGAGGCCGAGAACGGTGAGCGGGCACTGGACGCCTGTCGTCGTGCCATGCCCGCAGCGGTGCTGCTCGACTGGAACATGCCGGTGATGGACGGCCATGAATTCCTGCTCCATCTGCGCCGGCTGCCCGGCGGCGACCTGCCCAAGGTCGTGTTCTGCACGACCGAGAACAACATGGATCACATCTCGCGCGCGCTTGAGGCGGGCGCCGACGAATACATCATGAAGCCGTTCGACAAGGACATCATCGCCGCCAAGTTCCACGAAGTCGGCCTGTGTGCGGCCTCGATGCCCACCTGATCATTCGAAAATCCCTTGCGCCAAGAGGCTATCGTGAACGCTTCCGATTACGAGTATCTGCGCAAATTGCTCAAGGACCATTCCGGTCTCGATCTGTCCGCGGACAAGCAATATCTGATCGAAAGCCGCCTGCTGCCGCTGTCGCGCAAATGCGGCCTCTCCGGCATCGACGATCTCGTGCAGAAGATGAAGGGCGGATCGGCTCGCCACATCGCGCAGGTGGTCGAGGCCATGACCACCAACGAGACCTTCTTCTTCCGCGACAAGGCGCCGTTCGATCATTTCCGCGATACGATCATCCCGGAACTGTTGAAGGCCCGGGCGGCCCGCAGGACGATCCGGATCTGGTGCGCCGCCGGCTCGACCGGGCAGGAGCCCTATTCGCTCGCGATGTGCCTAAAGGAGATGAGCGCGCAGCTTGCGGGCTGGCGCACCGAGATCCTCGCGACCGATCTGTCGCAGGATGTGCTGGAGAAATCCAAGGCCGGAATCTACAGCCAGTTCGAGGTGCAGCGTGGCCTGCCGATCCAATTGCTGGTGAAGTATTTCAAGCAGAACGGCGAGCTCTGGCAGGTCAACGCCGACATCCGCGCGATGGTGCAGCACCGGCAGCTCAACCTGCTGCATGACTTCGCGCAGCTCGGCACTTTCGACGTCATCTTCTGCCGCAACGTCCTGATCTATTTTGACCAGGACACCAAGATCAACATCTTCAACCGCCTCACCAGGTCGATCGAAGGAGATGGCTTCCTGGTGCTCGGCGCGGCCGAAACCGTCGTCGGCCTGACCGACGTCTTCAAACCCTGTCCTGAAAAGCGCGGCCTCTATCGGCCGACCGGCACCCGTCCAGCGGTCGCCCCGATGGCGGCTGCCGCAATGCCCAGGATGGCCGCGATCGGAGGACGCTGACGATGAAGGAGACCAGCAGGGCAGCGGAGCGAGTGACATTCAGTCGCGGCTATGAGGTGTGCATCATGGCCATCGATGGAACCTGGCGGCGCAATTGCGTGCTCAACGCCATCTCCGAGAATGACGCGGCCCTGAACGTCGAAGGCTCCATCCAGGGCCTCAACCTTAAGGAATTTTTCCTGCTGCTGTCCTCGACCGGGCTTGCCTACCGCCGCTGCGAACTGGTCCGCGTCAACGGCACCGAGATCGACATCCAGTTCATCCGGGGCAAGCCTGTGAGAAAGCGCCTCGCCGCGGCGTCGGGAACTGAAAGCCCCAAGACGGCCGGCTAAAGCGCGATAACTTTTCCTCGAATCGTCATCCAGCTTTAGCTCTTTGTTCGAGCATGATCTTTTTCGGAAAACCAGTTTCCACTTTTCCGGATCATGCTCTAGTTTAGCTGGTGCTCAATTGCCTTGGCCTCGAGCAGGAACTCAAGGGCCGCGCCGAGGCCGGCGTCGCATGCCTTCAGCGCCGCTCCCGCTACAGCATAGCGGGGCGTGACATCATCAAGCACGAAAATGTCGGCGTCGGCGGCTTCCATGGAAGCAAGCGAGGTCTCGCAGACGATTGCGTTCTCGATCCGCGACAGGCTCGCCTGCACCTGCCCGATCAGGCACATCAGGTCCGAGACGATCGATTCATAGGCGTCGTTTCCATCGACGGCCTTGGCGGCGATATTGTTTCCTGCAGCTTTCTGCATGCGCATTCTCCACGGGAGCCTATCTTTAGGGACCGCGGTGCTACTTGTGCGTTAAGCCGTCGTCCCGTACAAATACGGGCCAATGCGATGCGATGTCGGTCGGAGCCATTGTTTCGGTTGCAGGTTTCACCAGTAGGGACGGAATGACCTATGGCTGAGAGTGCCCCCTCCCGCGGGGAGATTTTCGTAGTCGATGACGATCCCGCCGTCCGCGACACGCTTTCGATGGTGCTGTCCGCAGCCGGCTATCAGGTGATCTGTTTTGCCGACGGCGCCGCGCTGCTGTCGGTGGCGCGAACCAGGACGCCGGCCTGCATCCTGCTCGACGTCCACATCCCCGGCAAATCCGGCCTCGACATTCTCAAGGAACTGCACGGCGAGGAGTATCCGGCGCCGATCTTCATGATCTCGGGACAGGGCGACATCGCGATGGCCGTCAGCGCCATCAAGAACGGCGCGCTCGACTTCATCGAGAAGCCGTTCCGCGGCAGCGAGATCGTCGCTCGCCTCGACGAGGCGATCGGCGCCTATACGCGGCGCCAGGCCGACAGTTCCGCATCGCAGATAGCGACGCTGCATTTCCCGGGACGCGAGCCATTGACGCGGCGTGAGCGCGAGGTGCTGGAACAATTCACGGCGGGCGCTTCCAACAAGGAAGCGGGACGTCACCTCGGCATCAGCCCGCGCACGATCGAGGATCACCGCGCCAACATCATGAAGAAGCTCGGCGCCAGGAACGCCGCCGACCTCGTGCGCATCGTCATGACCGCGCAGCAGCAACAGCAGCGCTCGGCCTAGCCGTCGTCCCGGCTCAAGGCCCGGACGACATCGTCTTTTTTGCGCGGGCTAATTGCGACGTCTGATGCGATCGATTGCGTCGCTATCCAGCCAGCGCCTTGCGGATCATGATGGCCATGTCCGACTTGCGATAGGGCTTCGCCAGCAACAGCACGCCTTCGTCGAGCCGGCCGTGATGGATGATGGCATTCTCGGTGTAGCCCGAGGTGAACAGCACCTTCACGTCGGGCTTCAGCTTGTGGATCTCTTCCGCTAGCTGGCGGCCGTTCATGCCGGGCATGATCACGTCGGTGAACAAGAGGTCGAACGGTTTGCCGGCGCGGGTGATGGCGAGCGCGTCGGCAGCGTTTGCGGCATCCAGCGTGACATAGCCGAGCGAGTGCAATTGCGTCAGCACATAGTCGCGCACCAGCTTGTCGTCCTCGACGACGAGGATGGTTTCGTTGCCGCCCTGCAGTTTCGCCGTGAGCGTCGGCTCGATCGTGGCTGTGGCGCTGGTCGCAGGCGGCAAGTACATCTTGACCGTGGTGCCGTGGCCTTCCTCGCTGTAGATCTTGATGTGCCCCGCCGACTGCTTGATGAAGCCATAGACCATGCTGAGGCCGAGCCCGGTGCCCTTGCCGGGCCCCTTCGAGGTGAAGAACGGATTGAACACCTTGTCGATGATGTCGGAGGGAATTCCGGTGCCGGTGTCGCTCACCGCGATCATCGCATAGCGCCCCGGCCGCACGTCGCCCTGCAGTCTTGCGTAGGTTTCGTCGAGGAACACGGTTCCCGTCTCGAGCACGAGCTTGCCGCCATCAGGCATCGCATCGCGGGCGTTGAGCGCGAGGTTGAGGATCGCGGTAACGAGCTGGTTGGGATCGACGATGGCAAGGCAGGTCTCGTCCTCGAAGATCGATTCGATTTCGACATGCTCGCCGAGCGTTCGCTGCAATAGCTTGGTGGTCTCGACGATCAGGAGATTGACGTCGATCTCGCGCGGGTCGAGCGGCTGCTTGCGGGCGAATGCAAGGAGATGCTGCGTGAGTTCGGCGCCGCGCGCGGCCGCCTCGTCGATCATCTTGGTGATCGCGGCAAGCTGCGGCTCGGTCTTCACCGCGTCGGCCAGGATCTCGATCGTGCCGGTGATGACGGTCAGGATGTTGTTGAAGTCATGCGCGATGCCGCCGGTGAGCTGGCCGACGGCCTCCATCTTCTCGGCCTGCCTCATGCGCTCTTCGGCGGCGATCTTATCAGTGAGATCGCGGACGAAGCCGTTGAACACGAAACCGTCGCGGGTCTTCAGCGCGGCGATGCTCAGTTCCGCGGTGAACTCGGTGCCGTCGCGCCGCCGTGCCTGCACCTCGCGGCGCGGTTGTTGCAACTGTACGCCGCCTGAGTGCAGGAAGGCCCCCAGCGCCGCCTTGAGCGGGCCGTCCGGCCGCCCGAGCAGCTCGAACACGTTCTTGCCGAGCGCCTCGTCGCGGGGCCATCCGAACAGGCTCTCGGCTTGCGGATTCCAGTAGCGAATGATGCCCTTCTGATCGATCTGCACGAAGGCATCGAGCGCGCTGTTGATGATGCCGCGCGCCAGTTGCTCGCTCTCGAGCAAATTTTCCTGCGCCTTGCGGCTTTCGGTCATGTCGCGCGCGGTCTTGCAGATGCCGATGATGGCGCCGGATGCCGACTTGATCGGTGAGATCGAGAGCGAGACCTCGACCGGCTTGCCGTCCTTGCGCAGGCGCACGGTCTCGTTGTTCGCGATCGCCTCGCCACAGCCGATCCGGCGCAGCACGTCGTCGGTCTCCGCGGCGCGGTCGGGCGGCACGATCAGCGAGATGTGCCGGCCCACCGCCTCAGTCGCGGTGTAGCCGAACAGGCGCTCCGCAGCCGGATTCCAGCCGGTGACGATGCCGTCCAGCGACTCCGTAATGACGGCGTCGTTGGCGGATTCGACCGCGGCGCTGAACAGGCGCTCGCGCCCGGCGAGGCGGTCGCGCGCGGCTTCGGTCCGCAGATGTTCGACCACCTCGCGCTCGAGCGCAACCGTCTTGGCATTCACCTCGCTGATCACGCGCACGAAGGCGCGCGCCAGCACGCCGGTCTCGCCCGGCGCGTCGACCGGAATGGCGTCCGTGCCCTTCTGTGCGACGCTCTCGACCGCCGCCGTCAATTGCCGGATCGGCCGCATCAGCGATCTCGCGATCAGGATCGCCAGTCCCGCCGCGGCCAGCACGGCGAGCAGGCCGACCACGATCGAGCTGTTGCGGATCGTCGCCGCCGGCGCCATGAACACCGCGTTCGGAACCGTCTCGATCACCGCGATCCATTGATTGTCGACCAGCAGCGCGGGCGCCAGCGCGACGCCGTTCGGCCGTCCGCCCGCGCCTTCGACCATGCGCGAGAAGCCCTGCGTGGTCCCCTGCGCCGACGCCAGATAGGGGAAGTCGCGCCGCCAGTCGGCTCCCGATCCTGTCTGCCCGCCGAATTCGCGCGTGCGGTCGGGATGGACGAGGTAGTTGCCTCTGCTGTCGACCACATAGGCCGTTTCGCCCTGCCGTACCGAGTTTCGCGCGCGGTCCAACTCGCTGCGCATGTCGATCTCGATCAGGATGATCCCGAACGGCTTGCCGTCGGCCGCCGGCACCGTCGTCGCCACCCGCAGGATCGGCGCCGGCTGCGCCGCGCCGGCGTCCTTGTCCAGTTCGACCGGCGAGACATAGATTCCGCCGACGCCAAGCGCGAGCGTGTCGCGGACATAGGGCGCGTCGCGGGCGCGCGGCAGCTCTGCTTCGGGCACGGCGCGAACGGCGCCATGCGGCCCCGAACGGTCGACGCGGACGATCTCGTGCCCGCCATCGGCAACGCCGATATAGCGCAGCTGCGCGTAAGCCGGCTTGATCGCAAGCTGCGCGGCGAGGCGGCCTTCCAGCCGCTCGCGCCACACTGCCTCGCCGACATGATCGACCGGATCCGTTCCATCATTGAGACGGGCCCGCATCATTCCGATCACCGCGGCAAAATCGCGAAAGATCACGATGTCGGCGCGCGCGCTGTCGGTATAGGTGGCGAGGTCGCCCGCGACGAAGCGCGAATGCGCCTCGATCCGGTCGAGCACCCGCGGCACGATCTCCTGTTCCAGGCTGCGATGGCTCAGCCACGCGACCGCGCCCACTGTGATCGCAACCAGCGCGATCATGGCGATGGCGAGTCTGGTTGTGAGCGTCATCTGTGCGGTCGCGGCCTTCCTCTGTCCGGACCAGGCGACGGGGTGTCGCCATGGCCAGGGCGACCGATGCTAGAGCATGATCCGGAAAAGTGGAAATCGGTTTTTCGCTCGCGACAAACGCAAAAGCGTTTGCGCGGAGATCATGCTCCTACAAAGAGCCGAAGCGGGATGACAATTCGAAGAAAAGTCAGTTCGACGCCTGCGCGCCGCGCGCATTAGAGCGTTTTCGAGCGAAGTGGACACCGGTTCGCGTGAAGAAAACGCGTCAAAACAAAAACCTGGAGCTTCGGTTCTGATTCCATCAGGACCGAAGCTCTAGTCGTTGAAATAGTGCGGATGCCGCGCGCGAATCTGCGCGAGCTCGCTCAGCGTCCCCGACAAATGGGTTCGCAGATGTTTTTGCGCTTCCTCCGGCTCGCCGCCGGCGATAGCCTTGGCGATCAGCTTGTGATGGCGGACGATATCCTGCGCCTTGCCGGGCGAGGGCAGATGCAGCCGGCGCAACCTGTCGATGTGGCCGCTGCGGCTGCGGATGAGGGTCCAGATTTCCTGCTTGTCGGCGGCCTCGTATAGCTGCGCGTGGAACTCGTTGTCGGCGGCCATGAATTTCTCGAACGCGCCGGCCTTTGCGAACTGCTGTTGCCGCGCGATGGTGGAGTTGAGATCGGCGACGAGCGCCTCGTCCGGTTGCAGCGCGAGCACGCGCACGATCTCCAGCTCGACCGCCTGGCGCAGGAAATGTGCCTGCTGCGCGCGGCGCAGGTCGATCCGGCTGACGACCGTCGCATATTGCGGGAACACCTCGACGAGACCTTCCTCCTCGAGCCGCTTCAGCGCGTCGCGGATAGGCGTCGAGGACACCCCGAACTGTTCTGCCAGCGCGGCGCGCGACAGCGGTGAGCCCGGCGGCAGTTCCAGTGCGATGATCATGCCGCGCAGGCGCTCAAACACTTGCGGCGCCGCCTGACGGTCGCGATCGAGCAGCCCGCTCGATCGCGGGACGACACGACGCTGGCCGATGACCGGTGGATCCATTTGAATTGCCGTTACGCCCGCGAGAGGCTTGCCAACGATGCACTAATACATTAGTGCATTTCCGCAGGGGTGGTCAATCCGCAACCCTGAGAGGAAGCGCGTAATGAACAGGATGATGTGGCGGGCGCTTGCGAGCGCCGCCGTGGCGTTTGGTTTGCTGCAGGGACCGGCGGCACTGGCGCAGCAAAAGACGGAAATCGCCTTGTCGCGGCAGCCGGGTATTTTCTATATTCCGAGCCACATTATCGAGAAGCAGAAGCTGATCGAGAAACATGCCGCAGCGCTTGGCGTGCCCGGCATCACCACCAAATGGTTGACATTCTCCAGCGGCGGCGCGCAGACCGATGCGCTGCTTGCGGGCGGCGTCGACATCCTCAATACCGGCACCGGCAATCTCTTGCTGCTGTGGGATCGGACCCGCGGCGGCGTGAAAGGCATTGTCGCCACTTCCGCGCAGCCGATGACGCTGATCAGCCGCGATCCCAACATCAAGTCGCTGAAGGATTTCGGGCCGAACGATAAAATCGCGTTGCCGACCGTGAAGGTCTCGACGCAGGCCATCGTGCTGCAGATCGCGGCAGGCGAGTTGTTCGGCTCGGATCAATGGTCGAAGCTCGATCCCAACACCGTGCAGCTCGGCCACCCCGACGCCTATGCGGCAATGTCCAATCCGCAGCATGAGGTGCGCAGTCATTTCTCGATCCCTCCCTATACCTTCCTTGAGCTGAAGAATGTGCCGGGCGCGCATGTCGTGCTGAACTCGCCTGACGTGATGGGCGGCCCGCTTAGCCAGGCGCAATTCTTCACCACGACGAAATTCGCCGACGCCAATCCAAAAATCATCCAGGCCGTGCGGCTGGCGACCAAGGAAGCGCATGACCTGATCCGAAGCGATCCCAAGCTCGCGGTCGAAATCTATAAGGAGATCACTGGCGACAAGACGTCAGTTGAAGATCTGCTGGCCTGGCTGAAGGAGCCCGGCATGATGGAGTGGAATCTGGAGCCGCAGGGCACCATGAAATTCGCCAACCATCTCTTCAAGACGGGCACGCTGAAGACGCAGCCCAAGGCGTGGACCGACTATTACCTGCCGGTCGCGCATGACCTGAAGGGCAGTTGATCCCATGGCGCCGCTCCTTGACGTCTCCGATGTGACGCTGCGCTACAAGACGTCGAACGCGGTCATCACAGCGACCGAACGCGTCTCCTTCACGGTTGATCGCTCCGATCGCTTCGTGCTGCTCGGGCCGTCCGGCTGCGGCAAATCCACGCTGCTGAAGGCGGTCGGCGGCTACTTGCGGCCCAGCGAGGGCAAGATGCGGATTGACGGCCGCGAGATCGTCGAGCCGGGCGCCGATCGGATGATGATCTTCCAGGAGTTCGATCAACTCCTGCCGTGGAAAACCGTGCTGGAGAATGTGATGTTTCCGCTCCTGACCGCGCGGCGGCTACCTCGCAAGAAAGCCGAGGCGAAGGCTCGGGCCTATATCGAGAAGGTCGGGCTGACTCGCGTGGTCGATAGCTATCCGCATACGTTGTCTGGCGGCATGAAGCAACGCGTCGCGATCGCGCGCGGCATGGCGATGGAGCCGGACATTCTGCTGATGGACGAGCCGTTCGCGGCGCTGGACGCGCTGACGCGTCGGACTTGCCAGGACGAATTGCTGCAGCTCTGGTCTGATACCAAGTTCACCGTGCTGTTCGTCACCCATTCAATCGCGGAAGCTATCAAGATCGGCAACCGCATCCTGCTGCTGTCGCCGCATCCGGGCCGGGTGAAGGCCGAAGTCGTTGACGTCGACCGCGTCTCCAGCGAAGACGGCAGCGCTGCACGGCTGGAGAAGCAGATACACGATCTGCTGTTCGCTGAGCCGGCAACCGCACACTGAGGAGAGGCGCGATGGGAGAAGCAACGATCCTGCTGCGCGAGAGCAATGCAGTGGCCGCGCCGGCCGCAGGCGAGGTCGAGCGCAAGCTGAGTGTGTGGGAGCTGCTCTGGGACGACGGCTTTGTGCGCAAGGGGCTCATCATTGTCTTCCTGGCGGCAGCTTGGGAAGCTTACGGTCTGTGGCTCGACAATCCCCTGTTGTTCCCGACCTTCCATGACACCGTCGTCACCATGTTCGAGAAGGTGCGCGACGGCACCATCCCGATGCGGGCCTGGGCGTCGCTAAAAGTACTGTTCATGGGTTATTCCGCCGGCATCGCCCTGGCCTCGATCTTGACCATCCTCGCGATCTCGACCCGCATCGGCACGGATTTCCTCGAGACGATCACGGCGATGTTCAACCCGTTGCCGGCGATTGCGCTCCTGCCGCTTGCACTGATCTGGTTCGGGCTTGGCAATGGCAGTCTTGTGTTCGTGCTGATTCATTCCGTTCTCTGGCCGGTCGCGCTCAACACCCATGCCGGTTTCAAGAGCGTATCCAACACGCTGCGCATGGTCGGCCGCAATTATGGCCTGCGCGGACTACCCTATGTGGCGCGCATCCTGATCCCCGCGGCTTTCAGTTCGATCCTGACCGGGCTGAAGATCGGTTGGGCCTTTGCCTGGCGCACGTTGATCGCCGCCGAACTGGTGTTCGGCGTGTCGTCGGGACAGGGCGGGCTCGGCTGGTACATCTTTGAGAACCGCAACCTGCTCGACATTCCCGCCGTGTTCGCCGGATTATTGACGGTGATCATCATCGGCCTGATCGTCGAAAACCTGATCTTCCGCACCATCGAGCGGAACACGGTCCAGAAGTGGGGCACCCAGACATGAGCGACAAAAGCAAGAAGAAGCGCCCCGACCAACTCCGCAGCGCGCGCTGGTTCGCGCCCGATGATCTCAGGGCCTTCGGCCACCGCTCGCGCGCCATGCAGATGGGCTACGCGCCGGAGGAGTGGAAGGACCGGCCGGTGATTGCGATCATCAACACCTGGTCGGACGCCCAGCCCTGTCACATGCATTTCAAGAGCCGCGTCGACGACGTCAAGCGCGGCGTGTTGATGGCCGGCGGCTTTCCGATGGAACTGCCGGCGCTGTCGCTGTCGGAATCGTTCCTGAAGCCGACCACCATGCTCTATCGCAACATGCTGGCGATGGACGCGGAAGAATTGCTGCGCGGCCATCCGGTCGACGGCGTCGTGCTGATGGGCGGCTGCGACAAGACCACGCCGGCGCTGTTGCTCGCCGCCACCTCCATGAACCTGCCCACGATCTATCTGCCGGCCGGTCCGATGCTGCGCGGCAACTGGAAGGGCCGCACGCTGGGCTCGGGATCGGACGCCTGGAAATATTGGGATGAGCGGCGTGCCGGCAAGATTTCCGATGATGACTGGGTCGACATGGAAGCCGGCATCGCCCGCAGCTACGGCACCTGCATGACCATGGGCACCGCCTCCACCATGACCGCGATCGCCGAATCCATCGGCATGACGCTGCCGGGTGCCTCCTCGATTCCGGCCGCGGATGCCGGTCATATCCGCATGGCCTCCGAATGCGGCCGCCGCGTCGTCGAGATGGTCTGGGAGGATCTGACCCCGCAACAGATCCAGACCCGGAAGGCGTTCGAGAACGCGATCACGGTGGCGATGGCGATGGGCTGCTCGACCAACGCGATCATCCATCTGATCGCGCAGGCCCGCCGCGCCGGCCAGGACATCTCCCTCGACGATTTCGAGAAGTCGAGCCGCGAGGTGCCTGTTATCGCCAATGTCCGCCCGAGCGGCGATCTCTATCTGATGGAGGATTTCTTCTACGCCGGCGGCCTGCCGGCGCTGATGAGCCAGATCAAGGATCATCTGCATCTCGACTGCCTGACCGTGACCGGCAAGACGCTGGGGGAGAATATCGCCCGCGCCGAAGTCCATAACGACGATGTCATCCGCAGCGTCGCCAACCCGATCTACAAGGAGGGCGCGCTCGCGGTGCTCAAGGGCAATCTCGCGCCCGACGGCTGCGTGATCAAGCCCAGCGCCTGCGATCCGCGCTTCCTGAAGCATTCCGGCCCGGCGCTGGTGTTCGACGATTACCCCTCCATGAAGAAGGCGGTCGACGATCCCGATCTGGATGTGACGGCCGATCATGTGCTGATCCTGCGCAATGCGGGGCCGCAGGGCGGTCCGGGCATGCCGGAATGGGGCATGCTGCCGATCCCCACAAAACTCGTGAAGCAGGGCGTGCGCGACATGGTGCGGATCTCCGACGCGCGGATGAGCGGCACCAGCTATGGCGCCTGCATCCTGCATGTCGCGCCTGAAGCCTATATTGGCGGTCCGCTCGCGCTTGTGCAGAACGGCGATCTTATCACCCTCGACGTCGCCGCCCGCAGCATCACCCTCGATGTGCCGCAGGAAGAGCTCGTACGTCGCCGCGCCGCCTGGAAGCCGCCGGAGCGCCGCTACGAGCGCGGCTATGGCTGGATGTTTACGCGCCACATCAAGCAGGCCAACGAAGGCTGCGATTTCGATTTTCTTGAAACCGGCTTCGGCAAGCCGGTCGATGAGCCGTCGATTTATTGACTCTTTCTTCACCTCTCCCGCTTGCGGGAGAGGCGTAGGCCGCCTTCGGCGGCCGTTCTTAAAGGACGCCGCAGCGAAGCTTCGGCTACGGCATAGCGCCGGGTGAGGGCTCTCTCCGCTGGGGGACTCGTGGAGAGAACCCTCACCCCAGCCCTCTCCCGCAAGCGGGAGAGGGAGCCGCAGCATCTCTCCCGGAATGACGAAGGAGCAGTTCACATGTCCAAACTCAGCGACACCACCCGCAACAAGCTGAAAGCCATCTCTACCGCCACCGTCGCCACCGCGCTGTACAAGCGCGGCTTCCGCATCCAGTGCATCCAGGACGTCCACCCCTTGAGCCCGGACCAGCCGACCATGGTCGGCGAAGCCTTCACGCTGCGCTACATGCCGGCGCGCGAGGACCTCAACAAGCTCGAGGTCTTCCGCGACCGTTCACATCCGCAGCGCAAGGCGATCGAGGATTGTCCGCCCGGCGCGGTGCTGGTGATGGACAGCCGCAAGGATGCGCGTGCCGCCTCTGCCGGCGCCATCCTGGTGACGCGCTTGATGAAGCGTGGCGTTGCTGGCGTCGTGACCGACGGCGGTTTTCGCGATTCCGCAGAGATCGCCGGGCTAGGCTTTCCCGCCTATCACCACCGGCCGAGCGCGCCGACCAATTTGACGCTGCATCACGCGATCGAGATCAACGTGCCGATCGGATGCGGCGACGCGCCGGTGTTTCCCGGCGACGTGATCCTCGGCGATGCTGACGGCGTCATCGTCATCCCCGCGCATCTCGCCGACGAGATCGCCGAGGAAACCTTCGAGATGACCGCATTCGAGGATTTCGTCGCCGAGGAAGTCCATAGCGGGCGCGGCATCTTCGGCCTCTATCCCGCCACCGATCCGCAGACATTGACCGATTTCGCGGCGTGGCGGAAAAGGAACGGACGCTAGATTTCGTTGTTCGAGCTGACATCGGCCCAAACGTTTCCGAGTCGGGCTCGAACTCTTAAACCGATCTTTGGCGCCAAGCCCATCAAGACGGAGGAAAGCCATGCTGATGTTCAACAATCTGATCGACGGCGAATGGATGTCGGACGGCGCGCGCTCGCCCAACGTCAATCCATCCGATACCAACGACATCGTCGGCGAGGCCGTGCGCGGCACCCGTGCTCAGCTTGATGCCGCGGTCGCGGCCGCCAAGGCGGCATTCCCGGCATGGTCGCGCGCGACGCCGCAGGCCCGCTATGACATCCTCAAGAAGGCGTCCGACGAAATCCTGGCCCGCAAGGATGAACTGGGCCGCCTGCTGTCGCGCGAGGAGGGCAAGACCCTGCCCGAGGGCATCGGCGAGGCCGCGCGTGCGGGGCAGATTTTCGCGTTCTTTGCCGGCGAGTGCCTGCGCATGGCCGGCGAGAAGCTGTCTTCCGTGCGGCCTGGCATCGACGTCGAGATCACCCGCGAGGCCCTCGGCGTGGTCGGCCTGATCACGCCCTGGAACTTCCCGATCGCGATTCCGGCCTGGAAAATCGTGCCCGCGCTCGCCTATGGCAACACGGTCGTGATCAAGCCGGCTGACCTGGTGCCGGGCTCGACCTGGGCGCTGGTCGACATCCTGCAGCGTGCCGGCCTGCCCAAGGGCGTGCTCAACCTCGTGATCGGCCGCGGCTCCGAGGTCGGCGCCGCGCTGCTCGAACATCCGGATGTCTCCGCGATCAGCTTCACCGGATCGGTGGCGACCGGCCAGAAGGTCGCTGCGGCCTGCGTAGCATCGCGGCCGATGAAGAAATTCCAGCTCGAGATGGGCGGCAAGAATCCGCTGGTCATTCTCGACGATGCCGACCTGAAGGTCGCGGTCGAATGTGCCGTCAACAGCGCGTTCTTCTCCACCGGCCAGCGCTGCACGGCGGCCTCGCGGCTGATCGTCACCAAGGGCATTCACGACAAATTCGTCGCCGCGCTCACCGAGCGTCTGGGCGGCCTCAAGGTCGACGACGCCTTGAAGGCCGGCACCGATATCGGCCCGGTCGTCGACCAGAACCAGCTCGATCAGGACCTGAAATATCTTTCGATCGGCAAGGACGAGGGAGCCAAGCTGGTGTTCGGCGGCGAACGGCTGAAGCGTGATGCGCCCGGCTTTTATCTGCAGCCGGCGCTGTTCACCGAAGTGACCAACAAGATGCGGATCGCGCGCGAGGAAATCTTCGGCCCGGTGGCGGGCGTCATTCGCGTCAACGACTACGCCGAGGCGCTGGCGACCGCAAACGATACCGAGTTCGGCCTCTCCGCCGGCATCTGCACCACCAGCCTGAAATACGCCAGCGACTTCAAGCGCAACGCCGAGGCGGGCATGGTGATGGTCAACCTGCCGATCGCCGGCGTCGACTATCACGTCCCGTTCGGCGGCAGAAAAGGCTCGAGCTATGGTTCGCGCGAGCAGGGCAAATACGCCGCCGAGTTCTACACCACCGTGAAGACCGCTTACACGAATCCGTGAGGGCAGCGGACGTTAGAGCGTTTTCGAGCGAAGTGGGCACTGTTCGCGTGAAGAACGCGTCAAAACAAGAACCTAGAGCGTGATGAGATAAGGTCGAATTGAATCGGTCATGGCGCTGCCTCCTCACCTCTCCCCATCGGGGAGAGGTCGGCGCGCAGCGCCGGGTGAGGGGATCTGCTCCATCGAGGGACCGCAACCCCTCACCCGCGCCTCCGGCGCGACCTCTCCCTTCGGGAGAGGTGAACTTGCGGCTAAACCGATTCAACCAAATGCATCACGCTCTAAGCCGGCGTTGCCGTCGCCCGGCGGAACGTCGCTCTAGCCGCTACAACATCTCCGGCTTGAACAGCTTGCGATATTTCCGCGTATTCTCGCCGGAGATCATAAACTCGCCGTCGCCGCGATAATGAATCGTCTTCGGATATTTCGGCGAGGTCGCGACATGCGCCTTCACCACCTCCAGCACGAACAGGCTGTATTTCCGGATCAGGCTTGAATCGATCAGCCGGCATTCGAAATTGGCGTAACACTCCTCGATCAACGGCGCGCGCACCTGCTCGCCGGGCCTGGGTGTGAGGCCAAACGCGGCGAACTTGTCGATGTCGCGCCCGGAGCTGTTGCCGATCTTCACGACGGTCGGCGCCAGCTCTACGGTCGGCACATTGATCACGCACTGTTTGCTGCGGCGGATCAATTCGAACGAGTGGTTGGCGTCCCAGATGTAGCAGCCGATCAGCGAGGGCTGAAACTCCATGATCATGTGCCAGCCCATGGTCATGATGTTGGTCTCATTCCTGTGCGCGGACGAGACCAGCACGATCGGCCCCGGCTCGAGCAAGCGGCGCACATTGTCGACAGGAAAATCCGTCTTGGTGTAGCGCGGCATCGGGCCTCCTCTCAGTCGTCGTCCTCGTTTGCGCTTCAAACTCCGCCGTCGTCCCGGCCAAGCGAAGCGCGAGCCGGGACCCATAACCACAGGCAGTTATGGTGACGAAGACTCGGAGTTACCGCGTGGTTCAACAACGATGTTTGGTGGTTATGGGTCCCGGTCAAGCCCGGGACGACCTAGGGAGAGAGCGGCCGCTCATTCGCGCACTCGTAGCCCGTAGGGTGGGCAAAGCGAAGCGTGCCCACCATCCACGCTCGGTGCAAGTGAAGGTGGGCACGCTGCGCTTTGCCCACCCTACGTTTGCTACGCCGCCGCGTCCGCCAATCCCACTGCCCACAGCGCGAACGCATAGACGATCGCGATTTCATCGAGCCGGTTGAATCGTCCCGATGCGCCGCCGTGTCCCGCGCCCATGTTGGTGCGCAGCAGCACCGGCCCGCCGCCGGTCATGGTGGCGCGCAATCGCGCGATCCATTTCGCCGGCTCCCAATAGGTGACGCGCGGATCGGTCAATCCACCCATTGCGAGGATCGCGGGATAGTCCTTCGCCGCGACATTGTCGTAGGGCGAATAGGACAGGATGGTGCGAAAATCCTTCTCACTCTCGATCGGGTTGCCCCATTCCGGCCATTCCGGCGGCGTCAGCGGCAGCGTGTCGTCGAGCATGGTGTTGAGCACGTCGACGAAAGGCACCTCGGCGACGATGCCGCCGAACAATTCGCCGGCGCGGTTCGCGACCGCTCCCATCAGCATGCCGCCGGCCGAGCCGCCATGGCCGACGATGCGTTTAGTGCTCGTGTATTTTGCATCGATCAGCGCGCGGGCGGAGGCCGCGAAATCATCAAAGCTGTTGGTCTTCTTCTCGCGCTTGCCGTCGAGATACCAGCCCCAGCCCTTGTCGGCGCCGCCGCGGATATGCGCGATCGCGTAGACGAAGCCGCGGTCGACCAGCGACAGGCGGTTGGTGCTGAAGGAGGCCGGCATTGCCATGCCGTAGGAGCCGTAGCCGTAGAGCAGCAGCGGCGCTGTGCCGTCGCGGACGAAATCCTTGCGGTGCAGGATCGAGACCGGGACCTCTGCGCCGTCATGCGATGCCGCCATGATGCGCGTGGTGACGTAATCGGCCGGGTCGTGGCCGGAGGGAATCTCCTGGCGCTTGCGCAGCACGCGTGTCCGCTTCGTCATGTCGTAGTCGTAGACTTCCGACGGTGTCGTCATCGACGAATAGGAGAAGCGCAGGTTTGTCGTCTCGAATTCGTAGGAGCCCATGGTGTCGAGCGAATAGGCCGCCTCGTCGAAGGCGATCGCATGCTCCTCGCCCGTGGCGAGATCGCGGATCACGATCGCGGGCAGCGCGTTGGCGCGCTCCAGCCGCACCATGTGGCCGGAGAAAAGCTCGAGATCGAGGATGTAGATGCCTTCGCGGTGCGGGATCAGATCGCGCCAGTTCTTGCGCTCCGGCGCGGCGAGCGGCGCCGTCATCACCTTGAAGTCGATCGCGTCATCGGCATTGGTGAGGATGAACAGCTCGTCGCCGCGGTCGGCGATCGAATATTGTACGCCTTCCTCGCGCTCGGCGATCAGCTGCGGCGCCGCTTCGGGATTTTGGAGGTCGATCAACCGCTGTTCCGAGGTCTCGTGGTCGCCGCCCGCGATCACGCAGAAGCGCCCGCTCGCGCTCTCATGCAGATGGGTGAACCAGCCGGAATCCTGCTCTTCATAGACCAGCACGTCGTCGGCCTGTTTGGTGCCGAGACGATGGCGCCAGACCTGCATCGGGCGGTGGTTGTCGTCGAGCTTGACGTAGAAGAAGCTCTTCGCGTCCGCGCTCCAGACCACACCGCCATCGGTCTCCTCGACGAGGTCGTCGAGATCGGCGCCGCTTGCCCAGTCGCGCACGCGGATCGAGAAATATTCCGAGCCCTTGGTGTCGGCGCTCCAGGCATGCAGCCTGTGGTCGGGCGAATGCCGGCTGCCGCCGAATCTGAAATATTCGGTGGCTTTCGCCAGCTCGTCGCCATCGAGCACGACATGCGCCTCGCCGCCGTCGCGCGGCATGCGGCCGAACATCTCGTGCTGTCCGCCCTCGCGGAATTTGCGGAAATAGGCGAACGGGCCGTCGGGCGAGGGGACGCTGGAATCGTCTTCCTTGATCCGCCCGCGCATCTCCGCAACCAGCTTCTTCTGCAACGGTGCGGTGTGGCCGAGCAGGCTCTCGGTATAGCTGTTCTCGGCTTCGAGATAGCTCCTGATGTCAGGATCAAGGATCGAAGGATCGCGCAGCACCTCCTGCCATTTCGGATCCTTCAGCCAGCCGTAATCGTCTGACACGGTGATGCCGTGCCGGGTGAAGGAGTGCGGCCGTCGCGGCGCAACGGGCGCGGGGTGGGCAGGTTTCTTGGTGGCGGATTGGTCCACTCGGTCCTCGTATGGTCTTTCGGTTCCGTGGTCTTGTTCGCTCGTCATGCGCGGTCTTGACCCGCGCATCCATCAAAGAAAGGCGTTTTTCGCAAGATGATGGATTGCCGGGTCGAGCCCGGCAATGACGACCACCGTCGGAACGAGATGTCATCGAGACATATATCGGTTCGAATGGGTGGATTGCCAGATGCGGTCAGGCGCGCACGCTTTCACCGAGCCATTCAATCGCGGCCTCGGTTCCACCCTTGCCGTGGGGAATGCCGAGCGCGTTGAGCGCGACCTCGACCACGCCGAGTGTGCCCAGGATCATCGGCGCGTTCACATGGCCCATATGGGCGATCCGGAAGGCCTGGCCCTGCAGATCGCCAATGCCGGTGCCGAGCACGACGCCGCATTTCTCTTTGCAGTAGCGCTGCAGCGCCGCCGGGTCATGGCCGTTCATGGTGACTGTCGTCACCGTGTTCGAACGCTCGGCGGGTTTGGTGATGTTGAAGCCGAGCACCTGGCCCTCTGCCCATACCGCAACCGCACGCCGCACCGCTTCGGCAAGCAGGCGATGGCGCAGATGCGCATTCTGCAGTCCCTCGGCCGTCAGCATGTCGATCGCCTTGCGCAGCGCGAACAACAGATGCACCGGCGCGGTGCCGGCATATTTGCGATAGTGCTCGGTGCCCTCGCGTTCGGTCCAGTCCCAATAGGGCGTGCGCAAATCGGCGCGCTTGTGCACCTCCTGCGCGCGCGCATTCGCCGCGACGAAGCCGAGACCCGGCGGCGTCATCAGGCCCTTTTGCGAGCCGGACATCGCGACGTCGATGCCCCAGGCGTCCATCTCAAACGGCATGCAGCCGAGCGAAGCCACGGTATCGACCATGAACAGCGCCGGATGGCCGCTCGCCTTGATCGCCTTGCCGATCGCCTCGATGTCGTTATAGGCGCCGGAGGCGGTGTCGACCTGCACGGCGAGGATCGCCTTGATCGTGTGCTCCCTGTCGCGCCGCAGCCGGTCTTCGACTTCCGCGGGCCGGATCGCGCGGCGCCAGTCGCCCCTCAACACTTCGACCTCGGCGCCCATTGCGGACGCGGCTTGGCCCCAGCCGATGGCGAAGCGCCCGCTCTCGAGCACCAGCACCTTGTCGCCGCGCGACAGCACGTTC
This sequence comes from Bradyrhizobium sp. Leo78, assembly GCF_059512425.1. NCBI lineage: Bacteria > Pseudomonadati > Pseudomonadota > Alphaproteobacteria > Hyphomicrobiales > Nitrobacteraceae > Bradyrhizobium > Bradyrhizobium sp. Leo78. The sequence goes on from NZ_JCAMOT010000046.1 coordinate 49,919, forward strand.
GAGAGCGTCGCCTCCCAGGCGCCATGGCCGTTGGCGATATAGATGTAGGATTTGCCTTTGGTGGCGAACAGTTTTGAGAGATCGCGCAACAGGCTCTCGGTCAGTTCGACCATCTCCGCCGAATAGATATCGAGCGCCGGGCGATGCATCGCCTGCAGCACCTCATCGGGCATCGTGGTCGGTCCGGGGATGGCCAGAAATTCCCGGCCCGCGCGAACGGTCATTGTTCGGTTCCTGCTTGATCTGTCTCGCACACGTGGATGCAGGGATTGGCTGAAAATTTCAACCCACAGAGGCGTTATTTTCCGATCGCGTCGGCGACGGCATGCCAGATCTGATCCTTGATCTCGATCGCAGGCGGGCTCGGGATCGTCGTTGCCGGGCCATCGCGCGGCTTGCATGCTTCCACCAGCCGCAGGATCCAGATCTCGCCATCGGTGTAATAGAGGTCGCCGCCGCCATTGCGGCCCGCGATTGTCGGGCCGATGCCGGTGACCTGATATTTCGCGGTGACCATGCGGGCGTTTTCCAGGTCGGCCGTGAGCAGGGCCCGCTCGGCATCGAGGTCGGGACCGATGTGATGCGTGATCGCGCCGGTGTAATGGCTGACGCCGACGCTGCGATCTTGCGTGGCGGCGCCGAGCCACACCGGGCGGCCCTCCTCGCCCTTGTCGAGCACCTGCCAGTAGCGGACATGGTTGCGGCGATCGGCGCTGTTTCCGATCGGCTTCTCGAAGGCGAGGTCCTCGCGGCGGCCGAGATAGAAGAGATTGCTGACCGGCGCGTCGCGATAGGGGCGGTCGAGCAGCACGCTGCCGACGATCTCGATCGATGATTTCAGCGTGATCAGATCGGCGGGATACCAGCCGGCGGCGTGCATGGCGCAGACCACGTCGTACTTGTCGCCGATCAATCCGATATTCATGGGATCGCCGGGAATCCCCTGCGCGGTGCGCGTCACCATCGGCAGGTTGGCGAGGCCCTTCTGGTGCTCGTGATGGGTCCACAATGCCGGCAGCAGCAGATAGGCGGCGAGGCCGTAGACTGCGAGTATCAAGACCAGCAGCAATTGGATGCGCCGGACTCGTCGCCGCCGCGCCGAAGGTTGCGCCTTGTCGTCGAGCTCTGTCACCGTGCCGCGCTCTCGAACCGAGGTTGCGCAGGCAGTTTAGAGATTGTTCAGCGCCTTGTCTCGCGGCAGCCGGCGGCTTCTGCTTCCTCGACCGAGCAGAACCAGCGCGTGCCCTTGGCGATCTTCATCTGGATCTTGGCGTACCAGCGGCTTTGCGGCGTGTGATAGATGCATTCGCCCGAGGTGTTGACATTGCCCTTGATGGTGCAGTCGGGCGAGGGCGCGACCGGGCCGGAGGCGGACGCGAGCAGGATGTTGCGGGCGTTCTCCGGCGGCTTCACGGCGCCGAGGATCGGCGTCTTCTTATTGCGGATGCGCCAGTCCCAGGGCGCGATGAAGGCGCCCTGCCACATGCCGGCCTTGGCTTCGCGCGCGGCTTTCTCGTCGGCCTCATAGTCGTGCGACGCGCGCGTATAGGCCAGCGCCCAGCCGTTGGCCACCAGCCATCTCTGGACGTCCTGCCCCTCGACCTCGCAGCGCGCCAGGGTGCGGCCGCGGCGGTCGGTCGTGCCGCGGGTATGGCAGGTCCAGCTCTTGCCGCCGGCATGCTTGATCAGTTCGTCGCGCGCGGCGATCCCGCAGGTCCAACGCTCGCCCATGGTGTTGAGGCAGAGCTGGTCGGTGGAGGGCGCGTCGATGCCGCCGAGACGGATGCGGGCGGAGCCGATCTGGATCTGGTCGCCCTCGCGGATTTTCGGCACGCCGGTGATGTCTGCGGCCTGCGCCAGCGCGGGCAACAGCAGGAGGGCGGCGGTGAGGAGCAGCGATCGCATCGGCAGGTTCACGGATTGGCGAGCAATTGTGCGGAGATTCGGGCAGGCAAACCAGTAGCGCGAACGCCGCAGTCTTTTCAACTTCGCGTCATTGCCCGCCGCGCCAGCGCCAGCGCCATCAGCACGAAGGCCGAGGTCACCTCGGGGCCGCCGACCAGGATCCGCGTCGGCGTCTTCATCTTGTTCCACTCATAGGCCTTGTATGGGGAACGCCGGCCGCCTTCGCCGAAGCTCGCGACGATGCAGTGCAGCGCCGGCGTGAAGGTCCCGACCTCGGCGCCGAGATGCGCCAGCGCCATCAGCGCCAGCGCGGCGTCGAACGCGTTCATCTCATGCGCAATCAATTCCTGCTGGACGTAGAGCAGCACCTGCGCGCGGATCATCGCGAACGCCCCACTTGGATCGATCACGCGCTGCGCCGCCGAGGGAAGCGCGATGAACGCGGCGTAGCAGCGGCCGAAATAGGCGCAGTAAAGCTCCGGCAAATAATAGATATGCGAGCGCGGCTTCCTGAACGCGCCGCTTTCCACCAGCCGCCGCTGGAAGTCGATGATGCGCTGCACCGTCTCCAATCGCTGCGGCGTCTCCAGAATCCGCCAGCGCTTGAGGTTACGGAAGCTGACCTCGAGGATGTCGAGATTGAGCGTCGGATCGAGGTCGTTGCCGTAGGGACGATCACCGGCGAGATTGTCGATCCAGGTGACGACGCCGCCTTCGTAATCGATATTGTCGTTGAGCGGCACGGTGACGCGCGGCTCGTTCGCCCCGCTCCGCACCTGGTAGCCGCGATAGAAATCGAGCAGCGGCTGCTTGAGGATCGGATGATCGCTGCCGGCCTGCGTCGCCGCGGAGAACGAGCAGGCGGTGGTGTCGCAATCAGGCACATAGATGCCGAAGCCGAGATCCTGCTTGATCTGGGCGAAGAAGCGCGAGAAGCGCGGATGCGGCAATGGCGCCAGCGCCGTGATCACGTTCACGGTCGAGCCGTCATGCGAGGGCACCTCCTCGGCGCTGATCCGCAAGCAGAAGTCGACCATGTCGGCGATCGCCCCGCGCGCGGCGCTGGTCTCCGCGCCGGACGCAAGCCCGGTCTCGACAAAGCTGAGCAGCGCCTCGGTGAAGAACGCATCGTAATAGGCCGAGCGATGGCGGATCTGCATCGGCTGCCACATCGGCTCGGCGATCCCGCGCCAGGGCGGGTTGATCAGCGCGCGCGCCGGCGAATGCGCGATGTAGATGCGCGCGAGGTTGAACAGCAAAGTCGAGTTCTTGTAGCCGCGCGAGTTCAGCCCGGTCAGCGCCATCAGAAGTTCGCGCCCGCCCATGTCGGCATCGCCGATCAGGTTGAACGCCGCATAGGTCGGGATGAAGCCGTTCTTCGCGTAAGCGCGCAACAGATGCGCGCCACAGGCCCGGATGACCCGCTCGATCTCGGCCGCCGCGGGCGCGCGCGCAGGCGCCGCCGCCGCGGGCAGCGGATGCCGCACGTCGATACCTTCCATCAGCGCAGCCACAGGCGCGCCGATCGCCGCCCAGTCCGGCGCCTCGGCATCGCGCGCCTCTCTCAAGGCGGTCTGCAGCGCGCCGAGCCGCGCGTTATCGCGCAACGCCGGCAGGCCGGTGCGCCGGAGCAGGCCGCGCAGCGCGGGATTGCCGATCGCGGTCCGGTAGAATTTTCCCAAATGCGCATCCCCGCCGCGATATTTCAGCAGGAGCGGATCGCAGACGTCGTAAAGCGACGGCCCGTCCTTACGGACCGTGAGCGATCGGCAGACCGCCCCGGCAATGTCATGAAAACCCATGCCACCCCTTTCTGGCACGCACGATCCGGAACAGCTGGGAACCCGGCTGCGGCCGAAAAATCCTGCGCAATCCAAGGAGGCCCCACCCAGAAGCCCCCTGCAAACCTTTGAATCGCAGCACAAAATCGAGGGAAACACAAATGTGATCGATATCACATACGCCGCCGCGTTTTGGCACAAGTTTGACCCCGGCGCATTACGGATAAGGCCGAAAAACCGAATCAGGTTGCCCCGGAAGGCTTCGCAGGTTAAGGGTTTCTGTGTTGCGGTGCCGCAAATTGCGCACAATCTGACGGCACTCGATCAGGCAACCCCTACAACCACAGACGGCTTTGACGCGACTACACAGTCGCGCCTTGGTCAACGATTGGGATCCGAAACGCATGAAGCTCAGGCAGCTCTCCCTTTCCCGCCGCACGCTCACCGTCGTCGCCGCCTATGTTGCGATGGTGTCGCTGGCGATTGGTGCGCATGCCGCGCTGAATAAGCGGCCGCTGGAAGCGCCCAAGATGGTCGCGACCGAGCAGGGCGTCGTGCCCGTGCAGGCGTCCCGCGTCGCGCTGATCATCGGCAACGGCCATTATCCCGACGCCAACCACCCGCTGCAGCAGCCGATCAACGACGCCCGTGAGTTGGGCGCGGCGCTGCGCCAAAACGGCTTCGATGTCGACGTCGTCGAGGACGCGACCAAGGACGACATGAGCCGCGCCGTCGAGCGCCTGAAGGCCAAGGTCGGGCCGGATACCGTGGTGATGCTGTTCTTCGGCGGCTTCGGCGTGCAGGCCGGCCGCGAGAGCTTCATGCTCCCGGTCGATGCCGCGATCTGGAAGGAAGGCGATGTCCGCCGCGATGGCCTCAGCGTCGAGCACGTGCTGGCCGCGATGGACGAGAAGGGCGCCAAGGCCAAGCTCGTAGTGCTGGATGCCTCCCGCCGCAATCCCTATGAGCGCCGCTTCCGCTCCTACAGCCACGGCCTCGCCCCGATCAGCCCGCCCGAGAACACGCTGGTGATATCATCGGCGACGCCCGGCAAGGTCACCGAGGAATCCAAGGCCACCAACAGCGTGCTGGTCTCCGAACTCCTGAATAACCTCAAGACCCAGGGCGGCATCGAGTCCGCCTTCAACAAGACCCGCGTCTCGATCTCCCGCGCCAGCGAAGGCGAGCAGGTCCCGTCGGTGTCGTCGTCGCTGCTGGAAGACATCCGCCTCGGCGGCTAGCCGCCACATCCTCCACCTCCCCTTGAAAAGGGGAGGTCGGTTTGCGCGATCACGCGCAAACCGGGTGGGGATCCTGTCTCCACGAACACCAGCTTCACGAATTGAAGAACGCCTCTCCCGTGGGGAGAGGCCGGATTGCATCGCCAGATGCAATCCGGGTGAGGGGTCCCGCTCTCTCAGGGGACCACGACCCTCACCACCCGCTTCTCACTTCCCCTCCGCGCTCGCCATCACCGGCCGCACCGGGTCGCCCTCGCGCAGCAGGGCCCCCGCGCGCGCCACCACGATGTCGCCTTCCTGCACGCCCTCGCGGATCTCGACCTGTCCGGCCTGCATCAGCCCGGTCTCCACCCGCCGCGTCTCGACGCGGTCGCGCTTGATCACCTGCACCACGGTGCCGGCGGTGCCATAGAGGATCGCGGTCAGCGGCACCGCGACGCCGCAGCTCTGCCCGGTCTTGATCTGCGCGCGGCCGGATGAATTCACCAATAGCCGCCGCGGCGCGTTGATGCCGACGACGACCTGGCCGAGCTGGCTGTTCGGCTCCACCGTCGGCGCCACCCGCCGCACCTTGCCGTCCATGTCGCCGGCGCCGATCACCTTGATCGATGCCGTCTGGTTCGGCTGCAGCTTGCCGAGGTCACGCGTCGGCACCATGCCGATCAGGTCGAATTCGTTGCGCGCGATGATCGAGAACAGCGCCTCGCCTTTGCCGCCGGCGATCGTGCCGACGATCGCGCTCGAGGCCGAGATCGTCCCCGCCACCGGCGCGGTGATGTTGAGCTGCCCGCCCTCCGGCAGGTTCAGCCGCGCCAACTGCTGCCCCGCGGTAACATTATCCCCCGGATCCGCCATCACCTCCGCCACCTTCAGCCCGAACCGTTCGGGCCGCACCTGCGTTTCCTCCCGCGGCATGATGATCCCGGAGACTTCGACGATATTGCCGAAGCAGGTTTTCGAGGCTTTGAGGACGGTGACGGTGGCGCCTTTGGGCGAATCGGGTTCCTCTGCGGCGAGGGTGGGGGAGATTGCGGCCGCGGAGAGGAAGGCGGCGAGGAGGAGGTTGGGCGAGGTGAGGCGCAAGAGGAGTTTGCTCATCAACAATTCCAATCTCTAGTTACTGGCTGCGAATATCAGACGGGTATTGTTGAAGCTAGGTGCTTAGCGGCTTCTTAGCTGGCAGCCCTAATGCGGCGGTTTTCTTATATAGGAACGCTTCAATTGCAAATCCCCTCGTTTGCTTGTGCAGTAGAGCAATGATTGTTTAGATTGTAGTTCGAACTAGGATCTTCGCTCTGCTTCTCGATCTCAAGTGCTTTCAATGACCGAAATCGTCTACATCTTAATCAATGAAGCTATGCCTGGTCTTATCAAGATCGGGCGCACGAACGGCGATCTGGCGATACGTGTTCGTCAATTATATTCTACTGGTGTACCGCTTCCATTCGAACTCTTCTATGCGTGCGAAGTCGCGAACGGAACCTTCGTAGAAGGCAATTTGCAGGAAGCTTTCGGCGATCATCGCGTAAGTAAGGGACGCGAGTTCTTCCGCCTTGCACCGGAGCGCGCACGAGCCGCATTGCTTCTTGCGGCGATCAGGGAAATCAAGTTGGGCGATGAGATATTCGAAACCAACGAGGTTAAGGCCGAAGTTGAGGCGGCAAAACGGCGGAGCAAGTTCCGCCTCTCGATGATAGGAATCAAGCCGGGTACTGAGCTGCAGCTTTACAAAGACCCAACCATCATTTGCACCACCGTAGATGAGGGCAATCAGGTCAACTTTAGGGGCGATGTTACTTCTTTGTCAGATGCGGCCCTCCAGGCACACACTGCACTTGGGGATGAATGGCCTTCAGTCTCAGGACCCTGGGCCTGGACTTACAAGGGAAAGCGTCTGGACGAGCTTCGACGCGAAATCGAAGATCAGGCAGATTGAGCGACGCGCCTATCAGTTGCTTGGGATTGGTTATTGGTAGTGACGGTCGTCCAGACGGCAGTATTTCTCGGCATTCACGACAAATAGACTAGCTCCGTTACGTCGAAACGATCGTAAGGAACTATCTTATGTAGACCCTCCGCGTAGCGAGCTCTTACCCAGGAGCCGTCCGACCGATACGTCCAAAAGACGTTCTTGTACTCCCGGTGCTGCACGCGGATTTTCTCGATATTGCGGTTCGATTGGAGGCGACCGGTCTCCCCATCATCGTAAGCCCTCGGTGAAGGCCGCCTTCCCGGATTGTGCTCGATGATGAGATGATTTGCTCATTGATTTGCAAACAAAT